>NZ_JAFNOU010000005.1:0-237781 GCF_026536125.1 Gilliamella sp. B3783
TGGCAGAAGGTTTACGTTTTGCGATTCGTGAAGGTGGCCGTACTGTTGGTGCGGGTGTTGTTGCTAAAGTTATTAAATAATTTTATACACTAGCGACAATAAGAAGGGTGTCGTTTGATACCCTTTCTTATCTAGTCTGTTTAGCAAAATGTTTTTCTTTAAAGAGCATTTTGGAAAATAGATATTATTATAAATAACATAATCATAGGTTTTATATGCTAGTAAGTAACGAGAGTCAAGATACAAACACGAATCTAGACAAATTCAAATGGGGTTTAGTTCTAGTACTGATTGCGTTTATTGTCTGGGGGAATTTCTATTTTGCTGGACCTAATGATATATATCAACCAAATACTATCGTGCGAATTATTGCGGTTGTTGTAATTTCGTTGTTAACTTTATTTATTGCCTTTACAACAAATAAAGGTAAGGCATTTTATGTGTTTTTACAAGAATCTAGAAAAGAGCTAAGAAAGGTAGTTTGGCCAACACGTAAAGAGACCGTACAAACAACTTTACTCATTGCTGCAATTACTGTGATTGTCGGCTTAGCACTTTGGGGAATGGATTCTTTATTCCGTTCAATAGTCTTTTATTTAACATCAATAGGACGTTAATATGAGCGAAGCACAACAAAAACGTTGGTATGTCATTCAAGCTTACTCGGGTTATGAAGCGCGTGTTGCACAATCATTACGTGAATATATCAAATTACATAATATGGAAGACGCATTTGGCGAAGTATTAGTTCCTACAGAAGAAGTCGTTGAGATGAAAAGTGGTCAACGCCGTAAAAGTGAACGTAAATTCTTCCCAGGTTACGTACTAGTTGAAATGATAATGAACGATGCGACTTGGCATTTGGTCAAAAGTGTACCAAGAACTATGGGCTTTATTGGTGGTACATCGGATAGACCAGCACCGATCAGTCAACGTGAAGTTGATGCAATTATGAACCGCTTGCAACAAGTCGGTGACAAACCTCGTCCTAAAACGTTGTTTGAACCGGGTGAGCTTGTGCGTGTTAATGAAGGGCCATTTGCTGACTTTAATGGTGTGGTTGAAGAAGTTGATTACGAAAAAAGTCGCCTAAAAGTTTCAGTTTCTATTTTTGGTCGTTCAACACCTGTTGAGCTTGATTTTAGCCAAGTAGAAAAAAGCTAATTTATTTGAATATTTTTAATTCAATGACAACAAAAATCACAGAAATTATTCTGTGATTTTTTTATGCAAAAAATCTGCCTTAAAAATAACAATTACTATTTTTTATTCGCTATTTAAATGTAATGACGTAGATAGCCTTGTTTGGATCCACGTCAACGTTTTATCCTTTCGATAAAATGATAGGATAAACATAAAGGTGAATTTGTTCATCACCGACAGATATGATTTGTACTGCATTTAGTTTTTTGTCTATTTTTACTTCATTAGTATATTTCTACTAGCTACTCTTCTCATTAAGTATCTTCGCTTAAAAATATTTTTATAGCTCATAATGGTGTAATTAACTTTATGTTTTAAATCAAATTTTTAATTTTGATGCTATTTATACATTATTTTGTATGGTATTGACTGTAACAAGCTTATGGTTTTGTTATTCCCGTATGGGTTATGCAATAATATTTTTTGGTTTGAAATGATGATGATGCATAAGTTTGCTGGCTTTTAGGGAATGGAAGGTGATTGCTTTGTCATTAAAACAATAATAACAATTACCATATTAGTATGTGCCGTATACCCAACTCCGGCTATATTTTGACGATGTTCATGGACAGAAAAATTTATACCGTTTCAATTTATTAATATTTTATCAACGATCTATTTATTCGAGTTATTTTTAACGCAATTTTATTAGGTATTGCTGTTGGAGTTAATGCGGCATTTAGGGGTAATTTATGCACCGCATAGTGCTAGAATATGCTAAGCATATAATGGTTATAGGTCGAACTTTTTATTATCAATTATTACCCTGACTGTTGTTGTTAGACTTGTGTTATGCCGATGATGGGATGTTACGGAATTTGCTACTAACTATTTAGGTTTATCAAAAACTAATTTTATGGGTGTGCTAATATTTTTTTAGCACATTATCACTATGATTATATTTCAATTTTAGATTAAAAGCTGAAATGCCAAGATCAAATCAAACTTAAATCAACACAGTGTATTGTTGGTATTAGACTAGAAACTATTGAGTTGATGACCAAAAAAGCTGAAGATTGCCAAAAATATCATGCCGAAAATATAGTGTGCAGGGTGTCTTTGTATGAGATTTCAGTTAACTGGCATGATTAAATCTTATTTTTAAAAGTTAATTCCATTTAATTTAAAGCCAAAAGACGGCGATGAATTTTATCTAAAAATTCATCGAAAAGGAATGTTGGTATTAGATGAGTAAATTGCCTAGACAAATTCAATAAATTATTTTTAGCAATACAATTTGATTTGTTTAACTATTTCTATTTTTACTAAGGATAAAGTATAAGACTACCTTTCATAAGGCGATCTTATTTTATCTTTTACATCATTTGCTTTTGTATTGGTTGCTTTAGTCAACAGCAACCAAACAAGGATATATTTGTGTGCGAGTTTGCTTTTATTACAATATTCAAAATTAGCCCTTTACAATAAAATGCGTTTCAATGTTGCTCTTTTAGTAAAGATTATTATGGCTATATGTTAATTAGCAAAAATAAAAGTCAAAAAACAATATTAAACCTCACAGTTAAAATCTTCTAGTTGCTGCTGTAAATCTAACCATTTCATCTCTGATTCTTCTTGATCACCTTTAAGTTGGCTCTGTTTAAGTAATAATTCGGTTAATTGTGATTTATTTTCTGTTTCGTAAATAGTTGGATCAGCTAATTGTTCTTCAATCGCTTTTAATTGTTTTGTCAGGTGTTCAAGAACTTTCTCTTCTTTTTGCAACAATTTTTTTATTGGCTGCATTTGTGATCTTAATTCCGCTTCACGACGTTTTTGTTCTTTGCGCTCTTGCGAAGAAATATTTTGAACACTATCTTTTTTAGCCGTATCTTGATCGGGTTCAGACTGATTTTCAGCTTTCTGTTCTTCAGCAAGCCATTTTTGGTAGTCATCAAGATCGCCATTAAATGGTTCGACTTTATGATTGTGGACTAAATAAAACTCATCAGTTGTTGAACGTAATAGATGACGATCATGTGATACAACAACTAAAGCTCCTTCAAAATCAATAAGCGCCTCGGTTAATGCCTGACGCATATCTAAATCTAAATGGTTAGTGGGTTCATCAAGTAACAATAAATTGGGTTTTTGCCAAACAATTAATGCTAACACTAATCGCGCTTTTTCACCGCCTGAAAATGTTTTTACAGGTTCATTGACTTTATCACCATGAAAATCAAAACCACCTAAATAGTTACGCAGTTCTTGTTCTGTTATTTTAGGATCAGCAAGTTTGGTTAGGTGCCAAAGTGGCGATTCTTCACCACGCAAATACTCTAACTGATGCTGAGCAAAATAGCCTAATTGAACACCTTTGGCTAAATTAATATGGCCTTCTTTAGGTTGTAGTTCGCCCGCTAATAATTTAATTAAGGTCGACTTACCCGCTCCATTGCGTCCTAATAAACCAATTCTTGAGCCTGGCACAAGATTCAATTTAATTTTTTCAAGGACAATTTTATCTCCATAGCCGGCAACCACTTTATCCATCATCAATAATGGACTTGGTAAAAATTCAGAAGGTTTAAAATTAAAATGGAAAGGATTATCCACATGAGCCGGTGCTATCAGTTCCATTTTTTCTAGCATTTTAATTCGACTTTGCGCTTGTTTCGCTTTGGTTGCTTTAGCTCTAAAACGGTCGATATAACTTTGCAAATGAGCGACTTTCTGTTGTTGGCTTTCGTATAATGATTGTTGTTGTGCCAGTTTTGCTGAGCGCTGTGTTTCAAATGAGGAATAATTGCCTGTGTATTCAAATAATTTCTTTTGTTCGATGTGAATAATTTTATTCACTAGCGGATCTAAAAAATCGCGGTCATGTGAGATTAAAATTAGTGTACCTTGATAATTACTTAACCACTTTTCAAGCCAAATTACAGCATCTAAATCAAGGTGATTGGTCGGTTCGTCCAGTAGCAGTAAATCAGAACGACACATTAACGCTTGTGCCAAATTTAGTCGCATTCGCCAACCGCCCGAATAGGATTTAACCGGTAACAGAAGTTGTTCGTTAGAAAATCCTAAACCATGTAATAGTGTTGCAGCTCTTGCCTGTATTGACCAAGCATCAATGGTATCGAGTTTTTCATGAATAATTGCAATTTGTTCACCATTATTTTCTTGATTAGCAATGGCTAATTTCTGTTCTAATTGGCGATACTCTCGATCCCCATCAATAGCATACTCAATAGCCGGCACATCTAAAGCGGGTGTTTCTTGATTAACCCAAGCAAGTTGCCATTGTGCAGGAATGCTCAAGCTACCACCATCTGCTTGAATTTCACCTTTAATTAGCGAAAATAAGGTGGATTTTCCACAACCATTTTTACCAACTAATCCCACTTTTTGTTTAGGATTAATAGTAGCGGAAGCATTATCTAATAGTAGATTAACACCTCGGCGAATTTGGATGGAATCAAAAATAATCATGATATAGTGATCTATTATTCAAAATAAAATGCGCTATCCTAGCAAAAATTGAAGTTCAAGTAAAATCAAAATAGGATGACCAAGATGGTAATGAGTCCTTATAATCTAACGCCTAAAATTGCACAACAAATTGTTGATATAACCATGAAAATCATTGATTGCAATATCAATGTGAGGGATAGGTAGGTAAGGCTTTCAGATAAATGAAAGCCCTTTATGATTGCTAAAGGGCTTAACGTTATTTAGTTCTATTATGATTGTTTGATTGCTGTTAACGATCGACGAATAAAGTACAAACAGATCGCCACAAATACCGCTAATCCCAAATATTGTGGTAATGTACCTAAGTCAGCCGATATAGCCAGTGGTGCATCACTACCGCCACTGGCAATACTGATAACAATCACTACCGCTAATAACACACCAACTAAACTTTCACCCACAATTAATCCCGAAGCAATTAACGCCGCTTTACGATCAACTTTTTTATATTGCGCTTGAGGATCTAAATTTTGTTTTTTTGCTTTAGCATAAGCGCTACGCTTAATTAACCACGACAGTATGGTGCCCACGAAGATTGGCATAGTAATGGTCGGCGGTAAATAGATACCTAAGCCCACCGCTAATGCAGGTAAACGGAAGCGACATTTTGATTTTGCTAAAATTAAATCAATGATGATAATCATTGTACCGACCGCCAAACCGATTATAATCATGGTCCAATCAAGTTGATGAGAGAATATTCCTTTGGCGATAGTTGTTATTAAGGTTGCTTGCGGCGCAGCTAACACTTGTGACTGATCCATATCTGCTCGTGGTAATGCCCCAGTAAAACCATATGCGTTATAGAGAATCTCAAGAATAGGCGCGATAACAATAGCACCAACCACACAACCAATGAGTAAAGCAACCTGTTGTTTCCAAGGGGTCGCTTTAACAAGATAGCCTGTTTTAAGATCTTGTAAATTATCATTAGAAATACAAGCAACGGCTAAAACTGAACTGGTAGTAAATAGTGCTAACGCAGTCGCAAAATTGGATCCTTCAACGGAAGCTAACATACCATTGGCTTCACCTAAACCTAATAAGATAAGCGAAATTACAATAGCTGCGACAATGGCAATGCCTGATATTGGACTTGCGGACGAGCCAACTAGTCCAGCCATGTAACCACAAGCGGCAGCAACTAAAAAGCCCATAATAAAAGCAAATAGCACTGCACAAAATACTAATGCCCATGCAACGCCTGTTGATAACCCACTGCCAGAAATAAATGAATAAAAAGTCACGATTAAGATAATTAGTATCCCACCCATTATCAAAAAGATTGATTTAGGCGAGAGATCGCGATCTGTTTCGGCGATATCATTCGCTGAAACATCAGAACGTAAAGTGCTGAATGATATTTTTAAGCCTTCAATAACTGGTTTGATTAATGTTAATAATGTCCATATTGCAGCAATTGCAATTGTACCCGCACCAATGTAGCGAATGTCTTTTGCCCAAAGTCCCATAGCAATTTTAGATAAAGGCTCATTAGTATCATAATCGGTTATAAGACTTAAAATAGGAATACCAAATCCCCAACCAATAATTGTCCCAACTAACACAGCAATACCCGAAATAATACCAATCAAATAACCTGCGCTAAGTAAAGCTAACGAAAAACCCATTGGTAATTGAAAGATTGATTTACCACCGGTAAACCAATAAGAGATACTTTCAGATAGTAATCGAAAACCATTGGTACAAACGCTGACTACAGAAGCGATGACCCCACCGACTAAAATATCTTTCAGCCCTTCATTGGTATCGTTATCCCCTGATTTTGAGCCAGCTTTTAAAATTTCCGCAGCGGCGATTCCTTCGGGATAAGGTAGTGTGCTTTTTACTACCATAACATGACGCAATGGGATTGAAAATAATACGCCCAACATCCCTCCTGCAGCACATATGGCAAAGGTTTGTAAAAACGGAAAACCTTGCCAGTAACCAATCATTAATAATCCCGGTAATACAAAGATAATTGAAGACAGGGTACCCGCTGCTGATGCTTGGGTTTGCACCATATTATTTTCTAAAATGGTTGAGCCAGAAAAAAGCCTCAATATTGCCATAGAAATAACGGCTGCTGGAATAGCAGAAGAAAATGTTAATCCAACTTTTAAACCTAAATAGACATTAGATGCAGTAAAAATAATCGTTATAAAGGCACCTAGAATAGTGCCTCTTAATGTAAGTTCACGTAAGTTATTCATTTTTATTAATGTAATTGATTTATCATACCGACATTATATACTGAAATTTACTTTATTTGTTGTTTATCTGTTTTTGTTTGTCTTATTTGGATTTTTTTTGCTTGTTAAATTTTTTTTAGTGTAATTGTGCTTGAATTTATTATGAATATTTTGAGTAGTAATAGGTTAGTAATATTAAAATAATAACTGTTTTATTGTGAATATATTACAATATGCGCTTAGATCAATTTAATTGAGATATCTACCGTGAATGGATTAAAGCGTCTACAAGCTATTACAAAGCAACTTCGTGATCCGATTAATGGTTGTGAATGGGATCGCGTACAGACTTTTACCTCATTAAAGCCTTATACTTTAGAAGAAACTTACGAAGTTTTAGAGGCTATCGATCAACAAGATATGCAAGAACTGAAAAATGAATTAGGCGATCTGTTATTTCAAATTGTTTTTTATGCTGATTTGGCTGACGAACAAAAGGCGTTTAATTTTGATGATATTTGCAATGCGGTTGCTGATAAATTAGTCCGTCGTCATCCACATATCTTTTCAGATAATCCTGCTGCAAAACCCAATTGGGAGCAGCTCAAACAACAAGAGCGTAATGAGCGAGCACAGTTCTCGATACTCGATGATATTCCTAATTCTCTTCCTGCTTTGATGAGAGCTGAGAAAATCCAAAAACGCTGTGCATCTGTTGGTTTTGATTGGTTAGCGTTGCAGCCTGTCTTAGATAAAGTAAAAGAAGAGCTAATTGAAGTCGAGCAAGAGCTAAATAAATCAACACTTGAACAAGAAAAAATTGAAGAAGAATTAGGCGATTTGATTTTTGCAACGGTTAATTTAGCACGTCATTTGAAAGTTAAATCGGAACTTTGCGCGCAAAAAGCAAATAACAAGTTTGTTCGTCGATTTAAACAAGTGGAATCACTATTAAAACAAAAAAATCTGGCTTTAGTTGATGCAACACTTGAACAAATGGAAGACGCGTGGCAAAGTGTTAAGCAATTAGAAAAATCAAATAGCGAAGTAAATAAAAATGACTGAACAAAAAAACGAACTGTATCAAGAAATAGAAGCATGGGCACAAAATGCGATATTACATAGTCCAACATGGAGCATTAATCAGCTTGATTACTCTGAAAAGAGCATCACTGTTGTAGAAATGATTATCAGTGAAATTGCCGAAAAAAACTTTAGTATTCCTGAAGAACAATTAAATATGATTGCTCAAGAGTATGGATGCTACCTATTACTCACCGCACATAAAATATATGGTGGCGAGTTTTATTATAATGAAGAGTTTGAACAACCTATGCTGATTTGCTGTGAACCCGATGCAATGATTGTGCTAATGACCTGGAATAAAGTGAAAGGGCGTTTATTGGGTGATAAAACTGATCATATTGCTTATTTTCTTGATGAGTTTGGTAAAGCGACTTTCCAACCTGAAAAAGGCACGCATGTGGTTTATTTATAACTTCATAAAGTGTACTGTTTAAGATTCTTAATGAAAAGGTTAAGTAAGATTAGCGCCTAAAGCTAAACTTAATCTTTATTCCAAGGATGGCTGAAAATGAATTACACACTTTATATCGGCAATAAAAACTACTCTACGTGGTCTATGCGGCCTTGGGTGGTGATGAAATACTTTGATATTCCCTTTGCTGAAAAATTGGTTAAATTCGATAGTTTTGATGAAGATTCTATATTTAAAACTACGATATCATCCATTTCAAAATTTGGAACTGTTCCGATACTTGTTGATAACGATCTTGTCATTACTGATTCTTTAGCGATTTGTGAATACTTAGATGAACAGCATCGCAATTTAGCACTATGGCCAACGGATATAAAACGTAGGGCAATGGCTCGTAGCTTAGTTGCAAAAATGCATTCGGGATTTCAAGCGATTCGAAATTATTTACCCATGAATATCGAGGCTGAATTGCCAGAAGTTGGGCAGATAATTTTACGTGATCACCCCGAAGTTAAAAAAGAGCTCTTGTTCTTAGATGATTTATTAACGTCTTTTTTATCTTCTAACAAATCAAATGATCGCTATTTATTTGGTGATTTTAGTATAGCTGATGGATTTTATGCACCTTTATGCTTAAGATTAAAAAATTATCATATTCAGACAAGTTCAACTTTAGCTAATTACATTGAAACGATTTGTCATACTAAAGGTATTCAAGATTGGATAAATGCAGCGTTAAAAGAACACAGTTTTGTCACGATGGATGAACCTTATCGATTACACCGATAATTAAAGATTTTGCTAAAAAATAACCCCACTTAACATTGCGTAAGTGGGGGTAATCTTTGGATTTAATCTAAAAACGCAATCACACTTCTAAATAATCTAAAATTCCTTCTGCTGCTTTGCGTCCTTCGCTAATAGCAGTGACGACTAAGTCCGAGCCTCGTACTGCATCGCCGCCAGCAAAGATTTTGGCATTGGTTGTTTGATAACCTTTCATTTCTGGAGCGATAATCCGTCCTTTATCATCAAAATCAACACCATGTTCGGCTAGCCATGGCATAGCATGGGGTTTAAAGCCAAATGCCATAATTACAGCATCAGCAGGAAGAACAAATTCTGAACCTTCAATAATAACCGGTGAGCGGCGGCCTTTAGCATCTGGTTCACCTAATTCAGTCCTGACCATTTTCACGCCGGTAACGTGTCCGGTATTGCTAATTTCTATACTTAATGGTTGTACATTAAATTGAAATTGTACCCCTTCCTCTTTGGCGTTTTTAACTTCGCGTTTAGAACCCGGCATATTGGCTTCATCCCGACGATAGGCACAAGTCACGTTAGTTGCACCTTGGCGAATTGAAGTGCGGACACAATCCATCGCTGTATCTCCCCCACCTAATACAACTACACGCTTATTTTTCATGTCGATGTATGGGGTATCTTTGGTTTGTTCATGATGCATTATGTGCTTAGTATTGGCGATCAAAAATGGTAACGCATCATAAACGCCGTTAGCATCTTCATTTTCAAGTCCTGCGCGCATTGATTGATAGGTGCCTGTTCCAATAAAAACAGCATCAAACTCATTAAGTAACTCAGATAATTGAACTGTTTTTCCTACTTCGGTATTTAGACGAAACTCAACTCCCATCTCGGTAAAAATTTTACGACGGTTAATTAATACTTCCTTATCCAATTTAAATGCAGGAATACCAAAGGTTAATAGCCCACCAATTTCAGGATGACGATCAAAAACTACCGGTGTTACACCATTACGTACTAAAACATCAGCGCAAGCAAGTCCTGCAGGACCCGCACCAATAATGGCGACTTTTAATCCGGTTTTTTCAACATTAGTTAAGTTAGGTTTCCAGCCCATTTTAAAGGCTTCATCGGTAATATAGCGTTCAATATTACCGATAGTAACAGCGCCAAACTCTGCGTTTAAGGTGCATGATCCTTCACAAAGTCGATCTTGAGGGCAAACACGGCCACAAACTTCCGGTAAACTATTAGTTTGATGAGAGAGTTCAACTGCCTCTAAAATTTTACCTTCGTTAACTAATTTTAGCCAATTCGGAATATAGTTATGCACAGGGCAACGCCATTCACAATATGGGTTACCACAAGCCAAACAGCGATCGGCTTGGGCTTGAGATTGCGCAGGGGAAAATCCTTCGTAAATTTCAACAAATTCTATTTTACGAATATTCAACGGTTTTTTTGGCGGATCGACACGTTGTAAATCGATAAACTGATAAACATTTTGACTCATTTGCGTGCTCTCCTTACTGTGCTTGAACGCGTAGTTCTGCTGATGAACGACTACGATGACCAAGCAGCGCTTTTACATCGCTCGATTTAGGTTTAACTAAAACAAATTGTTTAGCAAAATCTTGCCAATTAGCTAAAATTTCTTCAGCGCGTGATGAGTGAGTAAGTTGAGCATGCTCCATGATTAAGCCTCGTAAGTGCTCTTCATGTATTGAATAATCAGCAACATTTAGCATTTCGACTAACTCTTTATTGATACGTTTATGAAAATCACCGTCAGCATCTAAAATATAGGCAAATCCACCAGTCATACCAGCACCAAAGTTAACCCCAGTTTTACCAAGTACGCAAACAATCCCGCCTGTCATATATTCACAGCCATTATCACCGATGCCTTCAACAACACTGATAGCACCAGAATTACGTACGGCAAAACGTTCACCGGCACGACCTGCGGCAAATAATTTACCGCCAGTTGCACCATATAAACAGGTATTACCGGCAATGGTTGCTTCATGGCTTAAAAATGCCGAACCTTGTGGGGGGCGAATGACTATACGTCCGCCCGCCATGCCTTTACCAACATAGTCATTAGCATCACCTGTAAGGGTTAAATCCACACCACCGGCATTCCATACTCCAAAGCTTTGACCGGCTGTACCATTAAAGTTAAGGTTGATAGGATCGGTCACTAAACCTTGATCGCCATATTTTTTAGCAATATAGCCGGATAAACTTGCCCCAACTGAACGATCGGTATTTTGAATTTCAAAATAGAAACTTTTGCTTTGACGATTATCCACCGCTTCTTGTGCTTGGGTGATGATCGCTTTATTAAGTAGTCCTTTGTCAAACGGTTTATTATCCTCAATACAATATACCGGTTTACCTTCAAGCGGTGTCGCTGTTTTGAGTAATCCTGATAAATCAAGTTTTTGTTGTTTAGCTGTTATGCCATCGAGTTCTAACAGCAAATCAGTACGACCAATTAAGTCGATGATGCGACTAACACCTAGTTCAGCCATAACTTCACGCGTATCACGAGCAATGAAGCGGAAATAATTCATCGCTTTTTCAGGTAATCCATGATAGTGCTCACTTCGTAATTTCTCATCTTGAGTCGCAACGCCGGTTGCACAATTATTAAGATGGCAAATACGTAAATATTTACAGCCTAAGGCAACCATTGGCCCCGTTCCAAAGCCAAAACTTTCCGCTCCTAAAATAGCGGCTTTTACAATATCAACACCCGTTTTAAGGCCGCCGTCAACTTGTAGGCGTATTTTGTGACGTAAACCATTAGCAACAAGCGATTGTTGCGTTTCAACCAGACCTAATTCCCATGGCGAGCCGGCATATTTCACAGATGTTAATGGGCTGGCTCCGGTACCACCATCGTAACCGGAAATCGTGATTAAATCGGCATAAGCTTTAGCAACCCCTGTTGCAATTGTTCCAACACCCGGTTCCGAAACTAATTTAACTGAAATCATCGCTGTTGGATTGATCTGTTTCAGGTCAAAAATAAGTTGTGCCAAATCTTCAATTGAATAAATATCGTGGTGAGGAGGTGGTGAAATTAATGTCACCCCCGGCACAGAAAAACGTAATTTTGCAATATAAGGGGTGACTTTATCACCCGGCAATTGCCCACCTTCACCCGGTTTTGCGCCTTGTGCCACTTTAATTTGAATCACATCCGCACTCATTAAATAACCTGGTGTAACGCCAAAGCGACCAGAAGCCACTTGTTTGATGCGTGACACTTTTATACTGTTATAACGAGCAGGATCTTCGCCGCCTTCCCCAGAGTTTGAAAAACCACCTAACGTATTCATTGCGGTTGCAAGAGATTCATGCGCTTCAGGACTTAACGCGCCAATTGACATCGCAGCGGAATCAAAACGTTTAAATAAAGCCTCTTCAGGTTCGACTTCATTAAGTGCAATAGCCCCACTTTCTGGTGGATTAAGTTTTAATAAATCACGTAATGTAGCAACAGGTCGATTATTAACGATATCGGCATAACGCTTATACTCTTCATAACTACCATTATTTACAGCTTTTTGTAATGACTGCACCACATCTGGATTATAAGCGTGGTATTCGCCACCATGTACAAATTTGAGTAATCCACCTTGTTCTAATGGTTTACGACGTAACCACGCTTTTTTGGATAGGTTGAATTGGTCTTGAGCAAAATCATCAAAATTAGCACCACTAATTCGGCTTGTGACACCTTGGAAACAGAGTTCTACCACATCCTTATGTAAGCCAACTGCTTCAAACAGTTTAGAGCAACGGTAAGAGGCGACTGTCGAAATGCCCATCTTGGACATGATTTTATATAAACCTTTATTAATCCCGTTACGATAATTAAGTATGGCTTCACGATAGGTTTTATTAATCGTACCTTTATCAACCATTTGCGCTAAAGTTTCATACGCTAAATATGGATAGATTGCAGTTGCGCCAAAGCCTAGTAAGACAGCAAACTGATGTGGATCTCGACAGCTTGCAGTTTCAACAATAATATTGGCATCGCAACGTAAATTTTTCTCAACTAAACGTTGTTGCACGGCACCAACAGCCATTGGCGCAGGAATGGGTAGGCGATCGGCTGCAATATTTTTATCTGATAGAATCAGCAATACTGTGCCATTTTTTACTTTGGCTTCAGCATCACCACAAAGCTGTTCAATTGCATCACGTAAGCTACCATCAATTTCATAAGTAATATCAAGCGTTTCTGATTTATAGTATTTTGACTCTAACGTCGTTAACTGCTGAAAATCTGAATACACTAAAACTGGATATTTAAATGCCACACGATGCGCTTGTCCTTCCGCTTCGGCAAACACATTCATTTCACGGCCAATACTGGTAGAAAGTGACATAACGTGCGCTTCACGCAATGGATCGATAGGTGGATTGGTTACTTGCGCAAATTTTTGTCGGAAGTAATCATAAATTAAGCGAGGACGGCTTGATAATACCGCAAATGGCGTATCATCGCCCATAGAGCCTGTTGCTTCTTGACCATTTTCACCTAAAACGCGAATGCATTGATCAAGTTCTTCATTGCTATAACCAAATTGTTTTTGGTAAGTCGCCAGTAACGTATCATCATAATCACGAGAGCCGATATCATCATCAGGAAGATCTTCAACTGGAATCAGACGTTTTACATTCTTAGCCATCCACTCTTTGTATGGGTGACGTTTTTGTAAATCGTTATCAGTTTCGGACGATTGTAAAATACGACCTTCTTCGGTATCAATCACCAGTAATTCGCCCGGACCGACGCGCCCTTTAGTTACCACTTCATCCGGTTGGTAATCCCAAATACCGATTTCCGATGCGCAGGTAATGAGTTTGTCTGTGGTAATAACATAACGAGCAGGGCGTAGACCGTTACGATCTAAGTTACAAGCAGCATAACGACCATCCGACATAACAATGCCTGCTGGACCATCCCATGGTTCCATATGCATAGAGTTAAAATCAAAAAAGGCACGCAGATCTTCATTCATATCTGGATTGTTTTGCCATGCTGGCGGAACAAGTAAACGCATTGCACGCACTATATCCATCCCACCAACAAGGAATAATTCAAGCATATTATCAAGTGAACTTGAATCTGAACCCGTTACATTCACAAATGGCGCGGCATTTTGTAAGTCAGGTATAAGCGGGGTTTTAAATTTATAAGATCGCGCTTTGGCCCATTGGCGATTGCCCTCAATAGTATTAATTTCACCATTGTGGGCTAAATGTCTAAATGGCTGGGCAAGTGGCCAACGTGGTACAGTATTGGTTGAAAAACGTTGATGGAATAAACAGATTGCTGTTTCCATACGAATATCTGCCAAATCTAAATAAAATCGAGGTAAATCTTTAGGCATGCAAAGACCTTTATAGATATTGACCTGATTTGAAAAACTACAGACATAAAACGTATCATCTTGCACACGTTTTTCTATGCGACGCCTAACCATATATAAACGACGCTCTAAATCAATTTTTGTCCAACCCGCAGGCGCATTAACAAAGACTTGTTCAATTCTTGGTAGTGATGACAGGGCAATTTCACCCAACACACTTTTATCAATTGGCACTTCGCGCCAACCTAAAATTGATAAAGTTTCATCCGCTAACTCTTCTTCAACAATTTCACGACTAGCTTGAGCTTCGGCTTCGTCTTGGCTTAAAAATAGCATGCCTACAGCATAATTTGTTGCTAAACGCCATCCGGCATCTTCAGCTACTAGCCTAAAAAATCGATCGGGTTTTTGCATTAAAAGCCCACAGCCATCGCCCGTTTTACCATCAGATAAAATGGCACCACGGTGCTGCATTCTTGCCAATCCGTGAATTGCTGTACGCACCACCTTGTGACTTGGTTGCCCTTCAATATGGGCTATCAAACCAAATCCGCAGTTATCTTTTTCATGATGCTGGTTATATAACATATCATTGCCTCTAAATCATCGCTTTTATATTTTGTGAAGGTATAGGCATTAATCCCATAATGGCTAAGAAATTAAAGAAAAAAGGTATTTTGGTCAAATAAATATTACTTATAAGTCAATCTTTTAATAAGGTCTATCAGAGTTATTAATGAAGCTAATAATTGATTTGTAGCTTGTTGATTATTAAGGTAATGATTAAGTATATGGCTTTTATTCTCAAAAAAAATTATATAATTAATATCAATGATAATTGTTATTTTTGTAAATAAGTTTAACTAAATTTAGATGTTTAAGTATGAAATTATATGAGAATTTAATTATTCTAGACAAAAGTGTTTGTAAAAAAAACTTATCCAGCAGGATTAACTTATTTTTAACCAATTAGTTAATATTATTAAATTAGCTTAATATCGCTTTTTGAATTAAAAATTCAATATAAACAAACAAAGTGATTGCAAATTACTCAAAAATAGGTATTTTGTAATCTAATATAGTGTATTTTTTATGCTTATAACATTTAAATTAATACAGATGCTTTAAATATTTAGCAAAATAATCATCTGATTTAATAAGAAAATAATGCTGAATAATTGTGAATTTAAAGAATGTTAATCATTTAACATATATTTGAATATAACTTTATTCATAAGATCTGAATCTGATAGAGAGGATTATATGGATATGGAAAAAGGAATAGCCACTCTTATTACTCAATATGGTAAAGGTGTGAGTAATGGGCTTAATGGTGCAATCAGCCATAATCGTTACACATTAACAATAGAAGCACTAGGCTCAGCAATATCGGTATTAGAGGTAAGCAGTGATGAAGCCCTTAACCAGCCCTGGCATTATCGCATTTCCTTTACAAGTTCAGATAAACACCTCACGCTTGACTCGGTTTTACATCAAAAAGCCGCATTTATTTTTCACCCGGCGAATAATTTCAATATTGTCTCAAAGGTAACGCAAACGCTTAATACCTTAAGTGCTTTTGCTCCGCTCGATCCCTCGTTGACCGACCTGTTATCGTCAGGCGATTTACGCATTGTATACGGGGTGATTACTGAGTTTAGTCAGTTATCGGTCAATAAAGAGCAAGCGCACTATCAGGTGGTATTGTCCTCGGTGCTGGCAAAGCTGGCTCTCAGTCATAACAGCGCTATTTTTCAAAATTTGAGTGTGGTGGGCGTTGTTGAAGAGGTGCTGCGTGGACATGGTTTTACCGGCATTGACTACCGTTTAGAATTAAAAAATCGTTATCCGGTCCGGGAGCTTATCACCCAATGGCAGGAGAGTGACCTGACTTTTATTCAACGAATTTTAGCCGATGTGGGGATTTGGTTTCGTTTTGAAACGCATGCTGAGCACAGTTGTGATGTTATGGTCTTAAGTGATTACGAACAAGGCTATCAGCAGGCAAAGGATATCGACTACAAACTACCGAGTGGCACTTTAGATGCAGGCGTTGACAGTGTGTGGGATATGGGTTTACACAGTCAGATGGTTGAAGCGTCAGTTCAGGTGCAGGATTATAATTACCGGGATGCAGGCAGCAATTTACAAACGGAAGTGAACAGTCAGCCAACAAACGCGACGACGTATGGCACGAATTACCGTTATGAAGAGCACTATAAAGGATTGAATGATAACGGCACGGCTAATGCGGGTCGTGATAGCGATACAGCCAACCGTTTTGCGGCAGGGGAGCAAAATGGTAACCGCGAAGGTGACCAGGATAACAGCATTGAAAGTGGGACATGGTATGCGCGTATTCGTCATGAACAGGCAATCAGTAGTCAGGTAATCATCAGCGGTAAAAGTAACCGCTGTCAGCTAGTACCGGGGCAACGTATTTGCATAACAGGTAACCCGTTAGCCGATACGCAAGAGGGGTTTATCATTATAAGTGTGGCTGGGCACGGTAACCGCACGGATGCTTATGAAGTAGTATTTACCGCCATCCCGTATCAGGTATTAAAACCGTACCGCCCTAAACCGATAGCATGGCCACAAATCAGCGGCACCTTACCGGCACGGGTAACCAGTCCGGATAATGACACCTATGGTTATATTGACACTCAGGGTCGGTATCGGGTTAAGTTTAACTTTGACCTGAAAAGCTGGAACAGCGGTGAAGAGAGCTTATGGGTGAGACTGGCAAAACCGTATGCAGGTGATAGTTACGGTTTTCACTTTCCGCTTATTGACGGTACGGAGGTGGCGATAGCCTTTACTAACGGTAACCCTGACCGCCCTTATATTGCTTATGCGATGCATGACAGTGCTCACCCTGACCATGTTGCAACGGCCAACAAACATCGCAATGTGATTCGCACAGCGACCAACAATAAACTGCGGATGGATGATAAACGCGGTCAGGAGCACATCAAGTTAGCCACTGAATATGGAAAAACCCAGCTTAATATTGGTCACTTAGTTAACCAGAATAAAGAGCAGCGAGGTGAAGGGTTTGAACTGCGCACTGATGAATGGGGCGCCTTAGCGGCGGCAAAGGGGTTATATCTGACTACCCAAACCGAGCCGAAAGCGCAGGGCAAACAGCTGGATATGCAAGGCGCGATTGCGCAACTAGAAAACGCCTTATCGATAGCTAAATCCCTGCAAAATGCGGCTAAACAATCGGAAGCACACAGTGCTGATACCGACAGTCAAAATCAGCTCAAGGCAAACTTAACTGAGCTGGCGCAAAGTGGCATTTTAGCTTATGCACAGGAGGGCATTGCGTTAACCAGTCCTGAAAACATCCAGCTATCTACGAGTAGCAGTATTTCCTTAACCAGTGAAAACCAGACTGATATCACTGCATTAAAAAACATCACCCTGTCTGGTGGTGAATCATTGGGGTTATTTGCCCACAAATCGGGGATGAAAGTTTTTGCTAACCAGGGTGATATAAACCTACAAGCGCAAAATGCCAACCTGAATATGGCCGCCAAACAGGATATCAAAATTGACAGTGTTGATGGTGAGCAGACAATCACAGCCAGTCAAAAAATCACCTTAATTTGTGGTGGCTCTTATATCAAAATCAGTGAAGAGGGGATTGAGCTCGGTACAGCTGGTAATGTGTATATAAAAAGCAATACCTTGCAAAAAATGGGAGCGGCAACTATTGATAGTGACAAATTAAAATTTACATCCAGTGATATTGATGTAGCACTGATGCGTTTAATTAACACTGAACTCATCAATTTTTCAGGATAAAGGAATCAATAATGGCATTAACACCCTTAAAAAAATGGACATACCCGGTCGTTACCAATGACCCAAATCAATTAAATGCTAGCCGTTATCATGAAGCTTTAATGTTAGCGCAAACCGGTTTTTATCCTGTGAGCGTTAATAAGCTTGTGCATGGAGGCATTCACTTTGATGAAGATGTGCTTAAGAATTTAGGCATTGTAAATGATAAACCCAGCAAAGTGTATTGTATAGCCGATGGTGAAGTTATTGCTTATCGGGTTAATGACAATTATCAAAAAGTTGATTATGGTAATAAGGTTGATTTTTTCTCAACCGGTTTTGTTTTAGTTCGTCATCTGCTTGAAATGGAACGAATTGAAGAGGCACCGCCTGCAACAACAGAAGGTGAGACATCAACCGACGCAGCTACAAATAGCTCAACTGAAAATTCAACAGCGCCAGCAGCCAATGTATCACCGTCGTCAAATACACAGCCTACAACTACAACGCCGGTACAAACATCACCAACGGGCACAAATACTAATACGCCAACTCCCCCAACGACAACCGGTGACTCATCAACAGCAGGCACACCGCCTGCTACAGAAACGGCTAAACCCAAACAGCCCGGTCATCAACTGTATTTCTACAGTTTATATATGCATTTGGCTGATACCAAGTACTATGAAGATAACCCCAAAGAGCCTGCGCCGGCATTTTGGGAGCAAGATATTTACCGAGTCATTGATAAAGGTTTAGATTTTGTCGAAGGACTAAATATTCGAAAAATGCCTGACCTAACAGAAGGAGAAATCCTTGCGGTATTACAAACGGGCACTAAAGTGGAGTTGAATCTTGAGCTACATAGCGAAGATTATAAATGGTATGCAGTCACATCGTTACAGGAAGGCTATTGTTCAATCCCAGTATTAACCCCTTATGAGCATGAAGGAAAGAAGATTATAGGCTGGGTTTTCACTGGTACTAGAAAGCAACTGACTGAATCCACATTTGATATAAAAGGTAAAGATAGTCAATTAGCCAAATCAAAAGGACTAAGAGTCAGGGATGAAAGTAAAAAAAATATACTGACTATGTTACCAGAGGGTACTCAAATAAAAATAACCGGTGATAAAAAACCTAAAACGTATGTTGAATTAACTCAAATAATAGGTAATGGACAACCGACAATCCCCTTACCTACAGAGAAAAAATTGGTTTGGTATGATAGTCTCGAAAATATCGCCCGAGGCAAAGAATATAATAAGGTTGTGGTATTAGATAAACCTTTTCCCATCAATGCGGGTGATTTAGTCGGTCATATTGGTCATAATCGAAATGAGATTATTGATATTATTGATAAAAAAACGGATAAAGACGGTAATTATATTGATATCGATACTATACCCTTAGGTGGTGGGATAGAAAAAAGTCGATTTCGGCCGGGTTTACATGTGGAGTGTTTTACTTGTGAAGATTTACCGACGTTCATCACCCAAACGCAGGCAGAGGCAAGTAAAGTACCTGATGAAGATAAAACATTGGTTGGCATATCAAAAGGTGCAAAATTACTGGCGTTACCATCAGACTCGGATTCAACAGTAGGTGAGTGCTTCAAAGGTTCGGAAATAAAAGTACTGAGTAAAGAATCGAATATCAACTGGTTACAAATAGAGATTCAAATATCAAAAAGTGAAACCAAAACATTATGGATAGAACATAATAACGAGATACAGGATAAACTAAAAGAAAAAGGTAATCTAAAAGATTTAGCCAGTACCACACCGGCATGGAGTAAATTTCCCTTACAAGAGAGTGAGTTAACCGGTAGCAAAAATGAAGTTGATATGCCACCGTTGCTACTGAATATAAATGATAAAGATTTAATGGGGAATGATAAACGTGCAATTGATGAAAAGGGGACCTTATGGTTAAAGATAGAGTATGCACTGGATAGTAAAAATGTTCCTATTAAAGGATGGACATTTATTGGTAGTGAGGGTGTAAAAAAAGTCAGTGGTTGGGAATGGTTTGATTTTAAACAGATTAGAGAAACCGGCAGTTTAAAAGAATTTTATCTGAATGCGAAACAAGCGACAACCCGAAACAAAGATAATGCCTCACTTGAGCACTACAAGCCAACCATCAAAGAGACCCTAACAATATTAGATAAGCAATATATTCAAAATAGTAATAAATATGCGACATTAACACAGGACTGTTTTAAGGGAATAGCGGAAAAACCCCCATTAACAACGGCACTGGGACGGTTGTTAGTTCATTATAAAAGTGAATGGTATGAAGGGCTGGATGCGGAAGGAAAGCGGCCGGAATGGGAAGCATTAAACAGTGAAATGACCGATGATGTTGAAAACTATTTGGGTTATATAAAAGACGGTGATGAAGCAAAACGTGATGCATATGTTAGTAAGTTTGATGCAAGCGAACAAGAATCAATAAAACAAGGTTTAGAACAACAAAGAAGAGACTATGAGCGTTTTCCCGCTGATTATAAAGATGCCGCCGACAAGAAATTAACACCGGAGCAACTTAACTTATTGGGTAAAATAAAAGAGTTAGAAGAGAAGTCAGAATTATGGGAAAAAACCAAAGAAAAAGCGACAAAAATGCTGTGGTGGGACGATGTAGTCGAAGAATTAGCTAAGCAAAGTCAACAGACAGAACAAAGTGACACTGAAACAGAAAAAGATAAAACAGAAGACAGCTCAAAGCAACAAACCGAAACATCATCAACGCCTGCCACGTTAAGCCAAAACGGTGAGGTTTGGTTTATGCACCCAGTTGCCCTTATGAATTACTTTAAATTTAAAGCAGGCATTGTGACTTATCATATCTATCAGGATGGAAAAATCGAAAAGCATATACCCGAAAAAATATCCCCTGGTTTTGAGCGAAAATATCAATATGTTTATCATGATAAACATAAAAACGAGCATGAAGTATGTATAGTGGATTGGCATACAACGAAAAAGAAAAAAAATGGTGTTACGGTAAGTGAACCAAATCGAAATGACGCAAACATTCTTGAGTATAAAGAGAATGTTAATGAAGGAGATACTCAGAAAAGAGTTAAATATAAAAATGGTGATATTGCTGAATATGGGCGGCATCCATCAGAGGGATTGATTTGGCGAAAGTATGTAGCGTTAGATGAAGAAATTGAAATAGTTCGAATGCCTGATGAGATTAATTATGTGAAAGGTAACATTATAATTAAATATCAATTTAGTAATACTAAAAGGCGATATACAGGTCCAGCTCCTTTCGCTGGTTTTATAGGTGCTTTAGCTGAGGTCGGTTTTGAATTGACAACGACAGGAAGTTGCTTTTACGAAGCTTCTTGCTTTCCTAGTTCTGAACATGTGAATGGAAAAAGTATTGATACTTTATATTTGAATGATGATGATGAGCAAAAATTTATCAACGCAATGCATAAATTTAATTTTAATAAACAAATAACAGGAAAAAATAAAAAGAAATTTGATAATGCAACACAAGAAACGAAAGGTACTCTCCATGATTCTCATTTACATTCAGGTTTTGATGATAGCTCTGTAAAGGAAATAAAATAATATGAAAAATTTAATCTATATTTCAGCATTGTTCATAACTGTAATATTTACTCAGTTTAATATTAATTCTGTAAATGCACTAAATCAAAACAAAGATTTATTATCATTTAGTGAGTTACAAGGAGAAAAATTGATATCAAGTAAAAAATTTATATTATCCGTTAATAAAACTTGTAAAGGTGAATCTAAATTATGCACAATCGTCAAAATAAAAAACAATTATTATCTTCAATTTAGTAAGTTAGATGATGATGAAATAACAATTTCTAAACTAAAAAATAATGTTGAGTTAAAATTGAAAAAAATAAAAAATGACAATCAATTTTTTATAGAAATAGAATTATTATCTTATAAAAATAATGAAAAGGTAGATTCTATAATATGTTACGAATATAAAAATGATCCCAATGACAGTTTGGCTACAGAGAAATTATATTATTTTAAAAATTATGAATTATGGACATTGGATTTTACTTATGATTTAGAATCAACAACAGCAGAAAATTGGAAAAAGTATAAAGTAAATCAAAATTCTGGAAAATTTGAATTATTGAAAAATACACAATAGCACTATTTGTTCCAAAGGGACATACAAGATAAAAAATTTGGTTAGGTTTCAATACTATCTAAGGATAGGTAATAATAGGCTAATTATTCAAAAAATAAGCACCAATACTGCGACGCATAAATTTAATTTCAATAAATAATTAGTTGTTACCCCTAATACAACAGATGAAAGATATGTTTCTTATATTCCTCACTATGAGAAATTAATCACTCTTGGCGGAGAAAATGGTAATAATTTACACAATAGTCATATGCACTTTGATAAATTTCAATACGAAATAGCCGAGGTCTATCTATAATGCAGATAAAGTCTTTATTTTATGGTTTATTATTTTTACCTATTTTAGCATGTTCACATTCATTAAACGCTTTAACTCATACTAATTTATTACCTGTGGGAACGCCTCAAATTATAAATAAGAAGCTGGTTAAGGATATTAACGATAATTGTTGGATTGAAGATTATTTTTCTGATAAAGCTAGGGAAGATTATCATAAAAGATGCAAATTATCGACCTTTTCTTCAACCCAGAATACTAATAATATATTTGAAGAACTACAAAAAAATAAAATTGTCTATTTATATCAATCCAAACAATTTAATATTTATTTAAAAAAAACGACCGATACAAAAAAATGCCTTGTTGAAGAAAAACAGCTTGAAGGTGAATGTGCAATTTCACCCACCAAGTTTATTATTACGATGTTTATCGAATCATCGAGCAAAATAATAAATCAACTTATTGTTTATTATAATGAAGATTATGGAAGTGATATGGCTCAAGTGACATTAGATTTTTACATCGATAAACAATTAAATATTTGGTTATTTGAACATCTGTTAGTAGAAGAAGGCGCATCTGCGACTTTGTGGCAACATTACAAAATTAATACCAAAGGAAAGTTTAATTTGCTGGATGAAATAAAATGTCAGTTCGAAAATGGCGGTCTTAAATTGGTTTGTAAAAATAAAAATTTTAAAAATAAATAGTCAGCTTGTTTTAATTGAGTAAAGTGCTATATCAATTTAGGGATATAAATCCCATAGTTTTACAGCCAATTATAAGCCAATCTCATATAAATGGGGTTGCAGGAGACCTAAGGTATATATTAGAAAACAGAAATGGTGAGCTAACTTGGCTATCTTATTCAACTTTTGATTTTGATGAGCAACAAAAATTTAATACTACATTATATAAATTTGGTTGGGCTAGAACGTCGTTAATGTATTCTGAATATTTTACATATAAGAAACAATCAAATACCTTACTTAAATATACAAAGCATATGAAGAAAGCTCCGCCAAATGGATATGATCATTATCACCATTTACATATATGCGGTTTTGATTTTAACTTAATTAAAAATGTACAGGATTAAAAATGATCAGATTTCAATTTTTCTATATATGCATTTTATTTATCTCGTTTTTTTCTTTTGCAGAAGATAAAAATAAAGATCTTAATAATATCCTTTATGAATTTAAAGGATATTCAAAAAAAACATCTTCCTATCATTCTTTGAAAGACTTTTTTGCGGATAATAATCAAATATATGATGAAAAAAATCCATTGAATGCGCTTTATGATCCCAATACACCTCTATTAAGTATGGTTGAGCATAGAAAACCTTACACAGGTGAAGCTATATTATTTAAAAAGCTTCCGCTTGATAACAAGCTAAATGTGTTCCTTTTTGCTTATTGGGATCGTAATGATCAAGATTCATATTATAACCTCCCCACTCTTGAATTACAGATTTTTGATAAGAGTAATCAATTGATAAGCAAAATGATTGTTGTGGATGGTGCACAAGCAGAGTGCTCAATCAATAAAAGAACACGTATTTATAAAAATAAGAAATTTGAAATACTAGAATCAGAATATTGCATTGATATAGAAACAGAAAAGCTTATGACTGAACAACATAAGGTAAGTTATTATTTAATTGATAGTATGGGTAATATTAATTTTGAATAATAAACATGACAAAGCCTTAGTTAGAATAATTAGGTACTTTCTTCATCACTTTTATTCGCTGATATTAAATAAATTCTAATAAAAAATACAATCTTAATTAAGATGTTGTATTAAGCATGAATAACATTAAGGAAATTTAATAGTGAAATTTATTCAAAAAGTTATCATTATCTGCCTATTATCATTATTTAATGTAAATATTGCATTGTCAGAAAATTTAAAAAGTGATTTATGTTACTATCATAAAATTAAATTGCCCTATTCTTCTAATCAGTTAAAAAAGTATTACTATTGGGGAGAATATGGCTTATATCTTTCCCCTAATGTGCCATTTCCATTAAGATTTACCAATAAAGAATTTTCATTTAAGCCAAAATTATTTGAATATCTTACTAAAACAACTTTTTATTTTCCTCATTGCTATTTTTATTATAAGGACATTTTATATAAAGGCATTATCCAAATGGCTATAGGTGAAAATGATAACAAAGTTTTTACTTTTCAGTTATATAGTTATGATAATAACGGAAATTTGATGGATGCAATACTTTTGTACAAAATTCAAAATGGCGAAATATCCTATTGGAATGATTTTGTAATAAAGCCTGATGGTAAAATATTAATAAAACAACATCAACAACAAAATCTATTTGAGCTAGATGAAAATCCAAAAGATAAAAAAATTTATACCAAAGAAAAGCAATATCAAATGAGTTCTTCAGGCTTTTTTAACACAATAAAGGATTAAGTAATGAAAAATTTATTATTTATTAAAATAGTTTTATTTTTCATCAGTTTTTGCTGTTATGGGGAGGAAATTAATATTATTGAGAACTATAAAGGTAAATCTATTCTTGACGCGATAGATATCTCTAAACTAGCAAAAGATTGCGAAAAAACCGATAATTTTTGGCATATTACAAATACTGAACGAGAAGAAATACTTGAGCGTTGTCCAATTAATCAAATAGCTTCATATTTTGAAAATTTATATGACATTATTAAAAATAATGTTGTTATATATGATGTAGATGATGTAAAGCTTACTATTAATAAAAAAATCTATAATAAAACCGTTAATAATAAAATATATCCAGTTAAAGAGCTTAACTTATTCCTTTTTCATAAAGGAAAGTTTGTAGATAAAATTATATTGGCAAATAGTTCTTATGATGTTGAAGGTTATTATTGGTTAAGTAATCAATACTATTATATATCACCTAATATGGATGTTTATGTATTATTGGTAAAAGATGTCGAAACCAGTGTAAAACCAATATTTTGGAAGCATTATCAAATAGATAAAAAAAACTTACAGTTTCAACTTAAAGCATTATCAATTGACGAAGGTTATAAATATCAAATTACTTATCCCGATCAATTTAAAATTCTTGAAGGTTCGCCTCAAACATCAAAATATCAAATTAATAAACTAAAAACTTGTTATCAAGAAGAATACTCAACTAGTTGTAGTATAGAATCTTATCGTTACTATCATAATATTTTATTTCAAAAACTAAGTTTTCTTGAAACTAAAAATCCTCAAGTTAACGAGTTTATGGAAATAATAGACAAAGAAATTAATATGGTGTGTTTAAGTTCAAAACCGCCGAATTATCAGGATGAAACGAAGAATTTTACCAATAAGATTACCAAATGTTTAACAGAACAACTATATCAAAAAATAGAGGGCATAGATCAAAAATTGGCTGAGTAATCTTATTATAATAATAACTAAAATTTGAGGTAGCTGATATTAATGTCTTATGAGCATAAAAAAAGAAACTTCTCAGTTAGTTTTTATTGACAATGAGAATCAACAAAGAAGAGACTATGAGCGTTTTCCCGCTGATTATAAAGATGCCCCCGACAAGAAATTAACACCGGAGCAAATTGAATTGTCTAACGAAATGAAAAAGTTAGAAGAGAAGTTAATCTTATACGATTATGAACCATTATATTGGTGTTTTAAATAAGTTTCAGCTAATGCATTTAATCAAGTATAAAATGACGACTATAAGTGGCAATTGTATACTGTTATAATCTAGCACCTTTTCTTTTGGACATATCAGTTATGCAAACCAAAATAACAATTGTCGGTGCTGGTGCTGCTGGGCTTTTTTGTGCGGGATTACTTGGTCAAAAAGGCTTTGATGTAACAGTCATTGATAATGGTAAAAAATTAGGACGTAAAATATTAATGTCTGGTGGCGGTAAATGTAATTTTACTAATCTCGATGTTGAGGCAAAACATTATATTTCGCAAAACCGCCACTTTTGTAAATCTGCATTAAAACGATTTTCCCAATGGGATTTTATCCAACTCGTTAATCAATATCATATTGCCTATCATGAAAAAGATCATGGTCAGTTATTTTGTGATAATTCAGCTCAAGATATTGTTGATATGCTTATTCAAGAGTGCCAGAAAGGGCAAGTTAAGTTTATGTTAAAAACACAACTTGAAGATGTGGAGGCTAAACAGCAAGGATTTAAGTTATCTACTTCTCAAGGCTTTGTTGATACTGATAAACTAATTATTGCAACCGGTGGACAGTCGATGCCAGCACTAGGTATGACCGCTATTGGATATAAAATTGCCGAAAAATTTTCGATTCCTGTTGTGCCAGTCAAAGCGGGGCTTGTGCCAGTTACGTTACATAAGCCTTTGTTAGACGTGTTATCCTCGTTATCAGGAATTGCTGTTTTAGTTGAAGTATCTAATGAACGAATCAGTTTTAAAGAGAATCTACTCTTTACTCATCGTGGATTGTCAGGACCGGCGATTCTACAAATTTCGAGTTATTGGCAAGTAGGAGAAGAAATCGTTATTAATCTTTTACCAGATTTAGAGTTTGAATCGGCATTTAAGCCTTTACTGGAAAATAATCGTAATCAAAGTCTAAAAAACTGTTTAGCACAAATTCTACCTAAAAGATTGGTTGAGGTATTAATACAACTTAATTTCATTTCTGACACTATTGTTAAGCAGCTTAATCCAAAACAACAGTTTGAATTGTATAAAAAGTTAACCCAGTGGCGCATTATTCCAAATGGTACTGAAGGGTATCGAACAGCCGAAGTGACCTTAGGCGGCGTGAGTACTGATGCACTTTCATCTAAAACAATGGCAGCCAATACCCAACCAAACCTGTATTTTATCGGCGAAGTTGTCGATGTTGCTGGTTGGCTAGGTGGGTATAATTTTCAGTGGGCTTGGAGTAGCGCTTTTGCTTGCGCACAGAGCTTTAATTGATTTTATATTGTTATCTAACTATCGATAACACCCATTTGAATATGATATTTTTTGACTTTATATTGTAAAGTTGTACGGGAAATATTCAATAATTTAGCCGCAGTGATAATTTTGCCATTGGCTTGATTTAATGCATCAATAATTAATTGACGTTCATAATTTTCCACTTGTTCAGTTAAATTATTACCGTTAGGTGGGGTAGTTGGATTATTTTTGTCGGATTGATTATTTGTTTCAACTACGGCATATGGGCTGTTAATATCAAATAATTCTTCATCTAAGGTTATTTGTTGTAATTCGCCCGGTTCACTTTGTAATACCATACTTCGTACAATTGCATTTTCTAGCATTCTTACATTGCCAGGCCATGGTGCTGACATTAACTGTTTAAGTGCATGTTCACTAATACCACTAATAATAACGTTAAAATCATTTTTATGTTTATCGATAAAATAACGCGCTAAAACCGGAATATCTTCTGTTCGTTCTCGTAAAGCGGGTAATTTAATTAAACCAACATTTAAACGATAAAAAAGATCGCTACGCATTTTACCACTTTGTAACAGTTCCGCTGGGGATTCATTCATTGCTGCCACAATTCGAACATCTGAATGTATCTCTTTATTCCCCCCTAATTGCCAATAGGTTTTTTCCTGAAGAAATCGTAATAATTTGCTTTGCATATCTAAAGGCATAGCATTAAGTTCATCTAAAAATAGTGTGCCTCCGTTGGCGAGTTCTAAATAACCTTGTCGATTTTCAGCACCCGTAAATGCCCCTTTAACGGTTCCAAACAAAGTACTTTCGATAAGCGTTGTCGGTAATGCACTACAATTAAGTGAAATAAAAGCCTTATCACGGCGATGGCTGGTTTGATGAATTAATCGAGCAAATAATTCTTTGCCCGTGCCTGTTTCACCTACAATCAGTACAGGAACATCGTTTCGACCTAAAATATTAGTTTGATCGATAACATCCTGCATTTTATTCGAAACAAAAACAATTTCAGGTAAAGGTTGTTCTTTATTTTGATACAGTTTTCTATTGAGTGTGAAGACTTGATCTTGAAGTTGCCTTACATCAGATAAATTACGGCCTATTTCTACCGCACCAATAATCTCTTTTTTACTGTTGTAAAGTGGTACTGTAGTATGTAAATAATCAACAAGTTTACCTAAATGATTATAGTAAGATTGGTAATTATCTTGATATTCCTTACCTTGTTGTAATGCTTGTAACATTGTACTATCTTCTTTCTTCAAATTAGGATAAACTTTGAGCAATGGTTTACCAATAGCTTGCTCTTCTGAGTAACCATCAAGATCTGCGCTTTCCTGATTGTAATAAATATATTTACCTTCTTTATCAATAATGGCCATTGGCTGATGCATTAAATCAAAAAAATGTTTAAATAGTTCTAATGCTTTTAATAATTCAGGATCGATTATCATGATATCCGTACCTTTGAAATTAGGATTATTTGCTAAATATAACTAGTTTTAGTTTGTTCAACCATCACTAATAATGACAAATATTCGTCATAAAAACATATTTTTTACTAAATGACTAATATTATTTCTATGCCTATATATTTAATTTATTGATTTTTTAATTGTTTTTAAGTTGGCATGCTGATTGCATTACCTGAGAAAAGCCTTTTTTCTTATTCATTGTGTACTTTTTTATGTACTAATTAACTGGAGGTCATATGTCTGACACAATTATGTCTAATTATAACAAAATACGCACCAATCTTATAACCAAAGATCGTCGTTTTAGTGCGGAAGGTAGCAAACTTTGTTTTGATGGCATTGATTTAGTCGATTTAGCCAAAAAATATCCAACCCCTTTTTATGTGTTTTCTGAAAAAGAAATTGATCGTAACGTTCAAGAAATTAAAGATGCATTTAAGGCACATCCAAATACCAAAATTTTCTATGCATCTAAAACTTGTTCAGTCATGGGCGTACTCAAAGCGATTAAAGATGCGGGTATTTACGCTGAAGCTAATTCAATGTTTGAAGTGCGTAAATGTTTGGAAATTGGTTTTCCAGGAAGCCAAATTGTTTTCAACGGTGTGGTTAAAAAACCTGTTGATTTAGAATTTGCTATCAAAAATGATCTTTATATTATTAATGTTGATAGCTTATATGAACTTGATATTATTGATGAAATTTCACAGCGTTTGAAAAAAGTAGCAAACGTGTGTGTCCGTGTTGAACCAAATGTACCTTCTGCAACTCATGCAGAGTTAGTCACTGCTTATCATGCTAAATCAGGTATCGACCTTGAACAAGCTGAAGAAACTTGTCGTCGTATTCTTGAAATGCCTTATGTTCATTTACGTGGTTTACATATGCATGTTGGCGATCAGGTACCTGAAGCAGAACCTTTTGCTAAAGCAACCAAAGTATTAGTTGACGAATCACGCCGTTTAGAAGAAGTACTTGGCATTAAATTTGATTTAATCAACGTTGGTGGTGGTATTCCTGTTCCATATAAATATGATGAAGAAAATGGTAACCCATTAGAAGACAACATGTACGCAGGTATTACAGCACAAGATTTTGCTGATGCGGTAATTAAAGAAGTACACAAATGGCGTAAAGATGTTGAAATTTGTATTGAACCAGGACGTAAAGTAACAAGTTCAGCTGCTGTATTGTTAACCGAAGTAGCTTGTGAAAAACGTAAGACTAATTACGATTTAGACGGTAACATCGAAGAGCATGTTGAATGGAAATTTGTTGATGCAGGTTATAGTGTTCTTTCTGATAGTCAACATTTTGATTGGTTCTTCTATGTTTTCAATGCTTCAAGAATCAACGAAGCACATGATGAATACATCAAATTAGCAGGACCATTATGTGATGGCGGCGACTATTATCATGTAGGGGTTAAAGGTGAAGAATTTTTAATGCCAAAAGATACTCAAATTGGTGATATTGTTGCTTTCCTTGATGCGGGTGCTTATACCATCGAAAGTCAAACTGTTTATAACAATCGCCCACGTACTGCTGTTGTTATGATTGATAAAGAAGGCAAAGATCGATTGATTCGCCGTGAGGACACTTACGAAGATATGGTTGGATACGACGTGTATTAATCATGAGTTATCTGGGGCACATCGTGCTCCAGATATTATAATGTGAGGTTATTTTATGAGTGATTCTAAAGGTTCAAGTTTACTTGGTATTAAAGACATTGTATTTATGAATGTTATTGCAATACTAAGTTTACGTCAAATTCCTAATGTGGCGCCTTATGGGGCATCAGCAATGGTGCTTTGGTTACTTGCTGCATTTTGTTTGTTTTTCCCATTAGCGATGGTCTGTGGTGAACTTTCCACAGGTTGGCCGAAAGATGGTGGGATCTTTGTGTGGGTAAAAGAAGCGTTTGGTAAACGCATTGGTTGGATTGTTGTTGTTTGCTTCTTATTTTCTTGTGTGCTGTTTTTCCCACTCATGTTGCAATTTGGTTTTACCGCAATTGGCTATATGTTTAGTGCCGATTTGGCGCAAAATCAGGTGTTTATTGGTGTAGGATCGATGGTGGTATTCTGGATTTTGACACTGATGAATATTCGCGGTATGCAGTGGACCAAAATTATCAATAGTGTGAGTGCATGGCTTGGGGTATTTATTCCTGCTGCAATTATTGTGTTATTAGCCATTGTTTGGTTATTAACTGGTCACCCGATGGCAACTGATTATAGTCATGTTAGTGATTGGATCCCAGATTTAAGCAGTTGGGACACCATCGTGTTTTTATCTAGTATGATGTTTGCTTTTGCTGGTCTTGAAGTGGCACCTATGATTGCTGGACGTACTCGTGATCCACAACGAGACTTCCCTAAAGCGATGGCGGTATCGGCAATTGTAATTGTTGGTATTTACATGATTGGTACTTGGGCAATTAATACTTTATTACCTGCTGCTGATACTGATATTGTTGCTGGCGTAATGCAAGCGATGGAAGCAGCGGCTAAAGAGTTACATATGCCTTGGTTATTACCGGTTATGGCAATTTGTTTATTCTTTGGTGCATTAGGTCAAATTAACTCATGGTTAGTTGGTCCTATTTATATGTTACAAGAAGCATCTAAAGAAGATAATTTGCTTGGTGAACGTATTGGTCGTTTACATCCTGTATATCAAACACCAGCATTTGCTTTAGTTATCCAAGCAATAATTGTAACGGTACTTTGTTTCTCAACGTTTGTATCACCAAGTATTGCGGCAGCTTATTGGATGTTAACCGCATTAACAACAATTTGTTACTTTATTCCTTACTTAGTGATGTTTATTGCTTACTATCGTTTACGTATTACTCAACCAGATGTACCACGTAGCTTTAAGATACCAGGTAAAGTATTACCAATTGTTTTACCCGGTTTAGGATTCTTATCTACGCTATTTGCGGTGATCTTAGTCTTTATTCCACCTGCACAAATTGATATGGGTGGTTATGTTGAGTATATTGCGAAAATTGTTGGTGGTGCAGTGCTTGCAATTGTCCTAGCTGAATGGATATATTACCGAGCACAAAAACGTAATCGTTTGCAACAACAATAATATAGAGGAGTAAGAGTATGTACAAACCTATATTGGAAATTGATTTGCGCAAATTAAGGAATAATGCGCGAGTCGAAAAAGAGATACTTGCTAAGCACGGCATTGAAGTGATGGCGGTCAATAAAGTCTTTGACGGTTGCGTTGAAACCGCCAAGGCGGTGCTTGATGGTGGTATTGATGTAATTGCCGAGTCAAGAACTTACAATCTAAAAAAACTTAAAGACGCGTTAAATTGCAAAACGTGTTTATTACGTAGTCCTTGTTTGAGTGAAATTAGTGATGTTGTTAAATATGCTGACATTAGCTTAAACAGTGAAAAACAAGTTATCCAAGCACTTTCTGATGAAGCGGTTAAACAGCAGAAAATTCATCAGGTTTTATTAATGGTGGATATGGGTGATTTACGTGAAGGTATTTGGTTTGAACATGTTGATGATATCATCGATACTGTCAAGCTTATCTTATCGTTACCGGGTGTTGAACTTTATGGTCTTGGAACAAACTTCAATTGCTATGGTACGGTTTTACCGACTGTAAAAAATGGAGTAGACTTTTTACAAATTGCGCGTAAAGTAGAGCAAGCTTGTAACATTAAGATCAAATATTTATCAGCGGGTAACTGTACGAGTTATCATTTACTTGATAAAGGTGTTTGGCCTGAAGGCTTAAATCACATCAGAATTGGTGGTTTACATGAGTTTGGTATTGAGTATGTGGATATGAAGTATTTAGATGAATTCCATCACTCAAATAAACCTGTCGATAAAGCATGCAGTAATTTGTATAAATTGTATGCGCAAATTATTGAACTCAATAGTAAACCAACTGTTCCTGTTGGTGAGTTAGGTGTAGATGCGTTTTTAAATAGTAAAACTTTTGTTGATCATGGTACGCGTAAACGCGCACTTCTCGCTTTTGGACGTCAAGATGTACCGTCTGAAAACTGTGTACCGATTAATGATAGTATTACTGTTTTAGGACAGACCAGTGATCATACTATTGTCGATATTGAAGATGTTACTGAAACATTGCGTGTTGGCGATACCATTGGTTTTGAACTTGATTACACAGCCTTACTTATGGCTTGCCAAACAAATGGTGTAGAAAAACGTTTTATTTATTAATTCGTGTTAGCTGCTGGTTACGCCAGCAGCTGTTATTAATTATTAGGCGGTTTACATGGCAACATCAGAATCACAAGAAAGTCCTTATCCCAGTAGCTTAAAGAAAAATCTAAAAAATCGTCACTTATTGATGATTTCGTTAGGGGGATCAATCGGTACGGGATTATTTATTGGTATTGCAGCACCGCTTAGTACAGTAGGCCCATTAGGTACTATTATTGCTTATTTAATGGCTGGCAGTATTATGCTTGCAACTATGTTATGCTTAGGTGAACTTTCTTGTGCTTTTCCCCACGCTGGTTCTTTTCAACATTATGCATTAATGTTTATTCCGAACCCAATTTGGAGTTATACCATTGGTTGGTTATATTGGTTAAGTTGGGTGCTGTCGATGGCAGCTGATTTGACTGCTGCTGCTATGATAGCCCATCAAGTTTTTCCTGCAATTCCTATTTATCTTTTTAGTCTTTTAATCCTTACAGTTATTACTTGTGTGCATTTAACTTCTGTTCGTGCATTTGGTGAAAGTGAATATTGGTTTTCAACCATTAAAGTCTTGGCGATTATTGCGTTTATTTGTATTGGCATTTATTTGTTATGTCAAGAATATAACCAAACCCACGTGTTACCAACACTTAAGACAGAACATGGCTGGTTTCCAAATGGTTTTTTATCGATTTTTGTCTGTATGACCATTGTAACTTATTCGTTTCAAGGTGTTGAGTTAATTGGTAATGCTGCTGGTGAAGCGCAATCACCACAAGCAGTATTACCCAAAATTATTACTGGCGTTGCTTTTCGAATCATTTTGTTTTACGTGTTAGCGATTGCGGTATTAGCACTGGTTTATCCTTATGGCACAGAACATACCGAGATCAGCCCTTTTATATGGGTATTTAATAAGGCAGGTATTAGCTTTGCTTCTTATGGGATGCTGTTTGTTATTTTTTGTGCTGCCATTTCAGCTGCTAATTCAGCAATTTATGCTAGCTCAAGAATGTTATGGTCTATGGCTCAAGATAACTTAGCCCCTAAATATTTTTCAGATGTCAATAAACGCGGTGTACCAACAAAAGGGATTTTATTTATTGCACTTATTGCATTAGTATCCTTATTTTCTAAATATATTGCGGCTGAAAAACTTTATATCTATTTAGTTGCAGGTACCGGACAGGTCGGTTGTTTTGCTTGGATTGTTATAGCTTGGTGCCAGTATCGTTTTCGTAAAGGCGTCAATACTGGTCAGTACCCTAAAGAGATGATTAAATTCAGATCGCCTTTATTTCCTTGGTTAGCCATTATATCAATTATTGCAAATACAGTGATTATTATGGGGGTTTGGTTTGATGAGTCAGGTTACTTCATTCTATTATCTGAGCTAGTGTTAATTGCTATTATTCTTATTTCTTACTTTTTCTATAAAAAACGTAATCCCGACAAAAGCCATTAATCGGCACTTTGTATGTAATCGAGTCAATAAACATATTGTCTTGATTACATAGGATTGATTATTAGTAGCAAACTGTATTATTGTTGAAATCAAATATAATCATGTTTTGTTAATTATATCTCAATTTGTTTGTACTATTTTAGAAAAGCAGCTACACCAGTAAAAACAACTTGTGCCGCAATAGCGGATATAAGTAATCCAGTCAATTTTGATAAAATTGATATACCGGTATTTTTTAGCACTTTAGCGATTGTTTTAGCGCATAGCAACATAGCATAGATACCTGAAGATGCAATGAATAATGATATTGCACCAATCAAATTTTGTACAACACCCAACGAACTCGAACCTAACACAATGATGGTACCAATGGATGCCGGCCCCATACATAAAGGAATTGCTAAGGGCACAACACTAATATCTTCATCGCTACTTATTTTATTCTTTTCTGGTGAGTCATTCATCAACGAAACCGCTGTAATAAAGAGTAACGCACCGGAGCCAATTCTAAATGCATCAAGAGTAAAACCAAAAACACTAAACATAGTATTACCAAAAAAGAATAACACAATACCAATAATAAAAACGGCACACGATGTTTTAAGTGCTGTTTTGCGGCGTAGTTGTTCATCATATTGTTTTGTGCCACTTAAAAATGCGCTCAAAACTGCTGGTGGTGTCATTAATGCGAACAATTTTATAGTTGTTGCAAGAATTTCGAAAAGATAGTCACCCATAGCATAACCTTCAAAAGAATAATAAAATTTGCTTTAACTTTGTCAACGCTAGATAGTTGGCAGGAAACAGTATGTTTTAAATATAAAAACGGTCACCGTAAAGGTGACCATCATTAGACAGATATATTTTATATTGTTTTTTTAAATCATTAACCAATAAAGAATTAGTTAAGGCGCTCTTTAATACGAGCCGCTTTACCACGAAGTTCGCGTAAGTAGTAAAGTTTAGCTTGACGTACTTGACCACGACGTTTCACAGTAATTGAATCAACAATTGGTGAGTGAGTTTGGAATACTCGTTCAACACCTTCGCCATTCGAAATTTTACGTACTGTAAATGCAGAATGTAAACCACGATTGCGAATTGCAATAACCACACCTTCATAAGCTTGAAGACGTTTTTTGTTACCTTCAACAACCCATACTTTTACTTCAATCGTATCGCCTGGGCGAAAAGACGGGATGTCTTTTTTCATTTGTTCTTGTTCTAATTGCTGAATAATTGCATTTTTCATAATGTTATCTCTTACTAGTTATACTGAAATTTTAGTTGCTTTGTTTATCACGGTATTCTTGTTGAAATTCAGTGAGTAAACATTGCTCTTCATCAGTCAGAGCTAGATTTTCAAGAAGATCGTCTCTTCTCAACCAAGTTCGTCCTAGTGATTGTTTCAATCGCCAGCGACGAATCGCTTCATGGTGACCAGACATTAACACATCGGGCACCGCCATTCCATCTAACACCTCTGGTCTGGTATAGTGTGGACAATCAAGTAAACCGTTAGCAAAAGAGTCTTCTTCTGCTGATGATTCATGATTCAACACGCCAGGAATAAATCTTGCTAGAGCATCAATCATGGTCATTGCCGGTAATTCACCGCCACTTAACACGTAATCCCCAATTGACCATTCTTCATCAATTTCGGTTTGGATAACGCGTTCATCTATACCTTCGTATCGACCACAAATCAAAATCAATTTTTGATATTGTGACAACTCGCAAACACCTTGTTGGTTTAATTTGCGCCCTTGCGGGGAAAGATAGATTACTTTTGTATCGTTACCTGCTACTGCTTTCGCTGCATGAATGGCATCTCTAAGTGGTTGTACCATCATTAACATGCCGGGACCGCCACCATAAGGTCTGTCATCGACAGTCTTATGCTTATCATGCGCAAAATCGCGCGGGTTCCAATAATCTACTGTTAACAGTCCATTTTTTACGGCTCGACCAGTTACACCATAACAGGTAATAGCTTGGAACATTTCGGGAAAAAGGCTAATTACGCCAATCCACATATTCTTACCTTACCAATTAAAATGCTGGATCCCAATCGACCACAATCATTTTTGTTGTTAAATCAACTTGTTTAATAAATTGTTCTTCAACAAAAGGAATTAAACGTTCTGTTGCTCCAAATGCATCTTTTAGATTTGCTTTAACAACCAACACATCATTAGAACCGGTTTCCATTAAATCAGTAACCTGACCTAAGTCGTAGCCATTAATTGTTTTTACTCGGCAACCAATCAGATCTTTCCAATAAAAATCACCATTATTAAGTTCTGGTAATTTTTCTGCATCGACAAATACTTCGGCATTAGTTAATGCATTGGCTTGATCACGATCGTCAACACCTTTGAGTTTCACAATCATGTCTTGATTATGGGGTTTAAAGCTTTCTACGATTACTTCTTGCCATTGCCCAGCACGCTGAATATACCAAGGTGTGTAATCAAAAATACTATCTGGAAATTCTGTAAACGAAAAAATCCTGAGCCATCCACGAATGCCGTAGCTTGAACCAAGTTTACCCACAACAATTAGATTCTCAGTATTCATCATTACAATTACTATTAGTTACTAATATTAAGCAGCTTTTTGTGCTTGTTTGATCAATGTATTAACACGATCAGAAACGGTTGCACCTAAACCTACCCAATGATTTACGCGATCAAGATCTAAACGTAATTCTTCCGCTTTACCTTGTGCAATTGGATTAAAAAAGCCAACGCGCTCAATAAAACGACCATCACGTGGGTTACGGCTATCAGTGACAACTACTTGATAAAAAGGGCGCTTTTTAGAGCCACCACGAGCTAAACGAATAGTTACCATAACATCCTCTTAAATTAAAAAATAATCTTTATCTTGTCCAACATGGACAAAATCAAAGCCCCGAAATTATACTCTTTCTGGCAAAAAGTGCAATGGCTGTTTATGGCTGATAAAAGGTAATACATTTATTAATCAATATCTATAAATAATCAATCTCACCAATAATAATTACTGGGGTTGATTCGGTTCAAAAAACAATCATTAACAGTCGTTTTAATCTATATCTTTACCCATTAATGCCGCACTTAGCCCTTTTCCATGCATATCAAGCGCTAAAGAACAAGTTATGCCACGGGTGATTGCACAATTTTTTTATACCTCCAAATAGCTGATAACTGTTTGACTAGCTGTCATTCAATTAGCGTTGAGTCAATTGCAATAATCTCTTTGACAGCTTTACGAGCACATCACCCATGACGGTAACATGATCTTTGGCTATTTGTTTAAACGTTACTTGCGAAAAATCGGCAACTCGTTCTGTAATGGCAATATTAGCAGAAATACCGACTTTAAAAGATATTCATGCAGATTTATTGTTTTCAGGTGAGTTTTATTTGATTTGCCACAAAGATAATGTTCTTGAGCAGAAACAATCGGTTGAATTAAAGGGGTTAGAAAGGCATAAATTTATTGCTTTTTTAAAAGGTATAATTATTTGTATTTATAATAAAACAATTGACGCAGCTATAACATTTAATATGCTATAGAAGTTAGGCTGTAGACATTTATGGTGGGATTAGTTTCAGTTAATCATGGGATTAGTATTACAACTAGGTTAACCTTATTTCAATTTGAACATGACAATATTGCCATAATCTTATTTGAAGGCATCTTGCTCAAAAGAGCAGTTTATCTGATTAAGCAAAGAGATCGACAATTACTAAAATCAGCTTAAAAATTTTATCAATTTATTAGGAATAATAACATGATAAATTAATATATTAATTTATTTGTATATTGTACTTAATATTGTCTTAATTTTTTGTTTTTTTCTTAAAGAAAGCTCGTTTTAACACGTCAAAAAAACCTAGTGAACGTACCATTTTTTGTCCATCAATATAAACACGAATAGCTCTAAGTACTTGTTTAGGTTGTTTAGAAGCAAAGGTAAAAGTACCATCTTTTTTGGTTTGAATTGAATAACGTGGAATCCATTTACCACCAAATAGTACCGATGCAATAACAAAATCGACTTCATTCCAAGGAATTTGAATATATTTGCGCGGATCATGCTGATGATAAAACTCAAAAGCTTTGTCTCCGATTATAATATTGCCATATTCCGTTAAACCAGTAAATGCTGTTGCTTTTACCGTTAAATCAATCTTCGTGTTTAATGATTGAACCATCTATTGTGTCCCTAAACCAGACTTGAATTAGTGATGATATCCTTTTCATCATTGTTATGTGATGAAAAGGATAGTTTGATTATTAAGAATTTGTTGCTTTAAACTAAAACGGTATATTTTAAAAATACGTTGGTTAAAACATTATCTTTTATAAAAGACCAATAACGTGGCCAATAATACCTACAACAAATAATCCAAGGATAATGATAATAGGTGAGACTTTTTTACGTAGTAACCACATACATAAAAATGTTAAAAGTAATGGTACAAGTCCTGGTATTAATTGATCCAAGTTATTTTGCAAGGTAGTCACTTTTTCTTGTGTCAAAGATAATCCAGCTTGCATTTGTTGTAATGCTTTTTGAATGCCTTCCGCACCAGCGGGTAATGCATTCCAATCAATAAATGCACCATTATCTAATTTTACGGTTGAAACGACTGGTTGGAATTTTATCGATACCCACCTTTGTACCAAAGCCGCCAGTACAAACATCCCTAAAATAGACGCACCTTTCGTAATTTTTTGGAGTAAACCACCAGATAAATTATCGGTAATTTTTGAGCCAGTACGATAACCAAACTCTTGGGTATACCACATGAAGCTCCAACGAATAATGTTCCAAAGTAAGAAGAATAGAATTGGCCCCATAATGTTACCGCTAAGTGCAAGCGATGCTCCAAGTGCACCAAGCATTGGTCTTACTGTAAACCAGAATACTGGATCACCCACGCCAGCTAACGGTCCCATCATCCCAACTTTCACCCCTTGGATCGCAACATCATCAACCGCAGCGCCGTTGGCACGCTCTTCTTCTAGCGCAAGCGTTACCCCTAGCACAGGTGATGCTAAATAGGGATGAGTGTTAAAAAACTCTAAGTGACGTTTTAATGCAGCAGAGCGATCTTCTTTGCTGGTATATAATTTTTTGATAGCTGGGATCATTGAGTAAACCCAACCACCATTTTGCATACGTTCATAATTCCAAGAACCTTGGAGGAAAGTCGAACGCCAAGCAACCGCTAAACGATCTTTTTTGCTTAATTGAATTCTATCAGTCATTTTTTTTCTCCAAGTTCTTAGTAATCATTTAAAATGTCGTCAAGTGGATCGCCTTTATCGCCGCCATTTGAAGAGTTTCCGCGTTCAGAAAGGCTAAGATAGATTAACGCCAAGGCAATGCCGAGCGCACCTAGCGCAATTAAGGTTAATTGTGATATCGCTGCAACCACAAAGCCAATAATGAAAAATGGCCATACTTCGCGGTTTGCCATCATATTAATGACCATGGCGTAACCAACCGCAACAACCATTCCTCCGCCAATTGCCATACCTGTTGTTAACCATTCAGGCATCGCTTCTAATGCGCCTTTTACCGTTTCAGCAGGGATAAATAAAAGAGCTGCTGCTGGGATTGCGATTCTTAGACCTTGCAAACAGATCCCCAAAATTTGCAATAATTCTATTTTACGAATATTTGCTTCTTCTGCTGCAGCATCCATCATATGGACTAATGGAACAGCAATGGTTCGCACAATCATAGTTAAGAATAATCCAGCTACAGCAAGTGGAATGGCAACTGCAATTGCGGTTGAAACACCAGCGACACCTTGCCCACCTAAAACTAAAATGATAGATGAAGCCACTGCGGCTAATGCTGCATCAGGTGCGACTGCTGCCCCAATGTTTGCCCAACCTAATGCAATCATTTGTAATGATCCACCTAATACAATACCCGCTTCTAAATTTCCGGTCACAAGTCCAATCAACGAACAAGCAACCAAAGGTTGATGAAATTGAAACTGATCTAAAATCCCTTCCATACCAGCTAGGAAGGCAATAACTATCACCAAAATGATAGCAATAATTGATAATGTCATAATATAACCCCTTAAATAAACTAATTCTTTTGCTCAGCTAATTCTTGTTTCGCTTTCTTTAATAATTCATCCATATTATCGTTAGAATCATTAGGTACTTTACGAACGTCAAATTTGACGTTTTTAGCTTTTAACTTTTCGAAGGTTTCAACGTCTTGTGCATTCATTGATAACACTTTATTAACCATGACCTTACCCACAGAATGTGCCATCGAACCAACATTGACAACATTGATATCAACACCACCTTCAATGGTTCTTAATACATCTTCAGGGTTTTCAAATAGCAATAAAGCTTTGGTATTGCCAAAACGAGGATCATGCGAAACTTCAATGATTTTTTTGATAGGAACCACGTTTGCTTTCACACCAGGAGGCGCCGCTTCTTCAATCAGTTTTTTTCTTAACTGGTCCTTAGCAACTGAATCTGATACGACAATAATACGGGTAGGATTGGTTGATTTTGTCCAAGAAGTGGCGACTTGACCATGTAATAAGCGAGAATCGATACGAGCTAACACAATTTTCATCTTTCCATCACCGACAACTGTACCTTCTGGAATAGCTGCAGCGGGTTTAGATGTTTGTGTTTTGGCAGGTTCAACTGTTGCGCGAATGCCTTCTTTAGCAGATTCTAAAATTGCTGATGCAATTTCTTTGGCTGTTTCCATCGAAAAGCGTGATGAGTAAGCTTCAATTAACATAGGTAAGTTTAAACCAGCTACAATCGCCCAATTACTATGTTCACCACATAAATTATTCGCTTGATTGAAAGGTGTTCCGCCCCATAAATCCACTAAAAAAAGCACTTCATCTTGATTATCGAATGTTGCTATTGCAGCAAGCATTCTCTCTTTTAAACTTTCAGGACTGTCACTTGGATGCAAGGTAACCGCTTTAACGTTTTCTTGTTCACCAAATATCATTGTTCCTGATTGTAGAATCCCTTCTGCAAACTCGCCATGAGTTGCAAGAATAATTCCTACCATAGATCTTCCTCCAAATATTTATCTCATTGGATAATAATAAATTACTTTAAATGAGCACCAAAAACTAGTTTGGTTTAGTTAAGTCATATGTAAAAATATTGAACATAAATAGTCTGTTTATAAAAAATATGAGGTACATAGTTGTTTGTAAAACAAATGTTTATATTCCTAATTTTTATATAATTAACTGTTAAATCATAACATTTATTAATAAGTTAAGTATAGATAATCTATTTTTTTATAGAAGAATTTTATCTATTTTTAAAAAATCATTTATTTTTGTTACGAAATTTTGCTAATTATTGATCATCCATCTAATAATGGATACTGTTATTTTATGCTTATTGATAATCAGTATTTACTCTTATTATATGATGATTATTACTGGTTATTGACGCAAAATTAATTATCAGTTATTTAATCCATAATGATGGATTTTGATATTAAATCAACAAGTTGTTGACTAAAACATCTACCATTTTAGACTTTTAGGATGATTTTCTTCAAAGCTAATTGATTGGTTTTTGTCCATTTCGTCAGGTATGTTTTGCTAACATGCAACTCAATATTGCTGCTGATTTAATTTTAAGGAGTTTTTTTATCGCTCAACTTTAGATCACATCAAACAATGTCAAAGATAACTGATGTGATCTATACGCTAAATTAGATTGTCTTAGTTTTTTGATTTACCAAATGCAACTGTAAAAATTAAATTGAGATTATTTTCGTCAAATGTACTATATTGCTATTTTTTAAAAATACATTTGAACTAAAAATCACCTTTTTTAAAGGTATTTTAATCGTTATTTTATAAGCCATGATCTTTTAGCGCACGACGAATAAATCCACTATTTTCTGATAGGACCTTTTTGGCTTGCGTAAAAGATAGATTAGCTAAAATCATTAAAATAGCTGTTTTACAGTGTCGATTACTTTGTTGTAATGCTAAAGTCGCGGTTTGTCGGTCACAATCGGTTGCTTGCATAACAATTGATATTTGGCGCTCAATCAGTTTAGCATTGGTTGCTTCAACATCTACCATCAAGTTACCGTAAACTTTGCCAATCTTAATCATACTTGCTGTGGTTAACATATTTAGTACAAGCTTTTGTGCCGTGCCCGCTTTCATTCTAGATGAGCCGGTGATCACTTCTGCACCAACAATGGGAGTGATTGCGATATCGGCTAATTCAAGCATGGGAGCTTTGGGATTGCAGCATAAGCTTACAACTTTGCACCCCAGTGATTTAGCAAAGTGCATGGCACCAAGAACATAAGGTGTGCGCCCACTAGCTGCAATTCCGACTAAAACATCGTTGGCTGATAAATTGATCTTGGTTAAATCACGTTCAGCTAATTGTGGATTGTCTTCAGCATTTTCAACAGCATGAAAGATTGCCTGCTGACCACCAGCGATTAAGCCGATGACCAGTTCAGGCGGTGTGCCATAAGTTGGTGGGCATTCACTGGCATCTAAAATGCCTAAACGCCCCGATGTGCCAGCACCAATGTAAACTAATCTACCTTGATTTAACAAAGCATGACTAACTACATCTACTGCTTGAGCTATGTTGCTTAATTCTTGCTCTACTGCTAAGGCAACTTTTTTATCTTCATTATTGATAATTTTAAGAATTTCTAATGTAGAGCAATTATCAATTTGTTCACTATTGAGATTGCGGCTCTCGGTTAACATAGAAGATAAATTAATATTTTGCATGTTTTCTTAATCCTAGCCATAGAAGAAATATTATTAGCGTAAATAAGCAACCAAAACCTACACCAATAGCAATAACAGGGAGGTTGAGCGCAACGGCTAAGGTATAAAGCCCTAACATGATCATCATTGCACTATATTCGCTTAAGTTTTGGATTGATATGACACTACCTGCACCAACTAAATCTTTGCCCATTTTTTGGATCAAGGCATTGAGTGGTACTAAGAAAAATCCACCTAGTGCACCAATGATCACTAATAAAATATAGGATGAAATGATATGGCTTTGCAATGTAAAAGCTATAACGGCAATGCCCATCATGATTCCAGCAGGAATACAACGTAATGTTTTATCGATCGAAATAAATGCACTAGCTAAACCAGCGCCAATTACAATGCCGATGGCAACAATGGCATTAAGATTGGTCGGGGTTGAATTGTCAACAATACCTAAAACCACAGGCACCCAGCTAATCAATAAAAAACGTAATGTAATGCCTGCTCCCCAAAATAGGCTGGTGCCTAATAGCGTATATAAAGCTTGTTTATTACTGAAGATGATTTTGACTGTGCGGGTAAAATCTTTCACCATACTGGTAAATTTCCAGTGAATATCTTTTCTTGCAGCAGGTAACTTGGGAATAAATATGTTAGCAATTACGGCGAGTGCATACATTAAAACACAAGTAAGTAAGGATGCACTGACATTCATATCGGCAATATGCCCACCAGCCAAAGAACCCAGCAGAATTGCTGCAATTGTTGATGCTTCAATTAAACCATTCGCTTTTATTAACTTATCACCCGATGTCAGCTCGCCTAAAATACCATATTTTGCTGGAGAGTAACCGGCAGCGCCAATACCCACTAAAAAATAACCGATAAAGGGACTAATATTTAAGCAGATACTTGCTGCGCCAATTAATTTTAGACCATTGGCTATCATCATCGCTTTGCCTTTGGACATACTATCGGCAAATTGGCCAACAAAAGGAGAAAGAATTATAAAAGGAACAACAAAGCTAATTTGTAATACTGATTGGCTCCATTGTGGGTAATGCAAATTTTTAATATAAGCAAGAATAGCAAAAAAGATTGCATTATCCGCAAATGCTGAAAAAAACTGCGCTAGCATGGTTGCTACCATGCCTTTGCTTAATAGTGAATATTGTTTCATAGTAGATTCTGACTTATTCATCGGCCATTTTTCTTAGCGTGATAAAATCGATTTTACCCGTGCCAAGTAATGGTAACTCTTTAACAACCCGAATATCACGTGGAATGGCTAATGTCGGTATACCCAGTTCTTGAGCGGCTTGATTGAGTAATTCTCGATTAATGTTAGACGATGTGGTAAACAGTACAATTGCTTCGCCTTTAGCCGAGTCTGTTTTCACTGTTGCGCCATTCATCGAATCGGGATCGACTTTTTTGGCTAGAGCTTCAACACTTTCTAATGACACCATTTCACCGGCAATTTTAGCAAATCGTTTTAAGCGTCCTTTAATGGTAACAAAACCTTCGTTATCAATAGCGACAATATCGCCAGTATCATACCAACCTTTTTCGACCTTGCCGTTTTCATCTGTGGCAGCAGGGACTTCAAGTTTACCTGGATTTTCAACACGTAAGTAGCCTTTCATCACGTTAGGCCCTTTTAATTGTAGTTCGCCACCATCGGTAATCCCTGATATCGGAATTAATCGTGAAATCATACCCGGTAGTAATCGTCCAACTGTGCCCGCTTTAAAGGCCATAGGCACATTAAGGGCAACAACCGGTGCACATTCGGTCACACCATAACCTTCTAAAATACGAATACCAAATTTATCTTTCCATTGTTCTCGAACTGAATCTGGTAGTTTTTCAGCACCCGCAACTACGTAACGTAAGCGCATAAAATCATAAGGGTGTGCATATCGCGCATAGTTAGCTAAGAATGTTGGTGTACCAAATAGAACAGTACAATTTTGGTCATAGATAATTTCGGGAACCATACGATAATGTAATGGATTTGGATATAAAAAGGTTCGACTGCCTGAAAACAGCGGTAAAAATAGACCAGCAGTAATACCAAAAGCATGAAACAGTGGCAAAGCTGACATAAAACGGTCTGCTGGTGTTGGATCGATAACTGTTCGAATTTGTTCTACATTGGCAATCAAACTATTATGGCTATGTACCACACCTTTAGGATTACCTTCAGAGCCGGAAGTAAAGAGTACTAATGCTTCGTCATCACTAGATTGACGACGCTGAACCAAACGTGGAATATATTGATGAATTAAAATATATAATTTATCACTGAAGGTTAAGCTTTTACGTAAATCTTCAAGGAAATACCATTTAACACCCTTGACTTCTTCAAGTAAGTAATCAAGTTTACCTTTTTGGATGAATTTTCGAGAAGTAATAATGGTTTTAATTTCAGCCGCTGTTACCGCACAGGTTATGCCTTTGGTGCCTGCTGTATAATTAAGCATTGCTGGAATTCTGTTTTTAACCGATAAACCAAAAATAGTTGCAACAGTAATTGTTGCATTTGGTAATAACAGCCCGACTCGTTCTTTTCTTTTCGTTATTTTAGCAATGATGCAACTAACACCAATAATTTGTTTAAGAAGGTTTCGGTACGACGCTTCCGATGTTGTCGGGTCTTGCACCATACGTGACTTAACCCCGTATTTTACTTGTGCTTCAAGTAAAGCTTCAAATAGTGTCAATTTGGGGCGACTTTCCATGCGAGCATTCATCATAATTTCATGCAGTTTTTCGCCTGCAATGTAACGCCTATCTCTGGCTTTTGGCGCATTTGGCATTGGAATAGAGGTCGGCTCAAGAACATGAATAGTTATCTTTGGAAACAAATGCCGTTTGAATAATCCTTTTAAACGACTGGTTAAGGTAAACTCCGCCCCTTCAATCCAAACTGGTACGATAGTCGCTTTAGAACGAGCCGCAACAAAAGCCGCACCATCATAAATTTTCATTAACGAACCTGTTATTGTGATTCGGCCTTCAGGGAAAATCACAATTGGCCGGCCTTTTTCAATTTCACGAACTAATCGTTTTATTGCCATAGGACTGATAGGATCCATTGGCACAAAATCAACATAACGCTTTGCTAAACGTACCAACCAATGGTCTATATAGCCTGCGTAGATAGCAAAAACAGGTTTTACTGGTAAAAAAACACCGATTAAAACGCCATCGAGGAAGGAAACATGATTAGGCGTGATAAGAAGCCTATCTTGTTTTAAATTATCTAGATTGCCATGAACTTTAACATGAAATAAAATCTTAAGAAAAAATTTTAGTATTTTAAATAACATCTGATTTCTCAATTGTCGTGCAAAATTACACTTTGTCATAATAGTGAAAAAGTAAGCAATATACAAGATAAGCAATTTATCCTGTTATTTCAATTAAAACAAAACATTATTATAAATGCCATTAGGGCTATTGAATAATTAGACAATCGATGTTGCTCAAAAAAATAAGCATTAAAAAATGGACTGGAGATAAAATGTTAATATTAACGGCTAATGAGATTAAAAAAGTTTATACCATGCAAGATGCGATTGCAGCAGATAAGCAAGCTTTGAAAATTTATACCGAGGGTAACAGTGAGGTACCATTACGGATTAATTTTGATATGCAAAAGGGGCAGAGTTTATTTATGCCTGCACATATAAAAGGGAGCGATATTGTCGGCATTAAAATTGTGTCAGTCTTTCCTGATAATCCAACCTTAGGTAAGCCATCAGTACCGGCACAAGTCTTATTGCTTAATCCACAAACAGGTGAAGTTTGTGCAATGTTAGATGGCACTTATGTTACTCAACTTCGAACTGGTGCGGTACAAGGCGCGGCAACAGATTTATTAGCGCGTAAAGATGCTCGTCGCGCGGTATTGATTGGTACGGGAGGACAAGCTGTATCTCAGTTGGAGGCAATGCTAACTGTTCGTCCACTAACAGACGTGGCCATTTTTGATATTGATAGTGAAAAAGCCAAACAGTTCACCGAAGCGATGAAAAGACAATTTGAACATTTCTCTGCTAATTTTTATTGCTCACAGGACTTGGATCAAGATATTAGTCAAGCCGATATTATTACTTCTGTGACGACTTCAAAAGTAGCGACGTTTAATGGTGCTAACGTTAAACCAGGCACTCATATTAATGGTGTTGGTGCTTATACGCCAGAAATGCATGAAATTCCAAGTGATGTAGTGAAAAAATCGTCTATTCGTGTTCTTGATACTAAAGCAGGTGTTTTTGCTGAAGCCGGCGATATCATCGATCCGATCAATCAAAAGTTAGTGTCTAAAGATGATTTTTTAGAATTAGGCAATTTAGTGATGGACTCTACGCTATGTCGTGAAAATGATCAACAAATTACGTTATTTAAAACCGTTGGTACCGCTGTGCTAGATGTTTACGTTGGCTATGATATTTACTTAAAAGCCAAACAAAAAGCAATCGGCTTAACAATATAAAATAGGGCAATAGCCCTTTTTTTTACACAAATTTTTAAGTAAGCAATAGCCTTTTATCGATATAAAACTTAACTTTTTAATTCTTCTTTTTGCGAACGCCCAAGTAATGCCATTGCCGCTTGTTTTGGATCTTTATGTTCATATAGGACTTGATATATCTGTTCTGTAATTGGCATATCGACGTGATTGTTTTTAGCTAATAGCCAGACTTCTTTGGTGTTTTTATATCCTTCGACAACTTGAGCTATCGTTTTTTGTGCTTCTTCAATGGTTTTATTTTGACCTAATAATATACCAAAGCGACGATTACGTGATTGATTATCAGTACAAGTTAAGACCAGATCACCAAGCCCAGCCATCCCCATAAAGGTGGCAGGGTCAGCGCCAAGTTTAGCACCTAATCGCATCATTTCAGCCAATCCTCGGGTAATTAGCGCTGTTCGAGCATTGGCACCAAAACCAAGTCCATCAGATAGACCTGCACCAATAGCAATAACATTTTTGACAGCGCCACCTAGTTGTACGCCAATAAAATCTTTACTGCTATAAACACGAAAACTTTTACTACAGTGAAATAAATTCTGTAACTCAGTTAAAAACAAATCATCGGTCGATGCAACGGTTACCGCAGTGGGTAAACCTGATGCGACTTCTTTGGCAAAGGTCGGACCAGAAATGACTGCTAAAGGAATTTCATTACCTAGAATTTCTCTTGCTACATCTTGTAATAAACGTCCTGTGTCGGCTTCTAAACCCTTTGTCGCCCAAACGATTTTTGAATCTTTACGTAAAAAAGGTTTAATTTGCTTTAAAATAGTAGCAAAAGCGTGACTAGGTACTACAATAAGTAAGATGGGTGCAGCACTAACAGCGGTTTGTAAATCCGTTTCAACCTGTAATTCAGGTGGAAAAGCAATATCTGGTAAAAATTGCTTATTTTGCCTATCTTGCTGCAAAATAGTCATTTTATCAGGGTTATGACCCCATAATAGTGTTGGATGACCATTACGAGCCAGTAATATTGCTAAAGAGGTTCCATAGGAACCTGCTCCAATGACTGTTACTACAGCGCTTTTTTTCATGAATAATCCAATAAACTGATTAAAAATTTATTGCCAAACAACCACTATTGTAGTGTTTCAGCAGAACTAGCTTCAGCTTGTTGTTGAAGATAGTTAAGGAATAGTGCATCAAAATTTACTGGCTCTAAATTGAGTTGAGGGAATGTACCTTTGGTCACTAAACTTGACACGACTTCTCGAGCATAAGGGAACAATATATTTGGACAGTAAGCCCCAACGCAGTGTTGTATTTGGTTTTCATCAAAGCCAATTAATGAAAAAATACCGGCTTGAGTAACTTCACATATATACACAACTTCATCTTGTGACTTCACTGTTACTGTGACGCGCAAAGCAACTTCATACACGCTTTCATTCAAAATTTGAGATGATGAATTAAGTTCAATATTCATGTCAGGTTGCCATTGTTTTGTAAAAATTTCTGGCACATTATTGGTTTCGAACGAAACATCTTTAGTATAAATACGTTGAATTGCGAATTGTGTTTCGGCTTGTTGTGTATTGTTTTGTTCAGTCATGATAAAACCTTATTTATTTTTAAATTATATTATTTTCTAACTAATGGTAAATTTTCGCCATTCCATCCAGCAATGCCATCTTTTAAGGCATAAACATGTAAAAAACCTTGTTTTACAAGAATTTCACCAATATTTGTTGATGATAAGCCATTTTCATCGATTAAAATAATAAGATCCTCTTTGAATTTATCAATGGTTTTGGCGCTTGCATTTTTAATATCAATCGGCAAGATATTATGAGATTCAGTCACATGCCCTTTTTTGAAGCTATCAGCAGAACGAATATCAACAATAACGGCATTTTGCTTATTGATCATATTGATTGCTTGAGCATTATTAATAATCTTAACTTTCGATAATTTGCTTTTAATCGTTAATACAATGATTGCAATGAATAACACAATCCAACCGAGTGAAAGTAAAAGGTGATTTTTTACAAAAGGAATAATTTCGAGTGTAATAAAGTCCATACTTATGTGATTACCTGATTTTTTCGATATAAGCTAAGATTATAGCGATATTATGCGGTGAAATATAGTACCATTATGTGAAAACATTATTAATGTCATGATGATTATTCGATTTTTAAGTTAAAAATAGATGACTTTAAACAGAATGATATTGATAAGTGGTTACTCAATTGATTACGTTTTTCTAATTTAGTGATATGAATTCCAATCAAATATCCTCCAAATAACGCAAGGAATCTTTATTAGTTTCTCCTATTTTTTGCATATCATGGTGACCAATTTTTCTGGTTTGTTTCAATATTAACCATCGAACAGACAACAAGTAGCACTTACTTTTTCTAATACTAAAATAACACTGAGAAAAACTAAAAATTATTATTGAATTATCATGAGGCATTAAAAAATGCTGGAGTAAAGTTCAAACAAAATATCTGTATGCACCAATACTGAAAGTTTATAAAAGCTGCAACTGTATATAACTTATTTTATATTGGTTTTAGTTTAAGCTTTTGTAATCTTTGATTAGGTAGCAATGATTGGTTTTGGTGCATTACTTTGGTGCTTATTGCTTTATTTTGGTGCAATAATAATATTTGTGTTATTATCAGGTTAGCTTATTGACCACTTAAGCATGGTTAAAAAATGGCATCATATTTGCATAACTGTAAACAACTTGGCAAAAATGCCTTTTAAACTGAACAATTATTTGTCCTTAATGGAGAAGATACATGTCTACACAAAAAGTTTTAACACTAATTAAAGAAAACGATGTTAAGTTTGTTGATTTACGTTTTACCGACACAAAAGGTAAAGAACAACACGTAACAATTCCTGTTAGCCAAATTGATGCTGATTTCTTTGAAGATGGTAAGATGTTTGACGGTTCATCAATTGCAGGTTGGAAAGGTATTAATGAATCAGACATGGTATTAATGCCAGATGCATCAAGTGCGGTAATTGATCCATTTTTTGAAGATGTGACGTTAAATTTGCGTTGTGATGTTTTAGAGCCTGCGACATTGCAAGGTTATGATCGCGATCCCCGTTCAATCGCTAAACGTGCTGAAGAGTTTTTAAAATCATCAGGTATTGCTGATACGGTTATTTTTGGACCAGAGCCAGAATTTTTCTTATTTGATGATGTGCGTTTTGGTACGCCAATGTCAGGTAGCTTTGTACATATTGATGATATCGAAGCCGCTTGGAACTCAGGCACTAAATATGAAGAAGGCAATAAAGGCCATCGTCCAGCAGTTAAAGGTGGTTACTTCCCACTTCCTCCCGTTGATTCATCCCAAGATATTCGTTCTGAAATGTGTTTAATCATGGAGCAATTAGGTTTAGTTGTTGAAGCGCATCACCATGAAGTAGCAACAGCAGGTCAAAACGAAATTGCTTGTCGTTTTAATACATTAACTAAAAAAGCCGATGAAGTGCAAATTTATAAGTATGTAGTACAAAATGTTGCGCATGCTTATGGTAAAACAGCGACATTTATGCCTAAACCGATGTTTGGCGATAATGGTTCAGGTATGCACTGCCACCAATCATTAGCCAAAGATGGGGTAAACTTATTTGCAGGCGATAAATATGCGGGTCTATCTGAAATGGCGCTATATTATATCGGTGGTATTATTAAACATGCTAAAGCAATTAATGCCTTTACCAACCCTGCAACTAACTCGTATAAACGTTTAGTCCCAGGTTATGAAGCACCAGTGATGCTTGCTTACTCAGCACGTAACCGCTCTGCGTCAATTCGTATTCCTGTTGTGACGAGCCCTAAAGCACGTCGCATTGAAGTTCGCTTCCCAGATCCAGCCGGTAACCCATACTTATCATTTGCAGCGCAGTTAATGGCTGGTTTAGATGGCATTATCAATAAAATTCATCCGGGCGATGCGATGGATAAAAACTTGTACGATTTACCACCAGAAGAGTCTAAATTAATTCCACAAGTGGCTGGCTCACTTGAAGAAGCACTTAATGCTTTAGATGCAGATCGTGAGTTCTTAACTCGTGGTAACGTATTTACTAATGACACTATCGATGCTTATATTGATTTAAAACGTCAAGATGTTGATCGTGTTCGTATGACTCCACATCCTGTTGAATTTGAGTTGTACTATAGTTTATAAGTTATTTTCGATTTAACTTAAAGTGCTCCACCGCTAATCAGCGGTGGTGTCTAGCGAGGGCGGGAATTGAAACGATGACATTTGATAATGAATCTGATGCTAATCTTGTTCTCGATTCAATAATCACAAGTATTTTATTGCTCGATAAAAATCTTCATATTCTTTATGCCAATACGGCAGCTCAGCAATTATTATCGCAAAGCACAAAAAAATTATTAGAGAGTTATTTGCCTGATTTATTGAGCTATTATTCGTTGGATTTTGAACTCATGTTAAGTGCGTTAGAACAAAATCAAGGTTTTACGGATAATGAAGTCAATTTAGTGATTAATAATGAATTGCATATTTTATCATTAACGGCACAATTATTAGCAAATGGACGCATTCTTATTGAAATGGCGCCATTAAATAACCATAAGCGCCTTAGCCAAGAGCAATTACAACAAGCTCAACAAAGTGCTGCTCGAGAATTAGTTAGAGGGCTTGCTCATGAAATTAAAAATCCATTGGGTGGTCTACGTGGCGCGGCTCAATTATTATCTCGGGAATTACCTAAAAATGAATTACAAGATTATACACAAATTATTATTGAGCAAGCCGATAGACTCAGAAACCTGGTTGATAGATTACTGGGCCCTCAGCAGCGGTTACAGCAAAAAGAACAAAATATTCACAAAGCAATAGAACGAATCTATGCTTTACTCTGTTTAGAAAAGCCAATTAATATTCAAATTTTACGTGATTATGATCCAAGCTTACCTGAGTTAATTCATGATTCTGAACAGATAGAACAAGTGATTTTAAATATTGTCCGTAATGCATTGCAGGCTATAGGAACAAAAACAGGAACAATAACGATAAGAACAAGAACGGCCTTTCAGGTGACTTTACATGGACAACGTTATCGACTTTGTGCCCGCATTGATATTGAAGATAATGGGCCTGGCGTACCGGTTCATATACAAGATACCTTGTTTTATCCAATGGTGAGTGGTTATGAAGGGGGAACAGGAATTGGACTTTCGATTGCACATAATATAGTCGATCAACATCATGGAAAAATTGAATTTAATAGTTGGCCTGGACATACTGAATTTTCTGTCTATTTGCCAATTAAACAATGAGGTAAATTAAAATGAATGTTTGGATTGTTGATGATGATAGTTCAATTCGATGGGTATTAGAAAAAGCACTTACCAATGCTCACTTTAACTGCGTTACTTTCGCGAATGGTCAAGAAGTGATTGATGCGTTAGATACGCATGTGCAAAAACCTGCTGTATTGATCTCGGATATCAAAATGCCAGGACTTGATGGGTTAACCTTGTTACATTATGTGAAGGAACAAATACCGAATTTACCTGTAATTATCATGACAGCCCATTCAGATCTTGATGCAGCGGTCAATGCTTATCAAAAAGGTGCTTATGACTATATTCCTAAACCATTTGATGTGGATGAAGTCATTCAATTAGTTGAACGCGCAATTTTACAAACGCAAACAAACAAGACAAGTCAAACCACAACAGCAAAAGCCTCAACCGGTATTATTGGTGAAGCCCCCGCGATGCAAGAGGTTTTTCGTATTATTGGGCGGTTATCTAAATCATCGATTAGTGTATTAATAAATGGTGAGTCAGGAACCGGTAAAGAGTTAGTTGCCAAGGCGTTACACATCCATAGTCCGCGTTCACAATCGCCTTTTATTGCTCTTAATATGGCCGCAATTCCTAAAGATTTGATTGAATCCGAACTTTTTGGGCATGAAAAGGGCGCTTTTACTGGCGCTGCTCAAATCAGACATGGTCGATTTGAACAAGCTAATGGTGGAACCCTATTTTTGGATGAAATTGGCGATATGCCGTTAGATGTGCAGACGCGATTATTACGCGTACTTGCTGATGGACAATTTTATCGAATTGGTGGTTATTCACCGGTTAAAGTCGATGTACGGATTATTGCCGCAACCCATCAAGATCTTCAAGCGAGAGTAAGAGAAGGTAAATTTAGAGAAGATCTTTTTCATCGTTTAAATGTTATTCGTATTTTATTACCACCGTTACGAGACAGAGCACAAGATATTCCAAAACTTGCTGAACACTTTTTGCATACAACTGCAAAAGAATTAGGTGTTGAAAGTAAAATTTTTAGTCCAGAAGCTTTAAAAATTTTATGTATGTCAAAATGGCCAGGGAATGTTAGGCAGCTTGAGAATACCTGTCGATGGGTCACAGTTATGTCCTCAAGTAAAGAAATACTGGTACAGGATTTGCCACCTGAACTACTACAAATGTCTATGCCTAAAAATTCAATAGAGTATGAACCCCACTCTCAACCATTTCATCAACCAGAGCTTGAAATGAATTGGCAAAATTTACTTGAAAATTGGGCTAAACAAGCACTAATTGCAGGCAAAACGGGTATATTAACCGAAGCAGTAAACGATGTTGAACGTATTTTATTGAATTGCGCGTTAAACTTTACGCGTGGTCATAAACAAGATGCCGCACATTTATTAGGATGGGGACGTAACACGTTAACAAGGAAGTTGAAAGAATTATCAGATGATACACAAAATAAATTAGATGAGCTTTGATCATTAATTAAATAAGTTAGTTTGATTACTTTTGAATTAAAGTTTTTAAACTAACTCAATTAAAGTTTATTTGAACAACGACTTTTCAATTCTTAACAAAAAATTTGTATATTTATTTCTGATTTTCTCTCATTATTAATTAGAACCATAATTAACATTTTTCTATTTTTAGAGCAATGTGATTCATTTAATATGATTTTGGTTGTTATTCTTTTAAAAAAAACAAAAAATAATTTTTCGCATAAAAAAACGAATTTATGCAGAAATATATTGACATTTAGGAAGGGAAACATATATAATGTTTAAAACGCAAAACCTGTAAAACCCTATTTATCGTTAGATAAATCGTTATATTTAAGTTTATTCTTTCACTCTAATCATTTTCGATCCTCAATTAACTTCTTATTCTCCTTTTTAAGAGGAAAAACAGCTCTTTTTAATCAGAAAATATTTAATTCAGTTTCTTTTTATTTAAAATTTATTGGTATCATTTTAGGATTAATCACTGCTAATTCAGTTAATTCGTTAACTGCCACCACTTCAGCTGCAATTCATGGCAATGCACCATATTTAACTTTTGATAATGGAGCTACTAGCAGAAATAAAACAGATCCGCTTTTGAATATTACGCTTTACGATGGTCGAAGTTATAGCATCAAAGATAGTTTATCGACAAAAAGCAACCCAATTCGACTTCCTGCTGGAGGCGAAAAATTAAAAAATATTAAAACTGAACTTCCTTTAAATAAACTGAAAATCAGCTTGTTAGATCTAATTTCAAGTAAGGGTTATTGGAAAGATAATGATGGTGATAAGTTGTATACTGTTTCTGGCAATTTAACGTTAACGGTTAAAAGCGCTGATGGTGAAATGGTAAATAACCCTGAGCAGCTTTTGAATGATGCTTGTAATTCTCCCTATCAACTCAGTTTAACCAGTGATAGCGGCATTTTATCAACTCGCTATGGCTTGCCAAATTCTTCTAATTTTATTGGTAATCAAGCAGTTTACTATCTTATCCCTAATAAAGTGACCACTCCTTATTTTTGCTTTGCTCGGCCTAATTTAAAGTATAATGATAGCGATCCTTTTCCAAATTTTACATCTATGTCGGGACCAACAAGTCAATGGGATGGTAGTAAAGGATTTAAACTTCAAACCTTATATCAACCTTCGACCAATTTTCCAACCACAGCATCAAAAGGACTGTATTTTTATTTAACGGTAGCAGGGGCATTATCAAGTGAATTAAGCTATAGTAAATCGCCACAAAACTCTGGGATTAGCTTAAATATTACTACCGATAATATTAAACAAATCAATGTTGCTAAAGTAGAATTTCAAGGACCAGATAATGGTTCAAGTGCTGCAGAAGCTGCAACTGCAAAAGATCCAACTACTTTTACCATTTATTCAGATAAGAATAAAAAAAATATGATATACCGCTTCACAATAAGTAAATGGTTTATAGCAAAACCTGGTTATATTGACTATCCTTCTGCTAAATCCTACTGTGAAAATTTAGGTTACAAAATAGCTAGTATTATTGACTTAACTAATGCAAATGGTTGGGAATGGCAAGGTGGTTTGCCTAATCAACCCAATAATTACCAGCGTAGAATTGGTCAAACTTTATTTTCTGAATGGGGATTTACTGATAAGAATTATTATACAAATAGTGATCTAGAGTATGGTGATTATTGGACTGGGCAAATATACGACAATCTGAATGAGCCTTATCTTGTCCATTCAGATACCGGTGATGTATATCATGGCTATCTTGGTGGTAATAAACAGCGAGTTGCTTGCGTTAACTGATAGCTTTAACACAAATTTAGTATGAAAATTATTTCCTCACAGCCAATTATAACGGTGTGAGGAGTGGCACTAATAACATTGTCATCTTCACTGGATAAAATGTATTTATTCGATTGTTATATTTCTAATCTACCTAAGACACCCATTCTTTTATTCTATTAAAGTTAATTGAATAGCTTTATTTTTTTCGTTACAATCTAATGCAAATGATAATTGTTATATTTATCATTTCTTTTTTTATCAAGAATGATGATTAGGAGCCAAAATGTATTCACGTATCAAATTTAAGTTTATAGTGTTGTTAACAGCGCTATTTGTGTTAGCGGGATGTGATGATAATAAAAAAAATGAGCAAAGTTCAGTTAATAAAATAACCATTGAGCATGCGCAAGGTAAAACTGATGTACCTGAAAACCCTAAAAAGGTGGTTGTTTTTAATATCGCAACACTCGATATTATGGATGCTTTGAATATTCCTGTCTCAGCGGTTCCTCAATCTGATGTGCATTTCCCTGATTTTTTATCGAAATATAGTGATAAAAGTTATACTAATGTGGGGACGTTATTTGAGCCAAATTATGAAGTTTTAAGTTCATTAGCGCCTGATGTTATTATCGCAGGTGGTCGTGCGAACGATGTTTATAATAAATTAAATGATATTGCGCCAACTATTTCTCTTGATATTGATCCAAATAACTTTTTGGCAAGTTTAACACAAAGAACTGAACAATTAGGCACGTTGTTTAATAAACAAGATCAAGCTAAAAAGCTTATAGCTGATTTTAATCAAAAAATTGAACAACTTAAACCAAAAACAAATACCGCTGGAAGTGCACTAGTCATTATGGTTAATGGTGGCAAAATGTCAGCATATGGACCAAAATCTCGCTTTGGTTTTATCTTTGATATATTAGGTTTTAAACCTGCCACAACATTCCAAGAAGCAGGGCGTCATGGTAACGCAGTTACCTCTGAGTTTATTTTAAGTGTTAATCCACAGTGGCTTTTTGTTTTAGATAGAGATAATGCTATTGGAAATAAAGAAGCGCAATCAGCTCAACAAGTTTTAAATAATGATTTAATTCAAAAAACGGATGCATGGCAAAATAATCATATTGTCTATTTAGATTCAACCTCAATGTATATTGCTGGTGGTATTCAAACTTATAGCCACTTAATGGATCAAATAAGCGAAGCTTTACAAAAAACATCAGCTAATTAATCAAAGATATGGTTAAGTCGTTTTATTTTATTACAGGCATTTTCATTTTGTTGATAATGTCTGTAATAAGTTTATTTATTGGGGCTGGGAATGTCACGCTATCTGATCTTTGGATCGATAGTACGATGCGAGAGATTTTTTTTGTTAGCCGTGTTCCCAGAACCGTTGCTTTATTATTTGCAGGTAGTGCCATGAGTGTTGCCGGTTTAATAATGCAATTGTTAACCCAAAATCGATTTGTTGAACCTACTTTAGTTGGCACTACTCAATCAGCCAGTCTTGGTTTATTAATCATGATGGTGCTTGCACCGAGTGCAAGTGTGATGACAAAAATGGTTGTTGCCAGCTTATTTGCTATGGCGGGTACAATGATTTTTATGGTGATTTCCCGAAAAATCATTTTCAAATCAGCATTGATGGTGCCGCTTATTGGTATTATGTTGGGGGCAGTCATTAGCGCGATTACAACATTTTTCGCTATGTATTTTGATTTATTACAATCGCTTGGTGGTTGGGAATCAGGCGACTTTTCAGGTATTTTACAAGGCCGTTATGAATTATTATGGTTAGTCGGCGGTTTGACATTGCTTGCTTGTTGGAGTGCCGATCAATTTACCGTTGCAGGTTTGGGACGCGACTTTTCAGTTAATGTAGGTCTTAATTATCGTCGAGTCATGTTGACGGGACTTATTGTTATTGCATTAATTGGTGGGATTGTTGTTGTGGTCGTTGGTGTTTTACCTTTTTTAGGATTGATTGTGCCAAATATTGTAAGTTTATTATTTGGTGATAATGTTCGTAAAACGATACCTTGGATCTGTTTATTTGGCAGTGGATTAGTATTAATTTGTGACATTATTGGTCGGCTAATTCGTTATCCCTTTGAAATTCCCGTGAGTGTTATTCTTGGCGTAGTTGGCGCTATTATTTTCTTAATATTATTGAGTCGAAGACGCCATGTCAGTTAATCAAAAACGTTATACAATAAGTCAAAAAAGAGTATTTTTGTTATTTATTCTGTCTTTAATTTGTATAAGTTGTTTTATGACTTTAAACCTTAAAGGCAATATTAGTTATATATTGATGCACCGAACTTGGATTGTGCTAACCATGATTCTGGTTGCTTTTGCTGCATCGACTTCTACCTTACTTTTTCAAACCGTGACCAATAATCGAATTTTGACTCCATCAATTATGGGATTTGAATCTTTGTTTGTGTTAATCCAAACGATTGTGATCTTTTTTATTGATACACAAGGTATTCCCTATATTGGGATTATTGGTAAATTTGTATTTGAATCATTATTATTAATTTTATTTTCTCTCTTTTTATACCGTGGTTTATTCACTAAACTCAAACAAAATCTACATTTAGTTTTATTAATCGGTATTATTTTAGGTACGTTGTTCCGTAGCTTTTCTAACTTACTGCAACGTTTAATGACGCCAACAGAATTTGCTGTGTTACAAAGTCGAATTTTTGCAACATTTACCCGTGCTGAACCTGTCTTGATTATCTTTTCATTAATAATAGCCGCTGTGATTGGTGTATTTTTGTGGAAAATGCGATTTCGATTCGATGTACTTGCTTTAGGTCGGGATAATGCGATTAGTTTAGGTATCGATTATCAAAAGAGCGTTACAATAATTTTATTACTCGTTTCTGTTTTAGTCGCAATATCGACGGCATTGGTTGGACCGTTTACTTTTTTGGGTCTATTGATCGCTAATCTTGCTTATAGTATTAGCGGATCAAGCCAACATCGTTATTTACTGCCTACCGCTTTTTTATTGGGTATCATTTTTCTGGTCGGTGGGCAAATGTTTCTAGAGCGTGTGTTAAATATGGTTGGCGCTTTATCTATAGTGATTGAATTTATTGGTGGTTCTTTGTTTATTTTCTTATTATTGAAAAAGGTTCCAATGTGATTGAAATTGAAAATGTTTGTAAAAATTATCAAACTATACCCGTATTAAAAAATGTCAATGCGACTATTTCGCAAGGTGGGATTACGGCAATTATTGGACCGAATGGTGCAGGTAAATCAACGCTTTTATCGATTATCAGTCGACTTTTAGTGGCTGATGAAGGTGTTGTTAAAATTCAAAATATGGATGTTGTTAATACACCAAGTGATAAACTTGCGACCTATTTATCTGTTTTAAGACAAGAAAATCGGTTTACCAGTCGGTTAACTGTTTTTGAACTTGTTGGCTTTGGGCGTTATCCTTATACCAAAGGGCGCTTAAATGCTGATGATTATAAGCATATCAATCAAGCTCTGGATTTTTTGAATCTTACCGAATATAAAGATCGTTTTATTGATGAATTATCCGGTGGTCAGCGCCAGCGTGCTTATGTGGCTATGATTCTTTGTCAAGATACCGAATATGTCTTACTCGATGAACCACTCAATAATTTAGACATGAAACATGCGGTTGCTATGATGAAACAATTACGTCGAGCAGCAGATGAACTCGGTAAAACCATCGTTATTGTCATTCATGATATTAATTTTGCATCCGTTTATTCAGACTATATTTTGGCGATGAAAAATGGTGAGCTTGTTTATCAAGGTAGTCCAGAGCAAATTATGAATTCACAACTTTTAGAGGATATATTTGATACTCCTATAAAAATTGAGAATGTCCAAAATCAAAATATTGCGATTTATTATTAACTTATTTTTTATGCTTGATATCGAACATAAACGAATTCAAACTTTAACCAGTTGAACAATGATTGTTCCTGCATTAACACTGTTAATCATCAGATAAAACAATTAAGGTTTACAATTTCTCTTTATTCATGTTTAATTGCCAACAATATGTTTGCTGAGACTATATTATGAAATTAGACGAAATTGCTTTGTTAGCGGGTGTTTCTCGAACTACAGCTAGCTATGTAATTAATGGAAAAGCAAAAAAATATCGTGTTAGTGATAGAACGATTGAAAAAGTCTTAGCGGTCGTTAAAGAGCATAACTATCAACCAAATCAAGTCGCAGCAGGACTAAGAGCTGGTAAAACACGCACAATAGGTATTATTATTCCTGATTTGGAAAATAGTAGTTATACAACAATTGCCAATTACTTAGAGCAATTAGCGCGCAAAAATGGATATCAATTATTACTTTCATGTTCTGAAGATAAACCAAGTATTGAGCAAGAGTGCGTAAGGCATCTTCAGCAGCGGCGAGTTGATGCTTTAGTCATATCTTCATCGTTTGTGTCTCCTCAAGATTATAGGTTTTATGATGGTTGGCAAAATAACCAAATTCCATTATTTGCCTTAGATAGAACATTATCCAATAATCAATTTAGAAACATCGTTGGATCTGATAAACAAGATGCCAAAACGTTAGGCTCCACGTTTAGTCAATTTGTTGATGGAACTGTCGTTTATATTGGTGCTTTGCCTAATTTATCGGTTAGTCAATTACGTCTTGAAGGATTTGAATCAATTGCAGCAAACCAGTTTAATAAAGTTGATTTTTTATATGCAAATAATTATAGTCGCTGTGACGCCGAAATTGTATTTAGTCATTGGTTAGAAACGCATGATATACCCGATGGTATTTTCACTACCTCCTTTTCATTATTACAAGGCGCGATTGATTCAATTTTAAAAAAATTTGGCTATCTACCCAATCAACTGACGATTGCTACTTTTGGTGATCATGAACTGCTTGATTTTTTACCGTGTAAGGTGATATCGCTTGCTCAAGATCATCAAGAAGTTTCACAAGTTGTTATCGCATTATTAATGGAAAGCTTGCGTGAACAAAGTTATAAGCCTGGTACAACCATTATTCCAAGGCGGTTGCTATATAGAGGAAGCTTGGGTAGAGCCTGTCTGAGCGATTATAAAAAATAACTTTTTTAAGTTTTAATCAAAAAATTGGATCTAGATCACATATTAATTATTAATAGAGATAATTTATTTGATAAATATTTTAATTGTATTCATCATTGCTGAAACGATTCAATATAATTCAATTAAGGATTTAGAATTGTTGAGTTATTTTAGCAAACCCAACATTTTAACCCAGAGGTATTTATTCTATGTTTCATTTAGTTAAAGAAAATATTCATTTAAATGAACAAGCGACTAACAAGCAAGAAGCAATAAAAAAAATTGCCGCAGCATTAACGAGTGCAGGTTTTGTTGAAGATGGATATGTTAAAGGTATGCTAGAGCGAGAAGAGCAAGCTGCAACCTATCTGGGTATTGGTATCGCGATTCCTCATGGCACCACAAAAACTCGACATTTAGTGAAAAAAACAGGTGTACAGGTATTTTGTTTTCCAAATGGCGTTGAGTGGGGTGATGATGGTGAAAAAGCTTACTTGGCTATTGGTATTGCGGCAAGCTCTGATGAGCATTTAGAATTACTTCGCCAATTGACACATGTTCTTGGTGAAGATGGCGTTGAAGATAAAATTAAAAAAATTCAAACAGCGGATGAAGCAATTGCTATTTTAACTGATAAAGTAGAGCAACAAGATAACAAATTTACCATTCATCAAGATTCAGTGTTATTAGATATTCAAACAGATAGCCTAGCAACCCTACAAGCATTGAATGCTTCGCGTTTAAAACAGCACAATGCAGTGAATGCTAATTTTATTGCCGATGTGCTTGATAACAAACCTAATTATTTAGGCAATGGGATTTGGTTAAGTGATAGTAAAAATGGTAATTTAAAAAATGCGATTGCCATTAGCCGTACAGTTAGTCATCTGAGTGAAGATAGTAAACCTGTAAAATTACTTATAACAATGTCGGTTGTTGATGATTCAGTTGCAGAAGTTGTGCATCACATCGCATCGTTGATTTTTAGACAAAAATTAGACCAACTTTTAACAGCAAATGTCGAGCAATTAAGTCAGCTACTTATTTCTGGTTCTGATATCAATAATTCTGAGCATGTTGAATCGATCCCTACTCTTGCTCAATCTAATGCAGCCGAATCAAATGATAATGAATTAAGTCGTGAATTTGTTATTCATAATGAAAATGGCCTGCATACCCGCCCATCATCTGTATTAGTTAAATTGGTAAAAGAATTCAATAGTAAAATAACGGTTGCCAATTTAGATGGTAAAGGTGAGCCTGTAAGTGCAACCAGCTTAATGAAGATTGTAGCTCTAGGTGCTAAAAAAGGCAGTCGTCTTAAATTTACTGCTGTTGGACAAGATGCTGAGCAAGCGCTCAATGCCATAGGTCAAGCCATTGCTAGCGGATTAGGTGAGGGAACTGAATAATGACTTATCGTGTTGCAACAATTACATTAAATCCCGCTTATGATCTATTAGGTTTTTGTCCTAAAGTTGAACTTGGTGATGTTAATTTAGTCCAGACAAATGCACTACTTGCTGCTGGTAAAGGGATTAATGTTGCCAAAGTACTATCAGATCTGGATGTTAAGTTAACGGTAGGCGGTTTTTTAGGTAAAGAAAATCGTGATGGTTTTAACTTGCTGTTTAAATCACTAAATGTCGTTGATAAGTTTCAAACCATTGATGGGCGCACCCGTATTAATGTTAAATTAACTGAAGAAAATAGCGAAGTTACCGACCTAAATTTTTCTGGTTTTACGATTAACGATCAAGATTGGCAGACTTTCGTTACCGATTCATTAGAATGGTTAAAAGATATAGATATGGTTGCCATTAGTGGTAGTTTACCTGCTGGCGTATCTCTGGAAAAGTTTACAGAATGGATGAAGCAAGTTAAAGCAATTTGCCCTAAAGTGGTATTTGATAGTAGCCGTGATGCTTTAGTAGCAGGTCTTAAAGCCAACCCTTGGTTAATTAAACCAAATGATAAGGAACTTGAAATGTGGGTTGGTCGAAAGTTATCTACGCTTACCGACATCAAAACAGCTGCTTTACAAATTATCGATAGTGGTATTGAAAATGTGGTCATCTCACTTGGCAGTAAAGGTGCATTATGGGTAACAAAAAATGAAGCGTGGATTGCTAAACCCCCAAAATGCCAAGTTGTTAGTACAGTTGGTGCGGGTGACTCAATGGTCGCTGGATTAATGTATGGTCTTATGACTAATCAATCAATTAAAGATACGTTAGTGTTTGCATCAAGTGTTGCAGCGCTATCTGTTGAACAAGCAGGCGTAGGCATTTCTGATCGTCAAGCTGTAACAAATATGCTCGGCAAAATTGAAATTAACGCTGGATAGGAGTATTCATGAATATATATATTGTTGAAGGTAGTAATACAGGTCCAGTAAATGGACGATTAGCTAAAGCTGAACTTATTTTAGCTGCTAATGCTTTAAATTTAAATGTAGTTGAAAACGCAGCAAATGCCGATGTGATTGTTGCAGTGGGTACAGGATCAATTGCTGATACGTCAGTGATGGGTAAAAAAGTTTATGTTGTTGAAGATATCGATGATGTTTTTGCCAATTCGAAACAAATATTAAACGATGCGCCAAATAAAGCAAAAGTTTATGAGCAAACAGTGGCAACAGCTTCAGCTTCTGCTACAGGGATTAAACGCATTGTTGCTGTTACTGCTTGCCCAACAGGTGTGGCTCACACATTTATGGCAGCCGAAGCCATTGAAGAAGAAGCAAAAAAACGCGGCTGGTGGTGTAAAGTTGAAACACGTGGATCAGTTGGCGTGGGGAATGAATTAACACCTGAAGAAGTTGCTTCTGCTGATGTCGTTATTGCTGCATGTGATATTGATGTTGATTTAAGCAAATTTGCCGGTAAAAAATTATACCGTACTAAAACTGGTCCTGCTCTTAAAAAGACCGCTCAGGAATTAGATAAAGCATTCGAAGAAGCAACAATTTATCAACCTACAACCAATACCTCATCAGCTAAATCAAGTAATGAGAAGAAGAGCGTTTATAAACATCTATTAACCGGTGTTTCGTATATGTTACCTATGGTGGTTGCAGGTGGGTTAATTATTGCACTTTCTTTTGCATTCGGATCATTTGAAATTGTTGATGGCGTACAAAAATTAATTGGTGAGCCACATTTGGCACAGATTGGTGGACTGGCGTTTTCACTGATGGTGCCATTACTTTCTGGATATATTGCCTATTCGATAGCCGATAGACCTGGCTTGGCCCCTGGTCTTGTCGGTGGTTTGCTTGCGGTATCAACCGGGGCAGGTTTTTTAGGGGGCATTATCATTGGTTATTTTGCTGGTTATTTAGCCTTGTTAATTACTCGATATTTACCACTACCAAAAACGCTTGAAGCATTAAAACCTATTCTAATTGTGCCTTTACTTGCAACATTGGTAACAGGTTTAGTCATGCAGTTTATTGTCGGTACGCCTATAGCATGGTTAATGAATGCTTTAACTGAGTGGTTAAAATCAATGGGTACCGCAAATGCCGTTATTTTAGGTGCTATCTTGGGTGGCATGATGTGTACAGACATGGGCGGACCAATTAATAAAGTCGCTTATGCGTTTGGTACAGGTTTGATTTCTGCTCAAGTCTATGCACCAATGGCAGCAGTAATGGCGGGCGGCATGGTTCCTCCATTAGCGATGGGATTAGCAACTTTAATTGCTCGTAAAAAATTTGCTAAAGCTGAACAAGAAAGTGGTAAAGCGTCTTTAGTTTTAGGTTTATGCTTCATCTCTGAAGGGGCCATTCCATTTGCAGCGCGTGATCCGTTACGTGTTATCCCTTGTTGTATTATTGGTGGTGCAATTACAGGTGGTATGGCATTAGCCTTTGGTTCAGAATTGATGACGCCGCATGGTGGGTTATTTGCATTAGCAATCCCTGGCGTTGTTAAACCTGTTGGTGGTTATTTATTGTCAATCTTAGTCGGCTCTGTCATTGCTGGTGTCGTTTATGCGGTTATTAAAAAACCGGAAGTTGTTGCTGAAGAAGTTACACAGTAATTATTTTTATACTTACAAAAAACGCCATTTTATAATGGCGTTTTTACTTTTTGATAAATAATAATTACTTTTTCACCCAACGCTGTAGGTCTTTAGCAATAAAATCATCCATTTTTTGTAATATATTTGTTGCATCATCCGATACGATTAATGTGTTATAAAAACTTTCTCGAATAAACCCCTCTTGTACTGCATGCTTTAAAAAGTTCAGCAGAGGTTGCCAAAATTGGCTATTGAATAGCGCGACAGGTTTTTCATGGTAGCCTATTTGCATCGCTGTCCAAACTTCAAAAATTTCTTCTAATGTGCCTGTTCCACCTGGCATCGCAATAAAACCATCAGCTAGTTCAGCAAGCCTTGCTTTGCGTTGATGCATATTTTGAACAACTTCTAACTGAGTAATGCCATGATGCGCAGTTTCGGCTTTAACTAAACGTTCAGGAATAACACCAATAACCTCACCACCATTAGCTAATACGGCATTAGCAATAATCCCCATTAACCCTTTATTGCCACCACCATAAATTAATCGCCTATTTTGTTTGGCAATGGTTTGACCAAGTTGTTCCGCTGCAACACGATATTCAGCACGATTGCCTTCACTGGCACCACAAAACACACAAATATTCTTTTTCATAAACGTTTATTTTACCTATCTTGTCATTTTTAACTTATTTTAGCATAGACATAGACAAATTTGCTTACAAGCTGAGCAATTGATTTTATTTAGTGTTTTAACGATTGACATAAACGTAATAGATGGTTAATATTTTGTCCGTCAAGTGTTCCTCCATAGTTCAGTCGGTAGAACGGCGGACTGTTAATCCGTATGTCACAGGTTCAAGTCCTGTTGGAGGAGCCAAATTCAGTTTTTAAGAACCTGCATTGAGCAGGTTTTTTTATGTCTAATCATCTATGATGGATTTTTGGTCTGTGATTAGCCTTATATGATTGCTTATCTTGCTATCACCTAGTTACTTTTTCCAAATTACCTAAAGTAATAATATAAATTCAAATTGTTACTCACTCTATAACACTTTCCACAAAAATTACTCCAACTGTATTATTGACTTCTATTAATTCTATCTTCATTAACTAAAAATTGTGAATAAAATTCAAATTTCTATTCTTTATTGATCCCCTGATAATATTAAGTATAGCTGTGATGAGCATGAACTTCATTCATGTTATGAAGATTGATGTCAAATTAACAACTTAATTTTTAAAAATGTCAAAGATTTTTTTTATAAAAAAACAAAAAAGTCTTAGTGGTATATTCTAGTAAGGCAATTTTTTGAGGCGTATAATTTGAGACCCGTTAATCAACGTTCTAGTGAAAAATCAAGATGAAACTTAACATAATCATGGCGGCTTTAATGGTAACGAGTTTATCATGTGCTGCTGCAGAACATTCTTCACATTGGGGGTATGAAGGTGAAGATAAACCTGAAAATTGGGGAAAACTATCACCAGAATTTTCAACTTGTGAAAATGGCAAAAACCAATCACCTATCAACATTGAACACGTGTTCAAAACTCATCATGATAAACTTAAACTGGTATTCAAACCAGGTAAGCAAGAAATTATCAATAATGGTCACACTATTCAAGTTAATGTTGGTGAAGGTAATACTTTACAAATCGATAACGAAGTTTTCACCTTACAACAATTCCACTTTCATGCGCCAAGTGAAAATGAAATTAAGGGCAAACAGTTCCCAATGGAAGCACATTTTGTCTATAAAAATAAGAATGGTGAGTTAGCTGTGGTTGCACTGATGTTTAATAAAGGAAAAACGAATCCAGAATTAGCAAAAGCCTGGCAACAAATACCAACCGAAGTTGAAGCGACGGCAACGCTTACTCAGCCTGTTGATATAAAAGCTCTATTACCAAATAGGTTAGATTTTTATCGCTTTAGTGGTTCATTGACAACTCCTCCATGTACAGAAGGGGTAAGATGGATTGTGTTAGAACAAGAAAGCAGTGCATCGGCTGAGCAAATCGAAAAGTTCCACTCAATTATGCATCATGATAACAATCGACCAGTCCAACCATTAAATGGAAGGGTAATTGTTGATTAATGTCCAAATGGCTCTATCAAATGTATTTAGATAGAGCCTATTTTAACAAATTTTTTTCGATTCTATTATAAATAAACTTGTTAATTTTTTTCATAATCGAAATTAAAAAACCAGAAATTACTTATAAATGCTTTGCAACCTCTCGGGCAACATCTAAAGCAATCTGATCCCAAGCATATTCTACCACAGAAGTCATATTTGCATCTTTTACACCACTATCATTTTGCTTGGTTGAAAACTCTTTAGTCCACGTTTTACCTGATAATTCAAATGTGAGATTTAAATATACACTAGCATTATCAATATTCGTCATGCCATAAGTAAATTTAGTTTTGGCATTATTAACAATTATTGTCAGTTTCTTCCCTCCAGAATTTATGTCAGCGTATGTACTAATTGCCTCTTCAATTCTAGTAGAAAGCCCTATACCGGTTGGGATTCGGGTACGACTACCACCACCAATAAATCCTGAAGAACCTTGTATGTCAATACGTGAAGTAAAACTATCAGGAACCCATACAATATTTAAGTTTTGTTTTTGAGGTAAATGGATTTCTGATTTTATTTGTTTTAATGATTGATAAGACAAACGATCATTAAATTGGAGATGAACACTACAACCAGATAAAATAAATCCAAGACAAGTTAATAAAATTATTTTTTTCATACCATTATCCTTAATAAAATTTTCAGTAATATTATGTAATTAGAACAATTAAATCAATAATTACTTACAATTCATAATTAGATAATTTTTCGGTTTATAAACTCGAAGGTAACAAGGATACTTCGATTTGAAATTAAACAAACCAAACATTTTAATTGTGTGAATTAATAGTCAATGATATTCAGTTAATCGTTGATTATTAATAATAAAATCTAATCTATGGTTTTATTGGATAACAATAGTGTTTTTTCTATTTAAATGTTTGAATAAGGGTAAGGTAGTATTATTCTCCAAATAAAACCATATTAATAACATAGATCTTTATCTCACAGAGGTATTTATAATGAATACTAAGCGCGTCAGCGAAAGATATATGCGGATAAATTTCTAATCCAAGAATAGTTCTTTTTCAAGAATCGGAACATTGATTCTGAATACGTTATAATTTTTATCCGAGGGTTTAATTAAAAGATTAATAATCATTATGATAGATTTATTATTTTTCATTATTAGCTTGAGTTTTCTTAATTAAGTATTTAGCAACAACGTTGCTGTTCTCCTTGAATATCTCTTTATGGCATACCTAACAATTCTTATACAAAAATACAATTTATATCAGATATGATGATTTGGTTAAACTTCTTTGGATTAATTTAGAAAAATTAGAAACAAAAAATAAATAATTCATTAATTTTTTCAATAAATTACGAACTTTAATAAGCTGGAGGGAGTTAAATTATTTTATAATAAATTGATTAATTGAATAAAAATAGTTTAATTTTTTGTAGACCAATTTAAGTGCTGATTAGGTTAATATTCGTAATATCTTTATTTTTATACACAATGAAAAAAAACACGAAATCGTTTATTCTATAAAAAAATGATGAGATTGATTAGGAAATAATGATGCAAATTTTTACAAATAAAAGTCAAAAATTGACTATCTTAAAAGAAAAACCATTCAAACTAGAAAAAGAGATCCAGTCATTATTTGAACATAATTTAGATATTATTGGTAATTTAACCTTTGTAAAATCTGAATTCAAAATTAAAGATTACCGCATTGATACTTTAGCTTATGATACTGAAGCGAATGCATTTGTTATTATTGAATATAAACGTGAACGTAATTTTAGTGTTATTGATCAGGGCGTGACCTACTTAAATCTTATGCTGGATTATCAGGCTGATTTTATTGTCGAGTATAATGAATCTTGCCAAGCGAATTTAAAACGTCATCAAATTGATTGGTCGCAAAGTAAAATTATTTTTGTTTCCCCTGCGTTTACTGACTATCAAAAACAATCGACTAACTTCAAAGATTTAGCCATAGAACTATGGGAAATTAAACGGTTTGATAATGACTTAATTTCGATTAACCCTATCAAACGTTCTAAGTCGGCACCAAGTATTAAACAAGTACAACATACGAAAGATTCGGCATTAGATAAAGTAACCAAAGAGTTAGTTGTATATGATGAAGACTACCATTTAGAGGATAAATCAGATGACGTTCTAGAGCTTTATGAAAGCTTTAAGAATGCTATTTTATCATTATCGACAGATCTAGAAATCTCACCTAAAAAACTTTATATTGCTTTTAAACAGGGTAAAAATAATATTGTCTCTATACACTTACAAAATAAATCCCTAAAAATTTGGATTAATGCTAAAAAAGGCAATCTTGACGATCCTAAAAAATTAACAAAAGACGTTTCTAATGTTGGTCATTGGGCGACGGGTGATTATGAGTTGACGGTAACTGATACTAAGAATTTAGAATATATTATGAGTTTGGTAAAGCAGGTGTTGTAAGTATTTTGCTTGAAGAGCAAAATACCTAATAATACGTTTAAACCTGCCAAAACTATCTTGGATAATATTTTAATGATTACCAAAGTGAATTACTGTTTGCACGCTTCTGATCAATGCGGATATTAAACTCAGCAGATAAATTAAAGTCTGCTGAGTTTTTTATATTAGAAAATAGTTTAGTCCCAGTTTCCATCTTCTTGTATTAACTCACTGTATGAGTTGATATAATCAATCGCTGTTGCTTCATTTTGTTCAATCGCTATTTCTACCGCTTTTTTAGCAACCTCTAAAAGTTGTTCGGATTGTTTTTTGAGTTTAAACGATTGTTGAATTAGATCAGATATCTTTTTCTGATGATCTAATGGTAATTTAGGAATAATAACCTCTTCAATTTCGGATGGTTTCCAGTGCTGAATAATAGAACCACCCGCATCTCGTTCAGCTTGCAATTGAACAATTTTTGAATTTAAAACTAAAGTTAAATAATCAGGTAAAAATTCATTATCTATCATATTTAAATGCAATAATGCCCCTGAAGTAATAATTTCCATATCTTCTTCAATTTTATAAGCAATACCAACACTACCATCTTTTGAAAGTAGTATAGTATCTTTCTTAGGATAAAGGGTTGCACTACCATATTTATTAGCATCCAAATGGATTTCGGGTTTTGTTAATCCAAATTTTGAGAGATTAGAAACTCTAACAAATGGAATCCCCGTATCCTGATAAGCATCACTTCCGGGTTCAATTGATTTTTTTATGCTAACAATTTCCCCTAACTTTTTACTTTCTAATTGAGATAGATGATAAAAGAGATCATCATATTTAGGTTGATAATATTCAGCGTCTAGACGACCTGTAAACAAAAAGCTTTCTTTGAGTGATTTTATATTTTTTGTCGCATTATTATCAATTGAATATAAAGATATTTCCCTTAGTAAAAAATTTTCTGCTCGATTATATAATGTAGCTGCATCAATTCTCATTCTGTTTGCTTTAACAAAATTATCTTCAACACAATTTTGCAACTCTTTTGAAAGAATAGGGATCTCAATTTCTTTGACTTCTTCGGGATTCACATTTGTTTGATTTATTGATTCTCTTGCTCTTCTCTTGATTTCTTTGACACCAAACTTAGAGCTTAAGAAACATGCTAAATATTCTGGTTTAATAACTAAAGGGTCTGGAATAAATCTAACTAAATAAGAAGCGAATATTCGATTATCTTCATTATTATAGTAAACACCTGTACGTCCGACCCATTCATAAGAATTAGTCCTATTAAATAAAACATCCTTATCATTCAATTTAAATGTGCTTAATTCAATTAAGTTAATATTAGCTGATTTATTAACATTTAAATCACACAACATTGAATGTATTTCATTCATTCTATAAATGGGATAACCAATACGGTTTTCATTCATTTCAATAGAAATACCATATTGACTAGATAATAAAATATCACCTATCCGTTTATAACTCAGAGCTAAATTTTTAATCACTGTCTCTGTGTGAAACTGAGAATCTATTCGATAGTCTTTATTCGCATATATAGTCTTCAACATAATTTCTTTTATCTCAAGCCCTTCCAACAAAGCTTCATACTTCGCTTTATCAAAAGGGCTATTTAAAAAAAACTTAACTTCTCTTTTTTTGCAAACTCAATAAAGGCTTCCGCAATACCATCTTGAGTTAAACCTTCATGGTTAAATAAATCATGTTTAACAATCAAATGACCATGACTATCTAATAGGTACTGTTCCATATCGATACTATCATCATTATAACTATCGACTGGTTCGGCAGATTGTTGTTCATGCCGCATTTTTTGTGCTGATTCTGGATAATCCTGTTTTTTGACATATATTTTTTCACCGCTATTATCTTTGCTTGGTTCTTGCATGGTAGCAAAGAAGATAGGGTAGTCATCGACACGAGGGCAAAGTGGACCAAGATTTGGATCATCATTCCATTTTTGTAGTAATAATACGCTGGTTTTAGTGCCTGTATGTGGTTTAAAAACATTGCCATGCAAACCTACAACACCTAATATTCGGCAACGGTCAGCAATATATTCTCGAATATATTTATCTGAACTGTTATTAAAACGGCCTTGTGGTAAGACAACCGCCATACGCCCACCTGGTTTTAAGAAGTCTAAGTTACGCTCAATAAATAAAATATCGCGTCCAACCTTTGCCTGCTGTTTACCTTTAGAATTTTTACTAAGTTCATACTTAGCTAGTAAACGACTCTCTTTGATTTCACCAGCAAAAGGCGGGTTTGCCATAATAATGTCAAAGTTAAAATCTCGGCAATCAAATTTTGTTTCACCATTTACATTATAAGATTTAGGATTGACTAATAATTTACGAATATTTTTCCAACCTGTGCCGTAAATATCTGTCCATTCAACATTATTGTAGTAATCATTCCAGCGGTCATAATCTAAGGTATTTAGATGCATAACATTGGTTTGACCATCACCAGCAATTAGGTTTAAAGTTCTGGCTACACGTACAGCGCGCTCGTCAAAGTCAATGGCAAATACTTTAGAACGCACATAATCTTCCTGTTCGGGAAGTTTTTTCTCAGCTGTAAATAGATGACTTACTGGCAGTCCTCTCTCTTTTAACTGCTGTTTCCATACATGAAAGATAGTATGCACAGGGAAACCACAACTACCCGCAGCAGTATCAATCATGTATTCGTGTGCTTGTGGATTAAGCATTTTAACGCACATATCAATAACATAACGAGGCGTAAAATATTGTCCTTTATCCCCTTTGCTGCTTTTATTGATTAAGTATTCAAAAGCCTCATCTACCACATCTAAATTAGAGTTAAATAATTTGATTCCTTGTAAGGAGGATACACATACTTCTAAATGTGATGATGTTAACGTGATTTTAGCTCTATTATCAAAAACTCCCTCCCAATGCTGTTTAGCTTCGTCGAATAAGCGTTGTATCTTTTCTTTAAGCTCAGCACCTGTTTCACCGTAATTACGGAATTCAAGGTTTCTTGATGGATTCCGTGTACTGGATAATTCATCAAATAGTTTGGTAAAAATCAGTTGAAAAAGCTCTTCAAAAACATCAACGCCAGCATTAGCTAGCACTTCATCTTCCATCTCTAAAATAAGGTCTTTTAGAGATTTACGCTCTTTAATTAATTTATCATTATCAACTAAAGTTTGAATGGTCCAACGTTCGGTTAAAATATCAGTCAGTTTTTGCGTTGATTTTGGTATTGAGGGAATATCAATAAAATAGTTAGGATCTCTTCTGTTGTAATATGAGATGGATTCGCCATTTGTCCATACTCCAATAGGCGCTCCTGTTGCATTACAGTAAGATTTTAATTGTTCTTTACCATCTTTTAATTTAGGTTTTTTGAGCTCAATAATGATATAAGGAACCGTGAGTTGTTGTGCATCAAACACGACAATATCGGCACGTTTTTTCTCTCGCCCAAAAGAAACAGATTCCTCTACTGCTATACGGCTATTTGAATACTGGTAATCATCGATTAGTACCATTAAATATAATTGGCGAACAACCTCTTCTGGTGTCAATTTAATTTGTTTTTTACGAATTAGACATTCAATATAGGCAATATCACTGCCTTTTTTATCTTGTTTGAAAACAATGCTTTGTTCTAATTTGGTAATTTTTTCATCTTTAAATTGGTTTAGTTTATAGTCTGAATCACGAAGAATGTTAGCTAATATCATATAATACTCTGTAAGGATAATGGCGCATTAATGCATAATGGTCCATATCTTACTATATTTTGTTATTTTGATGAATGTAATTAGTAGTTATATACTGTAAAAATCGTATTGCTATACATTAATTAATTTACAATTTAAATGCATCATTATTAGAGAATATTGCTCATAACTTATAAAATAAATTAGCTGAGTTATCTTTAATAAACCCTATGTCCATAATCTGCTCATGCCCAAGTTCTCTGCTAGCGCAGCCAATTGTTTTCTAATCTGCTACTCCGGCATTAGCTCTTTACTAGTTAATCCCCTTGCTTTCGGTGATTTCCAACTAGTAAGCGTTTTTTATCGTGTAAAGTTAAAAGAGTGCCGTGAACCGTGCATTTTATTGGCCCTGACTTTTTAGTATTGTCCGTAATAGATATTAGATGGTTCTATTCACATTTTTTAATTCGCAATACCCGAATTTTCTTTCTATAACGAGAGGGCCAAATTCGTTTAGCCTCTATACCTAATGCATTGGCAATAATCAGTTCGCCTTTTGTCCATGGGCGAACAAGTGCGTTAGAGAGCGTTGAAGGTGCATAGCCAGATTGTCTAGATAACGCAGATAGCGTTGTTCCTTTCTTTTTCAATGCTGCAATAATATCGGCAGGATGCCAGTCTTTTTTGCTATTCATAACACCTCCTAAAATCATCAATTACATGAATTATTAATGTAAAACTTTAATTATGATTAAATTAAAATCAAAATTCAAGTTATACATGATTTATTAAGGCATTCCATTACGAAATTCAAATCGAAGAAGAGGATAATTATTAATCAAAACTATATAAGATGAGTAGCAATAATCATGATTGGTAAGCGATTAAAAATAGCTAGAATTAATGCAGATCTGACACAAACTGAACTTGGAGTGAAAGCAGGATTAGACGAAGAATCAGCAAGTTCCCGCATTAGTTCTTATGAAAATGAAGTTCATTCACCTGATTTTACTCTTGTAAAACGTCTCGCAAAAGTTCTTGATGTACCTAGCGCTTATTTTTATGCTGAAGACGATGAATTAGCCGATTTTATTATTCAATATAACAAGCTAAAAAAGCAAAAGCCTAATGCATTTGTGAGTTTAACGGCTTCATAATTGTGATGACATCAATTTATTTAGAACAATATCAGCTTGTTATTCATACACTGAAAGAAGCAAGAATTAAGCAAAACATAACCCAAGAAAAACTAGCACAAGCATTAAATCGGCCACAATCTTTTATTGCCAAGGTTGAAAGTGGAGAACGCCGTTTAGATGTGGTGGAGTTTGTACATATTGCTCGATTACTTTCACTCAATCCTGAGGCTGTAATTAAAAAGATTAAATAAAATGGCAATTATATACGGGTACATATGCTCATCAGCCTGTGATGATGAAGCTTTAGATAACTTTAATCGCTCTGTTTTACAACACCTTCCTCTTTATGGAGCCTATATTTGTCGGGATATGTTTGCTACGTTGCCGTATAACAATAAAGCACTTAGTAAATATTCACATATTATTCATTTTGCTGCTGAGTATAATGAGATGTACGTTATGCCAGATGATTGGCTAGAAGAGTTTGAAAACTTATTAATGTTTTTATTTGCAATCCTTGCTGTTATTTCACCCAACTATTGGTACTTTTAAATTACGTTATACGTAGTATCGGATATATGTAAGATCTACGATTATTGTAACCTTAGGCAATTCATCTCAGAAGGCTGTATGAAGAATAAAAACAAATATCGTTCTATATTTTGCTTAAGATTGAAGCATATCAGACTTGAGCGTGGTTTATCGCAAAAAGAACTAGGTAAATTAGCTGGAATTGATGAATTTGTCGCAAGTACTCGTATTAATAGGTACGAACAAGGGGTTCATGAAGCAAGTTTAGATACTGCCGGAAGATTAGCTGAAGCTTTAGATATACCATTAGCTTATTTGTACGCGGAAGATGATAAATTGGCTGAAATGATTTTGAAATATGAAAATAACAATTCATTAATTAAACAGAATTAATTTATGTCTCAACAGAAAAAAAAGAATGCGAAAAATATATCAAATAAAAATTTAGGGACTTATCTTTCTATATTTTCCGTTATGATTTCTATTATAGCCGTATACTTTACTTTTCAACAAAACTCATTGACAAGAGAACATAACCGCCTTTCTGTTATTCCTCATATCAATTCATATTTTTCGGATAATAGGGATGAAGAGTTATTTGGTGTATATATAATCAATAATGGGTTAGGGACTGCAATAATTAAGGATTTAGAGGTTTTTGTTAATGGTAAGGAGATTATTGGAGATTCAGAGGTTAAATTTTATCTGGCTATCCAAAAGCTCGGTTTGGATGAAAGTTGTTTTTATATTTTGACACCAAGAAATGGTGACACAATGGCTATTAATGAAGAATTGGCATTGATAAAAATAAAAAATAGAGCACCTAAATGTGCTATTGCGCAAACATACCTTTTTCATAAAGGAATTAGCTTTAACTACATCATATATTATGAATCATTATATGGTGAAAAATTTAAATATACTTACTTAGATAATGAGCAGGTGAGACTGTAATATTTTAAAAAAGCTATAATAGGATAGAGCACTTAAGTTTTCACAAACCCATTTCCCTCACCAAGTCATCAGCTCTTTACGCTTGTTTTAAATAGGTTGAACGATTATAGGCGCGCCAGACTTTATTTTTGTCGTTATGCGAGAGATTTTTATAAAAGCATGAACTCAATCTGAATTCTGTCTTGAAAGTTCATAATTAACCAAATAAGAACCCATCATGTTACTTTGTACAGTCGCTAATGCTTGAGTATTATAATCAGAATATTTTTTATCATTAAAACAGAGAAAGAATCTTTGTGATGTAAAGTGATCTTGTATTTTGATGCTTTCTTCACTGTAAATTAATTTTTGACCGATCTTTCAAAATTTAACTTAGGTTACATTTATTGTTATCTGCGATTAATAGATCTTAATGGGGATTAATGATAGTAAAGAAAACTTTAAATCTTTTATTTATATTCAATGTATTTGCTATTTAAAAATATGACAGAAGATAGTTGGTGGAGCTGGCGGGAGTTGAACCCGCGTCCGAAATCTCTACATCCTTGGTACTACATGCGTAGTTTGTCTTTAAATTTCGCCTACCTGCTGCGGACAAACACGCTACCGATAGACTAGCTTGATTAAGTTTAATGCTTCCGCCCCAAGCAAGGCTTCCACACGATCTCGTTTGGGTTTGACTCCTCTTTATCCCCGTCCTACGAGCGGAGGCTAGGGAGAGAAGGCTCTATGCAGGTTATTAAGCTGCTAGTGCGTAGTTTTCGTCGTTTGCGACTATTTTTTTGCGGTTTATTTACGAGGCCTACCGCACCTCGGCATGCACCTTGGGTTTCGCAAATCCCGTCGAATCCAGAATCAGCCCCAATTGTGAATTGTTAATGTAAACAATATCGGGGCATTATAGGTCAATTCAATAGGGAATACAAGTTAACCAACTTCGGGGTTTACCCAGTTTTCGGTTGGTTTTTCATCTTTTAATGCGGCAATAATATTATCGACTGCACATTTTGCCATTGCGTAGCGAGTTTCAACTGTTGCTGATCCTACATGTGGTGATAATAAAACATTATCAAGCTGCATGAGTGGTGAAGTTGTTGGTAGGGGTTCGACTTCAAATACATCAAGGCCAGCAGCTTTGATCGTTTTATTTTTTAATGCTTCAATTAATGCTTGCTCATCTACAATTGCTCCTCTCGCACCATTAATTAATATGGCTGATGGTTTCATTAAAGCTAATTTTTGTTTAGTAATGAGTCGTTTGGTTTGGTCGGTTAATGGCAGAATAATCACCACAAAATCTGCTTGGCTAAGCACGTCATCAAGTTCTAGGCGCTTAGCTTGATAAGCTTGTTCTACATCGGGATGGGCTGAGCGGTTATAGTAAATGACATTCATATCAAAGCCACAGTGTGCGCGTTTAGCAATCGCTTTACCAATTCGACCCATCCCTAAAATACCAATGGTTTTACCATAAATATCTGTGCCAAAATATTCAGGTGTAATGCTCTTGGTCCATTTTCCATCATGAATTAGATTGGATAACTCTACCGTTCGGCGTGCGGTCGCCATTAATAGTGTAAAAATAAGGTCAGCGGTGCTTTCGGTCAATACTTTCGGGGTATTCATTAATCGAACACCATGCTTTTTTAAAGCACTAAGATCATAGTTATCGTAACCAACCGAAATTGTTGCTGCTGCTTTTAATTTTGGCGTTTGGGTTAAAAATTCATCATCAATGCGTGTTGGCATATTAGAACCTATCATACCGTCGGCACTTGCTAATGCTTGAATAAAGGCTTCTGTATCGGTATTAGGATTACGTTCAAATAGTGTGAGATTAAAAGCTTGCTCTAATCTAGCTTGTTGATCAGCAGGAATTTTACTAAATAATACAACATTCTTTTTCATAAACTCTCCTTACGTGCTGCTTGAATTGTTTTAGCCAGTATATCGCTAGTCACTTTTATTGTGCAATTGATTGACTTAAAAAGTTAATTTGTAAAGAATTTTAATCTTAGAGATGTGTTTAAGCAAAAAAATGGTTTTGCACTCACATTTTATTTTGAATAATAACCGAATGCAGCTTGATTAAAAAAAGATGAGGTATAGTAATTATATCGAAATATTAATAAGTAACAGGCAAGCAAAGCCGTTAAATAGTTAATACAAGAATAAGTAATCGATAATCGTTCAAAAAATAAAATAAATAACATTAAGAATTTATATTGCCAGCCACTATGAAAATAATCTGATTGATTTGCTACTGATCATAATAACGCTGTAAAGTTATTGTTGATAAAAAAGTAAGATTATTTGACTTATTTTTGTACTAACACAAAAATTTTTTTTTAAAAAATTAAAAAAATATTTATTATAAATCAATTATATATGAATTTATTTCATAAAAAACTAAAATTATTTGAAATTAAATTGAACTTTTTGTTGTTTAGCTTGTCTATATCTACAGATTACATTTTTTCATTTTTTGCCCTCCACTCGAGTTTTCGGGTGGATTTTTTTTATCTGTTATTTTTTGTCAAACGATCTTTTCAAATTTTAGCTTCTCATTTATTGTTACTATCAAATTACAGTAAAAAAATTGCGCTTCACTCGGTAGGAAGATAATATTCATTATCGGCTATTGAAATGGTATTGTTTTTTCTGCTATCAAGTCCTGCCCACTAATACTTAATTATAAAGTGACCAAACTTAAGATAATCATGTACACTTTGATAGCTTTTTATTGATATAAGTAGAGAGATTTTTATGTTCGTTACCAAAAAAACACAAGGACACCTAATTGCCTTGATGACAATCTTTATTTGGGGAAGTACGTTTATTGCAACAAAAGTATTATTGGTCAATTTTAAACCCATTGAAATTTTGTTTTATCGATTTTGTCTTGGCTATGTCATGCTTTGGGTTTTAGCCCCGCGTTTGTTAGTTTGGCAGGGTATTAAGCGAGAATTAATGTTTTTATGTGCTGGATTTTGCGGAGTAACATGTTACTTTCTATGTGAAAATATAGCGTTAACTTATACCAATGCCTCGAATGTTGGGGTTATCACGACCTTAGCTCCCGTATTTACAGCGTTTTTATCGATATTCTTTTTGAAAACAGAAAGGCCGCCTCGACGTTTTTATATTGGTTGTTTGTTTGCTATTTTTGGGGTTGCATTGATTAGCTTTAATGGTAAATATGTGCTTTCTCTTAATCCTTTAGGTGATATTCTTGCTGTTGCAGCTTGTTTATTTTGGGCTTGCTATTCTATTTTAACCAAAAAAAGCAGTAATTATGGTTACAATACCATTTTATTGACTAGACGTTTTTTCTTTTATGGCTTACTACTGATGATACCGGCTTTATCTATTTTTGACTTTAAGTTTGGGTTAGAACGGTTTAGTCAAATGACTAATTTACTTAATATACTATTTTTGGGTGTTGGCGCATCAGCAATTTGTTTTGTATCTTGGAATTATGCAGTGAAATTAGTTGGCGCTGTTAAAATTAGTATTTATCTGTATTTATTGCCAATTTTGACCATTCTTGCTGCGGTTATGATTTTACATGAACCGTTTACTTTAATTGCTGCATTCGGCACCTTACTGACACTTATTGGTGTATTATTGTCTGAAGGTAGAATAAAAATTAAAAAGCGATGACTTAACTCTATGAGTTATATTCAAAAGGGGCTATTGCCCCTTTATTGTTAATTATTGTACTCGCTTATCAATAGCATCCATAATGATTTGACCAAGATGTTCATAATTTTCATCAAAATGATGCCCACCAGGCAATTGAAATGCTTCACCTTTCATTTCAGGCTGTAGACAGCCGGTATCCTCTTTTTCTTCCTCTCCATAGATGCAAAATAGTTTATTGGCTGGAATCTGTGCAACTTCTGGTGCGGTTTTCATTTCGTCACCCGATTGCCCTAGCCATCCACTGACTTCAATTTCAAAATTAGCATCTTTTGAAAAAGCTATCATAACTAGCGCTTGGACACTTTTTTGATCTTGCGGTGATAGTCGGTTATAGAGTGCAGGTAAAATATCCCCACCAAAAGAGTAACCAGCTAAAACGAATTGAGTTGTTCCCCATTTGTCTCGATATTGTTGCATTAAATAGCTCAAATCTTTCGCGCTACGTTCAACTGAACGATGCTGCCAAAACAGTTTTAATGCATCGACGCCAACTACCGCATACCCATGCAAAGCCATATATTCAGCCGAAACTTTATCAAGATCACGCCAACCACCATCACCAGAATAATAAAGTGTAATGGTTTTAGGGTGGATCTCTTTGCTTCTGGCGGGTAATTCTATAACAGGTAATTGTTCATGCTCACCAAATAAAATAGATGATAAGTGTAAACTCAGTAGTTCAGTTGGCGAAGCTTGGTATTCACCGATTGACGTTGTAACATGAATATTTTTTTGTTCCCGAGGAAAAACAGCAACATCATCATCCGGTGGATTATTCCAAATCACTTGCCAACTACCATGGCTGGCTTGTGCCGGTAATGGTGCATCGCAATCTTTGTGATCTAAGGTAAATTCAATTGATAATGCTTTGGCGTCATCACTTTGTTGTTCTGTTAACCATCTATAAGCAAAGGCTGCACCTTCTTCCATGCCTGCGACAGCAAAATTCTTTTCTTTGAGAATTTTTTTAGCTTGTTTAAAACGTGCTTGCTGCTCACTACAACTGGCAGAGGGCTTTAATTCAAACTGGACAAGTTTAGCGCCCATTTTTTCTGACAAGTCTAACAATTGTTGTTCAGTAAAATGATTTTTGGGTGTAGCAACAATAATTGCGGCTGCTTCAGCTGAGCGTTTTGGGGCTGCTGATAGAATGAAATACTCATTATTGATTGTTACGGTCTTAACTGATGCACTTTCTTGATTTTTTATAAAATACCAGCCGAGTATAATCAGTATTAATAGCGTAATAAATAATAAAGCATAGCGTATAAATTTTTTCATATTAATTATTTTTATTCTTTTTTAAACCTGTAATACCACCAGAAATAAGCATAGTAGTATCAATTAAAGCAACTAATGGATCAAGCCCTGCGGGAACGGCCATATAACGCGGCTCCCAATGCGTTGCAAACTTTTCTTTAAAGCGACGTAAACCTTGAAAGTTATAAAAACGTCCACCTCGTCTAAACACGAGTGCACCTAGCCTTTGAATTAATGGGGCGCCGCGTCGCCTTTGCATACCAGCCAAGGGTACCATACCTAGACTAAAGTACTTAAACCCTCTTTCTTGATAATGCAAAATTAAGCCCACCATTAAAAATTCCATCGTTAATTTGGGAATATCTTGTATGACCCGCATTAAATCGATACTGGCAGAATAGTGTTGATCGGTCTCAAGTAAATTAACAAAAGCAATGATGCGTCCTTGGTATTCAATGACTGCTATCGTAAAATTATCCAGATATTGCTTAGAAAAAGACCCTAACGAAAATCTTTTTTCCTTTGAATGTTTATTTTTAAGCCAAGCATCCGAAACCGCTTTTAGTTCATCAAGCGGCGCTGTTCCTGGTGGATAAAATTTGAGTGATAGTCCATCACGTTGCCCTCGATTCCAAGTATAACGAAGATCTTTATAACCTTTTGATGTTAAATCAAAGATTTTTAAATTGACTAATGCTTCTTCACCAAGTTTTACTGTACGTAAACCAATATCCATATAAAAAGGTAAATTAGCTGCTTTGACTTGATAAAAAACAGGGCGAAGATGATGTTCATCACACAGATCACGAAATGACCAAATTAAGTCAGCTCTATCAGCAATATCACCAATCGGGTCAAATAAGGCAACCATACTTCGGCCGCGTCTTGCATACATAATAAAGGCGGTTTGTTCTTGGTTGAACAAGAGTGATTTATCGCCACTCATTGCTAAGCCGCCTTCAGGCTGTTTTGAATTTAAAATGATTTCATAAGCTTTATTAAGTTGTTCTGTTTCTGGTTTAGTTAAAATTGGTAACGCTGGCCTAAATAACCAGATTAACATAATAGAACTTAACAAAATAAAACTGCCTAAGGCTGCACGTAATGCACGTGGTACTCGGCTATCTAATTCAAACTGCCACCATAGATCTTGGCTATAGGGGACATCTTGATAAATAAATAAAATAAGCCAAACAAAAAGCGCAATCAGACAAAAACAGATGGCAAAAGATTTGAAAGAAAAGGGGATAACACTAAGTCGGCTTTTTCGATAAAAAGCATGCCTAAAATTAATGAGTAATATTGCAATAACTAATAACGTTATGGCTTCTATCCAATGTAGGCCTCTTAACACCGAGCAGAGGCTACCAATCAAGAGTAAAACAACGGTAATTGCCCACGCTGAATAAAGACGTCGGCGTAAACCCATTGCAAGTAATAAACATAAAACGCCAATCAAACTCGCACTTAGATGAGCTATATTGATAATTTTATTCGGAATAAATTCATCAACAAAACGATGATTAAAACCAGGAATGATGCTAGAAAACATCATCACTACACCGGCAAAAAATACCGCAGCAGCCATGATAGAAGCCGCAATTCCCGTTTGCGTTTGCTTGACTTGTGATGAAGTTAAATAATGCTTTCCTTCATTGATTAACAGCAAAATCCCAGCAGGGATAAGCGGGATTAAAATATAAATAATACGATAAATGACTAATGCGACAGTTAAAGATGCTGCACCAATTTGAGATGAAAATGCAGCGAGCATAATTGCTTCAAATACGCCTACCCCTCCTGGTACATGACTTAATACACCAGCAACTAATGCTAAAATGTAAATCATAATAAAGGTAATAAAATTTGGATGAGAAGGTAATAGAAAGTAAAGGATAGCCCCTGCTAAGACAGCATCAAAGAAGGTAATAATAAATTGGCTTGAAGCCAAACGTAAGTTTGGTAAACGAATAGACCATCTTGCAATTTTAAATAAGCGAGTATCTTTATTAGGCCTGTCCGATAAACGATTGCAGTATAAGAAAATAAATAATCCAACATAAAAACAAAATAGCATGCTTGCTATCAATATCACGCCATTTTCAGATAAGTGCAAAGCAACCATAGCATTATGTGGATGAATTAATGCCGCCGCTGCTGCCAGTAATGGTAGCGTAAAGCCTAAAGAGAGTGTAACAAAAATCGACATTCTTGCCACATCAATCGTTGTTAGTCCATATTTGAAGTATAAACGACAACGAACTGCGCCCCCTGATAACGCCGATAAACCTATTGCATTACCAATAGCTGAAGCACAAATTCCACCTAAAACAATAATAGAAGGCTTTAGATTTACGCCTGCATAACGTGCGGCTGACCATTCATAGCAAATTAACATTAAATAGCTACCAATAGCCGATAAACAAGCAAATAAAATAGCTTGCGGTGAGAGTTGGTGAACGGCTAATTTTAAATCATCAAGATTAATTTCTTTTAATAGATGCCAGCAAACAATCAAAGCAATAAAAAAGATGGATAATCCAAATAATAAAGCTAGGAATTGGCGATAGCGAGTGAAGTATTCTATCAATTGCCAAGGCAAAACTTTACGCGCTGATATTTTCACGTGAGCAACTCCGATATTTGCTTTATAAATTTTTGATTTGCGCATTCTACCTTTCAAGTTTGTTGAAAACAATCATCCCAAAATAAAAAAAATATAAAAAAAACATTAATTATTACTGAGCAACTTGTTTAATTGATTATTTTTATTTAGTTGATATGAGTTTTTAACAAAAATCATTATGGGTTAATAAATATTACTTTTGGGATAATATGTATTGCTTTATAGTTAGTTTACTTTTAACCTTAGTTGCAAATTAGCTAAAGTAATTTAAGCGTTATCACTGATAGTTTATTCGTAAAAAGGCATTTAGTTGTTGTTTTGTTGTTATCAATAATTATTTAATAAGTTGTTTTATTATGAAAACAGAGATAGGTAATTTAAATAGACTTCGATCGCCAAGCTGGCAACGTTTTAGTAGAAGAAGATATTGTGTTTTGTTCATTCCTATTATTTTTCATTTATTGCTAACAATAATAACTCGATTTTATTTCATTTTACTCGCTATAATGCCGTTTTGTTTTGGTTTATTCAGTTTTGATGTTTTTAGTGCATTACCCGTAGTTCAAGCTGTTAAGACTGTAAATACCATACAAGGTTCGGCTCCCTATCTTACTTTTGATGGTGGTAAAAGCCGTGCTTATACCACTTATGATTTATTCGTCATTACTTTACCTGACGGCAGAGAATTTAATTACTCAAATAACGTTTCCTCCACCACTAATCCGATTCAATTAACCGGTGCACCAACCAAAGTTAAAGATATTAAAACGATCATCCCTTACAATCAAACAGCAGATAGCTCAGATCAAAACAAGGATATCACTGCTCAACAAAGCATGACCGATGTGCTCAACTCTGGTCCTTATTGGTTTGATGTCGATGGTGATGGTGAAATAACGGCGACCGGTCATTTTCAATTGATTGTAAAAAATGCCAATAACCAAGTGCTTAGTTTGGATGATGAATTAAACGATTGTGAAGCGCCTTATAGCTTTAGGCTAATGCATGATGGGAGTGATGTCACCACTAAATATGGCGATCCTAACCATTTTTCATTGAACTACACTGATATGATTTACTACCTGAATCCGGCACCGGGTGCTTGCTCTTTATCGGCAAAACCCAATTTATTCGTCAGCGATACCCATAAAACTTGGTCAGGTTCGAATTATTCAGGACCGCAAGGCATGTGGGATGATGCCAAAGGATTCAGACAACAATCTTTTGATAATCCAGAATTGAACTTTCCAACTATGGCCGCTAATGGGCTATTGTTTACCATGGATTTAGCTGATTCAGCCAGTAATATGAGCTTTACTAAAATACCTGCCGATTCCGGCATTGACTTAGAGATTACCAGCAAAGGTAATCAAGCAAAAATCACTTTAACCGGTCCGGCTGACGGCGCCAGTTTGCAAGATGCAAGTAAAGCAGCAGTTGCCACCACCTTTATTCTTTATGCCGATAAGGCGAAAACCCAAAAGCTATATAGTTTTACCATTAAAAAATGGTTTATTGCTAAAAAAACTCGTCCGGAAAATTTTGATGAAGCAGCAAAACAGTATTGTCGTGATTTAGGTTATCAATTACCGACAGTATCACAATTGACCAATGCCAATTCAAAAGATTCTTCGAGTTATTGGGATGGTGGTTTGGCCGGGCAAGGCAATAATTATCAACGCCGTATTGGTGGTGGATTGTTTGCTGAGTGGGGCGAAATTCATCTAAATTCTTATCCGCAAGCTGACATTTACCCTAATGAAATTTACTTGACTAGCAATGATTTGCAAGTTTATTCAAATATGGGACAAATTCAAAAAAGGGGATATGGTAGTCTGGTTTGTATCAGTCCTAATTAACGTATTGCGACAATTAGTGATGAAACCATATGTATTGTTTAAAATAACTCGGTTGATTGAAATGCGTGACTTAGCAGCGATAAAATCAAGTTTAGCTTTATTGATATCAAAAATGATAATAGCTTGTCTTGGCATTGTTTGTTACAGTGTGAATGCGGGTTTACCTTATGTTGAAGCGGTCGAAACAACAAATACCATACAAGGTTCGGCTCCTTATATCTCTTTCGATGGCGGCAAGACGCGCTCATTTTATACCGATAATCTTTTATCTATCACTTTACCTGATGGGCGAAAATTTACAAAAGCAACCAACACTTCATCAAAGCAAGCACCCATACAATTAAATGGGGAATCGATCAGCGCCAAAGATTTTAAAACCTTAATTCCTGAAAACCAAACATCCGTTTCTTTAACTGAGGTATTTGCGACTAACGGTTTTTGGTTTGATCAAGATGGTGATGGTGATATCACAGCAACAGGGGATCTTATGTTATCCATTCAAGATGCTAACGGTAAGTCTGTTGCTTTGGATAATGAGTTAACTGATTGTTATGCTCCTTATAGTTTTACGTTGAATCATATGAATGGCACATTATCTACTAAATATGGTCAGCCAAATACGGTTGCATTTGACGCAAATAGTACCACTTACTATTTTTCTCCGTCTAATGGTGCCTGTACTTATTCAGCGGAGCCAAATTTATCAGTCAATGACAGCAAAGGCAACAGTTGGGGCGGAACGGACTATTCAGGACCAGAAAATCAATGGGATGATGCTAAAGGTTTTAAACGGCAATCTTTAACGCATCCAGAATTAAATTTTCCAACTATGGGTGAGAATGGTTTGTTTTTTTATCTGAATTTACTTGATAGTTCAGCACCAGATATGAGCTTTGATAAAATACCCGCTGATTCAGCAATTAATTTAACCATCACTGGTAATGGTTCTAAAGCCAAAATTCAATTAACTGGACCGACAAGTAGCGCTGATGCAGCACAAGCAGCTAAAGCTGCTGTTGCTACGACCTTTATCTTATATAAAGATAAAGCTAAAACCAATAAAATTTATGCTTTCACTATACAAAAATGGTTTATTGTTCAGGCTGAAAATACCAGTATGCTTTTTGACCAAGCAAAACAATATTGTGATAATTTGGGTTATCAAATACCGACTTTACTGCAATTAACTAATGCAAATTATAATACAATTTGGACAGGGGGATTACCCGGGCTAGGTCGTCACTATCAACGCCGGATCGATGGAGGACTGTTTTCTCAATGGGGCGAGACAAACAACTATTATTATCCTGAAAGCCATTTTATTTCCGGCGCTGTTTATTGGAGCGCAAATAGCTTCCAAGAGGGCGGTAAAACTTATTATTTGCAAGTGCACTCTAACATAGGGATGATTGATTATTGGACAGATAAAGCTAAAGTTGCTTGTATTAGTCCTAATTAAGCAAAATAAAAAGGTTTAAATGATGACAAATTTACCGCTAACTAAACATCAACAACGTGCTATGCAAGCCGTAAAAAATTTTGTAGAGCAAAAGCTTGCTCATGATTTTTCAGGTCACGATATGGCACATATTGAACGCGTAGTTAAATTGGCACAAAAAATCTTACTCAATGAGCCCAATGCTAATTATTTTATTGTTGTTTTAAGTGCTTATTTACATGATGTAATTGATGAAAAAGTAGTGTCTAATGTAGAATTAGCAGTTGATGAATTACGTGCTTTTTTAGCATTGCAGGATTTGACAGAACTTGAAATTACCTCTATTTTTTCTATCATCGAAAATATGTCCTATCGGAAAAACCTGAGTGATAAAAAAACATTATCCCTCGAAGGTAAGATTGTACAAGATGCCGATCGACTTGATGCCATTGGCGCAATAGGAATAGGGCGTACATTCTATTATGGTGGTAATAAACATAACATCATGCATGATCCTACGATTTTGCCAAGAATGTCGATGACTGAAGAGAGTTATAAGCAGCCTAATACGGTAATTAATCATTTTTATGAGAAACTTCTTTTACTCAAAGGAATGATGAATACACAAACGGCAAAAAAGATCGCAAAGCAACGACATCAATTTTTAGTACAATTTATTAATCAGTTTGAAAAAGAGTGGAGTGGTGATGACTAACTGTACCGCTGTTTAATGTGTTAAATAGTATGGAAGGGGTTTGTGATGACAATAACTATCGATAATAAAATTACTTTAAGTAACAATATAGTAATGCCACAACTTGGTCTTGGTACTTTTAAATTAACTGAATTTGAACAAATATCTCAAGCAATTAAAACCGCTATTAAAGTAGGCTATCGTTCTTTTGATACCGCGCAACTTTACCAAAACGAAAAACAAATCGGTCAGGCGATTAAACAATGTGGTATCGATCGTAGTGAATTATTTATGACTTCAAAAGTGAGCAATGCCAATCAAGGTTACAAAAAAACGTTAGCAAGTTTTGAACAATCGCTAAAAGATTTACAACTTGATTATCTTGATCTGTTTTTAGTGCATTGGCCGCTTCATCATACTTTTTTTGAAACGTGGCGAGCAATTGAAAAGCTCTATGAAGAAAAACGTGTTCGAGCCATTGGGGTGTGTAATTTTCATATCTCACATTTAGAACTACTGGCTAGCCAAGCAAATATTCAGCCTATGATTAATCAAATAGAAATTCATCCCTACTTAACACAAATAGACTTAGTGCGCTACCTACGTAAGCAAAATATTGCAATTGAAGCATGGTCGCCACTTGCTCACAGTAAAATACTCAATGAACCGGTATTAGTTGCAATAGGCGATCGTTATAATAAGTCTTTATCACAAGTTGCCTTACGTTGGCACTTACAAAATGGTTATATTGTGATCCCAAAATCAGCGCATCCGGATCGAATTGCTGAAAATATTAATATTTTTGATTTTGAACTTACCTCTGACGAGATGAGAAAAATCAATTGCTTAAATCAAAAATTACGCACGGGACCTAATCCTGATGATGTGTATAACAATAATGGCTTTTAATTTATCCAGATATGCTCTTTTTAAAAGTAAAAAACTATTTGTTAAAAAGGTACGGGTGCGCCTACTAGCCATAATACAGTCGGTAATGTGATTAAACTTAATAATGTACTGACTAGGGTCGCACTCGAAACTAATTCAGGATGCGTATCAAACTGGACTGACATTAAAGTGGTATTAGCTGCACTTGGCATTGCGGCTAACACAATCAGTACTTGTTTATAAACCGGTGAAATAGGCATAAAGTAGACCAAACAACAAGCGACAAGTGGTGAAATAACCATACGGGTTAATAGCGAAAATGAGAGTTTAGGGTAATCGAGTTGCTTAATCCGAATTTTAGCTAATTGCATACCTAAAATTATCATAATAATCACAATTGATGAATCACCAATCATGCCAATGGATGTCATAATGGATTTTGATAAAGGAATGTGGCACAACTGGAAAATAATACCCAAAAAAGCACCATAAGCAACAGGCATGCGAATGACTTTATTGATGACATCTTTTTGACTGACAATATCGCTACGAGCACTGCCTTTTGCTGCATAGTAGATACCAACGGTACTCATTACAAATTGTTGTAATACCATCATAATAACACCAAGATCAAAGCCTATTGTTCCAAAAAAAACCAGTAGTACCGGCGTACCATAATTACCATTATTCATAAAACAAGAACTAAGAATCATGGCGCAACGTTCTTTGACTGAATAACGCATGATCAACGACCAAATTGAGACAACACTAACTAATAAAAAACATAAGCCAAAAATATAGACAATATAAAATAGATAGTCTGTTGTTAAGGTGTGAGTATAAAACGTTTTAAATGATAAAAAAGGAGAAAGCACATAAAGCGACATTTTTGATAAATTGGCTACATCAAATTTTAGTGCTTTTTGTGCAATAAATCCTACAACAAAAATACAGAAGATTGGAAATAAAATAATAAAAAATTGCATAAACGATATCTTCAAATTGGTTAATTAATTCATCGAATCAATAGTATTTACTATCGAATTTCGTAATATATTACAAGTATTATCATCAAGTGCATTGTTGTGTTTATCTTTCAAAATAAATAAATCTTCAATATGCTCACCGATAGTTGCGATTTTTGCGCTACTTAATGATAACTCTAGTTTTGCAAATACTTCACCGACACAGGCAAGTAACCCCGGCCTATCTAATGCAATTAGCTCCATATAAGTCTGGCTTTCATTAAAGGCAGATAAAAAATTGACTTGTGTGGGCACTGAAAATGAACGCAATCGCTGCTTAGGCGGTTTTATTGTCACACCTTTATAAACTGGTTGCTGTAAAGCTTTTTCAAGTGATTTTATAATACTGTAATGCCTGTCTGGTTGTAATGTTTGCCCATTTGGTTCTAATACAATAAATGTATCGAGGGCAAAACCTTTCTTATTGGTAATAATTAATGCATCATGAATGCTCAGGTTATGATTATTTAAAATATTGCAAACAGTGGCAAATAGGTAAGGTCTATCCGGTGAATAAATAATTATCTCGCTGCCACCGTGATACGGATCTGGGTTGATTGCTACAAATGTTTGAGTTAAATCATGCTGTAATAGCATTTGCGCATGCCAAACAATCTGTTCAGTTGTATAGCGCAGAAAATAGTCAACACGGTAATCTTGCCACAAATCTTTGATTTTTTGTTCATCGTAATGTTGTTTAAGCAAGGTTTCAAATGCTTCATGTTTGTGTTGGCGAGCAATACTTCGTTGTTCAGGGATATGATGAGCACCTGAGTCGAATGATCGTTTTGCGGTTAAATATAGTTCACGCATTAAACTTTGCTTCCAACTGTTCCAGAGTGTTTCGTTAGTTGCGCACACATCAGCAACGGTTAAACATAATAAATATTGTAAACGGCGCTCACTTTTAACAATCTGAATAAATTCATTAATAACGGCAGGATCTTGTAGATCACGACTTTGGGCTGTGACTGACATAAGTAAATGATAGCGAACTAGCCACACAATTAAGTCGGTATCTTTTGGATCAAGTTTATGTAGTTGGCAAAATTTTTCAACCAGTTTTGCCCCTATTTCAGAATGATCACCATGGTGACCTTTACCGATATCATGAAATAATCCAGTAATGACTAATAATTCAGGTTTTGATAGTTTGGCAAAAACGTTTGAACTGTTCGGGTGTTTTTCTTTACTGGCTTGAGTTTTAAAACTATCAAGTTCAAGTAGCAAGCGAATAGTATGTTCATCAACTGTATAGGCATGGAATAGATCAAATTGCATCATACCAGCAATGTGTTTCCAACCGGGAATATAGACCGTTAAAATACCATATTGATGCATCAGTAATATTGCCTTTTTAATTGCATCTGGGTGTTTAATAATTTTTAAAAATAATGATCTTGCTTTTTCATCTTCACATAGCAAAGTGGTTAACTGTCGCCGTGCTGAACGTAATTGCCTAATTGTGTTTGAGTATAGCCCTGTGATTTGGGGATTAAGCAAGATGGTGTAAAAAAGCTGTATAATCATGACAGGATCTTGTTTGAACAAATTATTGTCTTTTACATCAATCAAGTCATCTCTTGCTTGAAAATATTCATCAATACTATAGCTTTTACTTTGAGCATTAAGTTCAAGTATCGATTCATCAAACAGTTGTAATAACATTTGATTAAGTTCGGTAATATTATGTGCGACACGATAATAATCGTGCATCATTTTTTCAACAGGCGTATTACCTTGACCTTGGTAGCCAAGCATATTAGCAATACTGAGCTGGCGATCAAACAGCAAGCGATTGTCATAACGATTAATCACGCTATGAAGAGCAAAACGCATACGCCAAAGGAACTTGCGACAGGTTTTAAACTCTTCAATATCTTCTGGCGTTAAATAATCAAAATCAGCTATTTTTTTTAAAAACTCACCACCAAAATGACGAATAGCAATCCATTGAATAATTTGCATATCGCGTAAACCGCCTGGGCTATTTTTTAAATCCGGTTCTAGATTATAGCTGGTACTATGATATTGCCGATGTCGTTCTTGTTGCTCTTTAACTTTAGCCTGATAGAAAGCCGCTGAAGGCCAAATTTTATGACTAAAAATCTGTTTTTGCAGCTCTTTTAATAATGAAGCGTTACCACATATTAATCTCGATTCAATTAAATTGGTCATAATGGTGATATCGTTTTTAGCTTCTTGCAAACATGTTTTTAACGTTCTAACACTATGACCAATATCCAAATGTAAATCCCATAGCAATCGAACTAAATCACCAATTCGTTTTTCAAGATCTTTTGTCAGTGATCTATCACTTAATATTAAAATATCGATATCCGATAAAGGATGAAGTTCTGCACGACCATATCCACCTACGGCAATTAAGGCTAGACGGTTTTGCTTAAACAGTGAAGACATTTGCTCGGGAATTTGGTAGTACTGCCAGAGTCTTTTGAGCAAATCATCAATAAATTGACTCCGTAAATGCACTAATATATCAATGTCAACATGTTGTTTAAATTGGCAAACAGACCAGTTTTGAAATTCTTCAAGTTGCTGTTTTATATAGTGAGTATTTATTTGCTCATCGTTAAAATTAAGCGGTGAGATAGGATAACAAAGATTTGCTTCAGCCATAGCGATTATATCAAATCAAAACAATGTAATGCTAATATCCTTACCCGATTTTAGATAACTGTCAAGCAACGGTTGATTGATATAATGATTGACATTGTTAATGTATAAAAAAAGGAACAAGCGCTTGTTCCTTTGGTGAATAGAAAATGCGGATTGACGCGTTTGATTATAATGAGAAATCACTTAAATCATCTTCGTTAATTTCTGAGTCAATTTGTCCCACTAGGTAAGAACTCATTTCCGCTTCTTGTGGGGCAACTTGGACATTGTCAGACACTAACCAGTTATTTATCCAAGGAATCGGATTGGATTTAACTTCGTACGGTAATTTTAGGCCAACAGCTTGCATACGAATATTGGTAATATATTCAACATATTGGCATAAAATGTCTTTATTTAATCCAATCATGGATCCACCTTCAAATAGGTATTCGGCCCACTCTTTTTCTTGATTGGCAGCTTGCAAGAATAAATCATAACAATCTTGTTCGCACTCTTTAGCAATTTCTGCCATTTCGGGGTCATCTTCGCCGCTACGTAATGTATTTATCATGAATTGAGTACCGGTTAAGTGAAGCGCTTCATCACGTGCAATAAGTTTGATTATTTTTGCATTACCTTCCATCAATTCGCGTTCAGCAAAGGCAAATGAACACGCGAAGCTAACATAAAAACGAATGGCTTCAAGCGCATTAACACTCATTAAACATAAGTAGAGTCGTCTTTTGAGTTCGCGCAGATCGATGGTTATGGTTCGATCGTTAACGTTATGCTTGCCTTCACCCAATAAATTATAGTAGCTAGCATAGCTGATAAGATCATCATAATAACCAGCAATATCGCCTGCTCGTTTTTGAATTTCTTTATTGGTGACAATATCATCAAATACGACAGAGGGATCGTTAACAATATTACGAATAATGTGTGTGTATGAACGTGAATGTATCGTTTCAGAAAATGACCAAGTTTCAACCCAAGTTTCGAGTTCCGGAATAGAAATAAGTGGCAGTAAAGCAACGTTAGGGCTACGTCCTTGGATTGAATCGAGTAAAGTTTGATATTTCAAATTACTGATAAAAATATGCTTTTCGTGTTCAGGTAATGCTGCATAATCGATACGATCTTGTGAAATATCGACTTCCTCAGGACGCCAGAAGAAAGACAGTTGTTTTTCGATCAGTTTTTCAAACATTTCATATTTTTGCTGATCATAACGGGCAACGTTAACAGGTTGGCCGAGAAACATTGGCTCTTTAAGTTGGTCATTATGTACATGCGAAAAGGTACTGTAATTCATACTCATAAAAGAACTCCTAACGGGTTTTTTGTTGCTTTTACCGCGACCTTTCGCGACTGCAAAAGACGAGGAAGAATTTTTAGAGAAAGGTTTAAGTTTCTCTAAAACTATTTTTTAGATATTACTGCGTAACATCGAATGTTGCTTAAATTTTGCAAGCTCCGCCTTCACAACCATCATCACTTGCTGTTAGCGCTATATCACCTTGAATATCTTCGGCACCATCACGTGTATTATGATAATAAAGTGTTTTTACCCCAAATTTATAGGCTGTCAATAAATCTGCTAATAGCTGTTTCATTGGAACTTTATCATTAGGGAATTTAGTCGGATCGTAATTAGTATTAGCTGAAATAGACTGATCAATAAATTTCTGCATGATACCAACTAAGTGTAAATAACCCGTATTATTTGGTATTTGCCAAAGTAATTCGTAAAAGTTTTTTAAGTCGTTATAATCCGGTACCACTTGCTTTAAAATGCCATCCTTTGACGCTTTAACACTAATATAGCCGCGAGGAGGTTCAATACCATTGGTGGCATTAGAAATTTGTGACGACGTTTCAGAGGGCATTAATGCTGATAATGTGGAGTTGCGTAATCCAAAAGTTTTGATCGATTCTCGCAAGGATTCCCAATCATAATGTAAGGGTTCTTTCGTAATGCTATCCAAATCTTTTTTATAGGTATCGATTGGCAAAATCCCTTGAGAATAAGTTGTTTCATTAAATAATGGGCATGCACCTTTTTCTTTGGCTAAATTATTAGATGCCTTAAGCAGATAGTATTGCATGGCTTCGAAAGTGCGATGAGTTAAATTATTGGCGCTGCCGTCGGAATATTTAACGCCATGTTTTGCTAAATAATAAGCATAATTGATGACACCAATACCTAATGTCCGACGGTTGATTGATGAATTTCGAGCGGCAGGTACAGGGTAATCTTGATAATCAAGCAGAGAATCAAGCGCGCGAACGGTAAGATCTGCTAATTCTTCAAAGTCATCGAGTGATTCTATTTTACCTAAATTAAATGCAGATAAAGTACAAAGTGCAATTTCACCCTGTTCATCATTAATATTATAAAGAGGCTTGGTTGGTAACGCGATTTCCATACATAAATTGGATTGATGCACGGGGGCAAGCTCAGGGTTAAATGGGCTGTGCGTATTACAATGATCGACATTTTGGATATAAATACGACCAGTAGATGCGCGTTCTTGCATCAAAAGTGAAAATAACTCGACAGCTTTCACGATACGTTTGCGAATATTTACATCTTGTTCATATTGCTGATAAAGAGACTCAAATTTATCTTGATCAGCAAAGAAAGCATCGTAGAGCCCAGGCACATCTGATGGGCTAAATAGTGTTATATTTTCATTTTTAATAAGGCGTTGATACATTAATTTATTAATTTGTACACCATAATCTAAATGACGAACCCGGTTTTCCTCAACTCCTCGGTTGTTACGTAATACAAGTAAACTTTCAACTTCTAGATGCCAAATTGGATAAAATACCGTAGCTGCACCGCCTCGTACGCCACCTTGGGAACAAGATTTAACCGCTGTTTGGAAATATTTATAAAATGGAATACAACCCGTATGGAATGCTTCACCACCGCGAATTGAACTACCTAATGCACGAATACGGCCCGCATTGACACCAATACCTGCTCGCTGAGAAACATATTTAACAATGGCACTTGCCGTTGCATTGATTGAATCTAAACTGTCATCACATTCAATTAAAACACAAGAACTAAATTGTCGCGTAGGGGTACGAACACCAGCCATAATTGGCGTTGGCAGTGAAATCTTGAACGTTGACACTGCATCATAAAAGCGTTTGATGTAATTTAGACGTGTATCTTTAGGGTAATTGGCAAAAAGACAAGCGGCAACTAAGATATATAAAAATTGTGCGCTTTCATATATTTCACCTGTTACACGATTTTGTACTAAGTATTTACCTTCGAGTTGTTTTACCGCTGCATAAGAAAAATTCATATCGCGCCAATGATCGATTATTTTATCCATTGCTTCGAACTCTTCTTGCGTATAATCTTCAAGTAAGTGTTTGTCGTAGCGTTTAGTGTCGACTAACTTTTTGACATGTTCATAAAGTGGCGGTGGTGTAAACTGATTATAAGCTTTCTTACGTAAATGAAAAATGGCTAAACGAGCGGCTAAATATTGATAGTCAGGGGTTTCTTGCGAAATAAGATCGGCAGCAGCCCTTATGATTGTTTCGTGAATATCGGACGTGCGAATGCCGTCATAGAATTGAATATGTGAGCGCAATTCAACTTGTGATACTGAAACATTTTCTAATCCTTCGGCTGCCCAAGTGATGACTTTGTGAATTTTATCTAGATTTATGGGTTCTTGTTTACCATTTCGTTTTGTTACGAGTATTGATTTATTCATTTTTTTATCCAGTTTATCCCGTATTTCAGTGGGAGTTATGATAATTGATATTTATCAAAATATACAATATATAGTACCTATTAATCATTTTATTACTATATGTAGTGTATTTATTAAGCGATAATTAAAATTTTTTAGTTAAAATCAACTATAATTATGTTCAAAAGGGTGGGGCAGTTAAAAAAATGAAATCAGCGAAAAAGGGAGGTGAGAGCATAAAAACATGCAATTATAGGAATGATAAGATCTACCTATGGATAAGTAGATCTAGTTTAAGGGTAAGTATACTTTTACCATTCTTGACCTGGAGGTATAGAAACACATACACCATTTTTATCTTCATTCTCGTTTGCACGGCAATGATATTTAGCATTATAAGTGTGCATATCACAAAATGTACCCGGTTGATGTGTTTGAGCATCAATGGCTTCTGGATCCCATACATACCAGCGACTAAAAATATTAGATTGATTTTTAGCCGGTCCATATGAACCCGGATATTTATCCTGACTAGGGTCGCCCCATTCACCAAATAAAGAACCAATTTCACGCGTATAGTCAGAAGAACCAGCCTTATTACCATAAGGCGCATTACTTAATTCTTTGGGTTCAGTTATGCGATAGTTACCTGGCTTATCTCTACATTCGGCAGCTACCGCTTCGGCAGTGTCTCTGACGCCAATGATATTGCCTTTGCTATCTAGAGCTTGTTTCCAAGCTTCATACCATTTTTTTATTTTGAATCCATATCTGATAGATTTATGAGTGTTTTTATTTTTCCCTTCTATGATAATTGTAAACCCATCAGAATTCATAGCTTCGACATATTGCCAAGCTTGTTTTGAATCTCTAGCTATTGGTGTATTTAAATATACCGTAACTGTATCACTATTATTGGTAATCGTTGCAAGTTCACTCCCTTGTTTTACCGACCAATCATAGTTATTAGCAAGCCCATTTTGGGCCAAAAGTAAGTCAAACTTAGCGCCATAAAATCCCGTAGTTGGAAAGTTTTTGTCTAAATCTGTATTTGATTGAATTAAAAAACCAAAATTTTTATTCCATTGGTTTTTAGCACTATTAGCGGCTGTAGATGGCGTTAGTTCTGGTTTTGCGTAACAAAATCCAGTATCTTCTAAAACAGTATACATTTTCGATGGTTGCGTAATAAAGGTCTCGTTAGGATATTCATTATCATCGGGTATACCAAATTTTGAGAAAAGAAGTAAGTCTGCTGTCAGTTTTACTTTATAAGGACTGTACATTCCTTTTTGTGATAAGGAACAAAAAGTATCTGTTGCTGTAGGTATAAATTCAACTAATTGATTTTTAGCATTGGTATAATACCAAGTCATAGTGATTTTATCTTTAGCACTTAAAAAATCGAGTTGATCCCCATCGTTATCATAATATTGGTTTTCGTTAGGTTGTTTTATTGGGGCTATTTTAAATTTATCTTTAAATGGATAACTTGTTTGCAGGGGAATAGTATCGACTTCGCTACCGTAGTAATTGAGATCATCAACAGTTAAACCGAAAAGCTCAAGATCATCGATATTATTTTCTATTTCGGTAGACAAAGATGGACGCATACCATGAATGATTTGCACTGTTTGTGACGTTAAATAAGCATAACCTATTGGTGAAAATTGTAATAACAGTAATAATTTACAAATTATTTTTGCTAGTTTTTTAACATTTAATTGATTCACTTTTATATCCCTTTCCATCACTAATTATCTTTACTTAAAATTAATTCATTGTTATTTATGATGTTATTTTTGTAATTTTATTAATAATGCTAATAAATTTTTATCATGTTCAATAAATCAGCCGGGATAATTATAATTCAAATAATAGGTTTAGTCGATCAATAAGATCGTAATGATCGTTAATTCCTTAAATTGACACGTTATTATTCAAAAATATGTTAAAAAATAGTTATATAATTAATAATTTAGTGTAATTAATAAAAAGCCCCACGACATAAAAATATGCTATTGGGGGGTATTGATATAAAAAGTTATTTGTTTAGCGGTAAAAAGAAAGGAGGGTCTTGATACGAATATCAATTTGTATCACTTTCAGCAACAGCCGTACATACCCCCGCTTTTCTATCTGTTTCAGCGGAACAGTGATATATGGCGTTGTAGGTATGTAAGTCACAATAAGCTTTTTTATTCGGGTCGTATAACCAAATTCTTTTGTATAACGTTGATTGCGTTGCCGCTGGGGCCCAAGAGTTTGGGTAAGCGGTTTGTGATGGATCGCCCCATTCACCAAGTAATGTCCCAATTTCTCGAGTAAACACGACTCTAGTACCAACGACATTAGATGTGGCATTACTGACTTCATCAGGGTAGCTGATACGATAATGTCCATTTAAAGTTTTACATGCTTTGGCTATATTCGGTGCGGTATCTATTGTTGCTTTCGGCATACCAATATTGGCTTTATTATAGCCTGAAAACCATTTAGTTAACGTAAACATATAGTTAAGGTTATAGTTTGTCGTCTTATTGTGACCTTGAATAAGCACTTTATAACCCGTACCTGATCCGATAACATATTGCCAAGCTTTACCTGTATCTTTAGCTTCATCAGTATCAAATGCAACGGTAATCTTATTTGAAGTTGGATTTACCTTCACAGTTGCAAGCTCACTACCTTGGATAATTTTCCAATCATAATTGCTGGCAAGTTCCTGTTGATTAAGTAACAAATCAAATTGAGCGCCATAAAAACCCGTTGTGGGAAAGTTTTTGTCAAATTCGCTAACGGACTGAGTCAAAAATCCATTTTTTTTATCCCATTGATTGGCAGCACTAGCGGTTGCTGCTGTAGGTAATAATACGGGTTTTGCATAACACACACCTGCTTCTTTCAATATTGAATAAGTTTTAGCAGGATGAGCAGAAATAAGTTCGTTGGGGTATTCGTTAGCATCGGGATCACCAAATTTTGAAAATAGAAGCAAATCAGCCGCTAATTTAACTTTATAGGGACCCACGATTTTACTTTGTGCTAATGAACAAAAAGTATCGGTCGTTTTGGGTGTGAATTGCACTAATTTATTTTGCGCATTGGTATAGTACCAAGTCATTGTAATATCATGAACAGCGCTTAAAAAATCCAGCTGATCACCATCTGGATCGACATATTGGTTGCTATCAGGTTGTTTAATATTTGCAACTTTAAATTTATTGATAAATGGGTAACTTGGCACCAGGGGTATGTTATCGACTTCTTCATTGCCATAATAATCTAATCCCTCAAAGTTTAAGCCAAATAGTGCTAAATCATCGATATGTTGTTCGATGTCTGAAGATAAAGATGGATGACTGCCATGAATGGTTTTAACTGTTTGTGCGATTAAAAATGCATAGGTTAGTGGGGGAAAGGGTAATAAAAGAACGAAAAAGAAAATTACTTTGAACTGCTGTTTATTCATTAAACTGGTCACTGCTATATTCCTTATATTACTTTTATTATATCTATTGCTGTAAAAATATATTGGTAAATCGAAAATAACGAGCGGCGCGGATTATATCTAAAGCAATAAAATTTGTCTATTAATAAATTGAAATTAATAAATAATACCTTTTTTATGGGGTGGATTTTAGGGTGCAAGGTAAGAATAGTTTGACTAAAAATAGCGAAACTCGATTAAAAAGATTATTTTTTTTGAGTTTTATAACGTTGATTTGGGCTAGCTTGATTTTGTGCATCTAACCAGGCAAGTTTATCAGCATAATTTTTTTCAGCACCACGTTCAGTAGGATAATAGTATTTGCTATTAGCCATTTCTGGTGGAAAATAATTTTCGCCAGCAGCAAAGGCATTGGGTTCGTCATGCGCATAACGATATTGTGCACCATAACCTAACTTTTTCATTAAATTCGTTGGCGCATTGCGTAGGTGTTCAGGAACGTCATAATCGGGTTTTGATGTTGCATCTTTCATCGCTTGGTTAAATGCAGAATAAACAGCATTACTTTTTGGTGCGCAAGCAAGGTAAACAATAGCTTGTGCAATTGCGCGTTCTCCTTCTGCCGGACCAACTCGCGTAAAACAATCCCACGCGGCGAGTGCCACTTGCATGGCTCTTGGATCGGCATTACCAACATCTTCCGAGGCAATAGCTAATAATCGACGAGCAACATAAAGCGGATCGCCACCGGCGGTAATAATTCTTGCATACCAATAAAGCGCTGCATCGGGTGATGAGCCTCGAATCGATTTATGCACGGCCGAAATAAGATCATAATAGCGATCACCTTGATTATCGAATCTGGCACTTCTTTCACCTATCACTTCTTTAAGTAATTCTGGCGTTAGTGCCTGACCATCAGACATATCGACTAATAATTCAAGTGTATTCAGTGCGCGCCTAGCATCGCCACCTACAAATTCGGCAATCTGTTTTTTAGTTTCGTCCGGTAAAATAATATTTCGATTACCATATCCGCGCTCAGGATCGTCCATGGCTTGTTGTAAAATCAGCTCTATATCATTATTGGTCAAGGATTTTAGCAAATAAACTCTTGCTCTTGATAGTAATGCGGAATTTAATTCAAATGAAGGATTTTCTGTTGTTGCACCAATAAAAGTGACGGTGCCATTTTCCACATAAGGTAAAAAAGCATCTTGCTGGCTTTTATTAAAACGATGCACTTCATCGACAAATAAAATTGTACGAATCCCTGCTTGCTGATTAATTTTAGCGCGCTCAATCGCTTCTCGAATATCTTTAATACCTGACGTTACAGCAGATATTCTTTCAACTTTGGCATTGGCATGATGAGCAATAATTTCGGCTAATGTTGTCTTTCCCGTGCCTGGTGGACCCCACAATATCATGGAGTGTAAATTGCCTGCTTTGATAGCTTTAGGTAATGGTTTATCTTCGCCAAGTAACTGAGATTGCCCGATATACTCCGATAAATCCCGCGGGCGCATCCTAGCCGCTAACGGTTTAAATTCATCAGTGCTAAACTCAAAAGATAGGCTAGGCATAGTAAATATTTATCCAAATTTATAAAATTGGAGCTATTATATACTGCTTATTGGTTAAGTGAAAAATAAAAGAAAATATCTTTCTTAGCTAATTGAAAAACGTTAATATTTTAAAATAATTTTGATCTCACAATTAATTTAAATATTGCCAAATAAAAATAAAAGGATTAGGCATGAAAAAGATTTTAGTGTTAATAGGGTTGTTGGTTAGTGTATCGGCATGGGCAGGCGATAAAGAAGTACTGCAACAACGTTTAGACAAAATAGATGGCTTTTATGCGCGGTTTTCTCAAGATGTGAAAACCGCTGATAATCAAGTAGTACAACAAGGTAAAGGGGATTTGTGGGTAACAAGACCTTATTACTTTAATTGGACAATGAATGAACCAGATGAAACATCTATTATTTCAGATGGAAAAAATATGTGGGTCTATACGCCAGCGGTTCAGCAAGTAAGTGTGATGGATTTAAAAAAGGCTGTCGATAACCGATTAATGTTACTTATTACAGATAGCCATAATCCTATTTGGAATGCGTATAATGTCACACGAAAGCAAGACTCATTTACATTAAAACCAACAGATGGGACCAATCAAGACTTTGTTATCTCGGTGTTACCAACAGGCATGATTTCTAGTTTTACGATTATTGAAGAAGATGGACAGCGCAGTTTTTATGATTTGTCGCGTCAAACACTTGGCAAAGTTTCATTAGAAAAGTTTCAGTTTACTCCACCTGCTGGTGTCACCATTGATGACCAACGATAATTATCTAGAGTAATAAAACATAATAACAGATAACAAGCTGGCGAAAGGCACCCGCTTGTTACTATGTGTATTTGATTGAATTGACATTGATAATTATTTTGAACATTAATGAAGAAGATTATTCATAATCTTCTTCATTAATACTCACAACAGGATTATCGGAAAATAAATAGTGGTCACGTTTAGTTTCAAAATCCTCACTTGCCGCGTCAAATAGCATTTTTTTGGTGTTTTCTAAATGTTGCCACATAGCTAATTTAGCCGCTTTAGGATCGCGATTGATTAACGCTTCTAAAATTTTATCGTGCTCTTCCCACCAACTTTCAATGTCCTGTTGTTTGACATGTTCGTGAAGCTTTTTCCATAAAGGATTTAAAGTTCTTTGTTGCCATGCCTCTTGCACAATGGTTATCAGTGCCGTGTTACGCGTTATCATGGCAATTTGGGTATGGAATTTTAAATCCCAATTAGAATCACGATAATGATCTTCTTTTTTAGCATTATGCTGAATTTCTAATAAATTGACGATATCATCTTTGGTGATCTGTGTGGCAGCAAATTCTGCAATATTGCTTTCAATAAGTTGACGAGCTTGCAGTAATTCAAATGGTCCAGTTGTTGCAAAATTCAAACCAACTGGAGAGTCAATAATATTAGATTGCATACTGTTAGCTATAACATGAATACCTGACCCTTTTCGAGCATCAACAAACCCTTCAACTTCCAGCATTATAATGGCTTCTCTAACTACTGAACGGCTCACTTTTAGCTCTTCACAAATTAATCTTTCCGAAGGTAATTTGCTACCCACTGGGTAAATACCTTTAATTATGCGGTTTTTTAATTCGGTTGCGATAATTTGGTAAAGCCTTTGATATTCGTTTTGTTCTTGGGCCATGATGACTTTGATATAGCTCCTTAATTAATCATCGCCTTAAAATAACATCTAATTGCTTGGAGTTAAATAAGATTGTTTCATTTTTTTCACATAGAACACCAATCATCAATGTTGGCAGACAAATAAAAATCCTATCAGATATTTTTATGTTTAAATTATGTGATATATGTCAACTTTTTAAGTTATCAGACATGTTATTATGCCGCGCATTATTATATTGGGCGTGGTGAAAAGTATAAAACAATAACAATCTGCGTTGATATGTGATCACTTTAATAACGATAAGAATAATACTTGGTCATCTAACACCTAATTTGATAGCTGTTGGCATACCTGTTTTAAAAGCAGTGATAGATATGACAACGCAACACTATTGTTATGTTGTTGCTGTGTATTGGGCTTATTAAATCATTATCCAACCGTGAACGGATTTACCAATATAGCAGTTTGGCTTCATGCTAGTACTATTTTTGCTTTAATTGTTGGTGCGCTAGCCAATAACATTGGCTTTATTAAGCCATTAGTTATTTTAAGTTAACTTTATTTTTTAGCCACTGTTGCAGTTTAGACAAATTTTAAAGGCACTATCAACAAATATAACGAATAAATTGATCTGATTACACACGATTTTATGTCATCAGATACTTAATTATTATTGGGAGAATAAAATGAGTTTTTTAACTGAAAATTTTTTACTAGATACCGAGTTTTCTCGTCAGCTTTATCATGACTATGCAGCTGATCAACCCATTTTTGACTATCACTGCCATTTACCACCGGAACAAATTGCAAAAGATTATCAGTTTAAAAACTTATATGACATCTGGCTTAAAGGTGATCATTACAAATGGCGCGCTATGCGTACTAATGGTGTTGCTGAAAAATTCTGTACAGGAACAGATGTCAGTGATTTCGAAAAATTCAAAGCATGGGCTGAAACTGTGCCCCATACTATTGGTAATCCTTTATATCATTGGACTCACTTAGAATTACGCCGACCATTTGGAATAGATAATATTTTATTGTCGCCATCAACGGCTGAAACTATTTGGAACAAATGCAATGTAATGCTCGAAACTAAAGCGTTTTCTGCACGTAGCATTATGAAAAAAATGAATGTCAAAATGGTAGGGACAACCGATGATCCTATTGATGATTTAATCCACCATAAAACCATTGCCCAAGATAGTTCATTTGATATTAAAGTTCTACCAAGTTGGCGCCCAGATAAAGCATTTAATATTGATTCAGAGTTTTTTGTAGCTTATATCGAAAAATTATCTGCTGTCGCTGATGTGGCTATTACTAATTTCCAACAACTTTGCCAAGCATTATCAAAACGTATGGATTATTTTGCTGCGCATGGATGTAAAGTTTCGGATCATGCATTAGATGTAGTTGTTTATGAAGAAGCGAGTGAAAAAGAGTTAGATGCCATCTTAGCTAAACGATTAACAGGTGCAATGTTAAGTACCAAAGAAACAGCACAATTCAAAACTGCAGTCATAATCTTTTTAGGTAGTGAGTATAACAAACGTGAATGGGTGCAACAGTACCACATTGGTGCGTTACGGAATAACAACTCAAAAATGTTTAAGTTAATGGGGCCGGATGTCGGTTTTGATTCTATTAATGATTCACCTATAGCGCAACCGCTTTCTCGATTATTAGATGCGCAAGCTAAGCAAAATGCACTACCTAAAACAATACTCTATTGTTTAAACCCGTCTGATAACGAAATTGTAGGCACCATGATAGGTAATTTCCAAGGTGAAGGTGTTCGCGGCAAAATGCAATTTGGTTCAGGCTGGTGGTTCAATGATCAAAAAGACGGCATGATTCGCCAAATGACACAACTTGCTCAGCTCGGCTTATTAAGCCGTTTTGTGGGTATGTTAACCGATAGTCGTAGCTTCCTTTCGTATACTCGTCATGAATATTTTAGACGTATTTTATGTCGAATGGTGGGGCGTTGGGTAGAAGATGGTGAAGCACCACGCGACATCGAATTATTAGGTCAAATGGTTAAAAATATCAGTTTTGACAATGCGAAAAACTATTTTGGTATTGAACTAAGCTAAAAAGCATTAAGTCGTTGTAATTAGATTAATTAAAGAAGAGTTAGAGTAATGAAAACATTAAACAGAAATGATTTTCCAGGTGCAAAATATACGACACGTGTTGTTCAATTTGGCGAAGGTAATTTTTTACGTGCTTTTTTAGATTGGCAATTAGATATCTTAAATGAAAAAACAGATCTTGATGCGGGCGTAGTCATTGTTCGTCCACTAAATACTGATTTTCCACCCTCATTAAGTATTCAAGATGGCTTATACACCACATTGATTCGTGGCTTAAACGAAAAAAACGAAGCAGTAAAAGAGTTTAGAATGATTCGCTCAGTGAATAATGAGATAAATGTCTATACTCAATACGATGAATATCTTGAATTAGCAAAAGATCCCAATATCCAATTTATTTTTTCGAATACAACAGAAGCCGGCATTAGTTACGTTGAGGGGGATAAATTAACCGATCGCCCTGCGGCTAGCTATCCAGCTAAATTAACCGCTTTTTTATATGAAAGATTTACACACTTTGCGGGCAGTAAAGCGAGTGGTTTAATTATTATTCCGTGTGAACTGATTGATTACAATGGTGATGCGCTTAAAAAACTTGTATTAAAGTATGCTAAACAATGGAACTTGTCTGACAAGTTTATTGCATGGATCGAAAATGACAATGTATTCTGTTCTACACTTGTCGATAGAATTGTACCGGGTTACCCAAAAGCACAAATTGCTGAGCTTGAAGCTGAACTAGGTTATAAAGACAATTTTATCGATTCTGCTGAATATTTCTATCTTTTTGTTATTCAAGGACCGCAATGGTTAGCTCAAAAATTATGCCTTGATAAATGCAATATGAATATCAAAATTGTGGATGATATTAAGCCGTATAAAGAGCGAAAAGTCGCTATTTTAAATGGTGCCCATACAGCTTTAGTGCCAGTTGCTTATCTATCAGGGATTGATACAGTTGGTGAAGCAATGAATGATCCGCAAATTTTAGCTTATATTAAAGAGACTATTTTTGATGAAATTATCCCTGTTTTAGATTTACCACATCAAGAATTAGTGGATTTTGCCCAGTCTGTGATTAGCCGTTTTAAAAACCCATTTATTGAACATCAATTAATGTCGATAGCTTTAAATAGCATAACTAAATTTAAAACGCGTATTCTTCCACAATTAATCGCTTATCAAAAAGACAAAGGTGTTTTACCAACCCATTTAGTTTTCGCATTTGCCGCACTTATGGCTTTTTATCGTGGGGTGAGAAACAACCAAACCTATCCATTACAAGATGATGCTACTTGGTTGGCGCGTTTTCACAACGGTTGGGCAAATGTAGCCGAAGGTAAACAAACTATAGATCAACTTGTACACACGATATTAAGCGATAAAGCCCATTGGGAACACGATTTATTAACTATTCCGCAATTAGCACAAACCATAACGCAATATTTAACGGTCATTACCCAGGATGGTATGCGTCAAGCAATTGAAAAATGCGTTGTGAGTAGCAAATAAAATGAGCGATGTAATGATTAAATTTATAAAAATAAATAATAAAGATAATGTTGCGGTGGCGTTATCTGATTTAGAAGCACACGACGAAAATGTTATTGTTGATGGTCATACCATTGATTTAAAACAACCAGTCAAACAAGGGCATAAATTTGCCCTTCAAGATATAGCACAAGGTGACAATATCATTAAATATGGTTTGCCGATAGGCCATGCAACTTGTGCAATTAAAGCCGGTGAGCATATTCATTCACACAATTTAAAAACTAATTTAAGTGATATTGATGATTATAAATATCATCCTCAGATAGCAAATAATGACGCTTTACATGCCATACCAGATAAAGAAATCAATATTTATCGTCGTAAAAATGGTGAGGTTGGTATTCGTAATGAATTATGGATTATCCCAACTGTAACTTGTATTAATGGTATTGCTCAGCAAATTGTTAAACAATTTTGTGCAGAATTAAATAATCAATTAGAAATTGATGGGATTACCGTTCTTGAACATCCTTATGGGTGTTCGCAACTCGGGCAAGACCATAAAAATACGAAAATTATTTTACAAGATTTAGTCAAACATCCTAATGCAGGTGCTGTACTGGTTATTGGATTAGGTTGTGAAAATAATCAGATTTCGGCGTTCAAAGCCGATTTGGGTGACTATGATGAGTCACGAGTACGGTTTCTTATTGCTCAGCAAGAAGAAGATGAAATCGAAGCCGCATTGGTTCATTTAAGAGAACTTTACACTGTCATGAAAAACGATAAGCGTGAAGCCGGTCGTTTGAGTGAATTAAAATTTGGGTTAGAGTGCGGTGGATCGGATGGTTTTTCAGGTATTACCGCAAACCCGATGCTAGGTCTTTTTTCTGATTATGTGATTGAACATGGTGGGACTAGTGTGCTCACTGAGGTGCCAGAAATGTTTGGTGCTGAAAATATTTTAATGTCGCATTGCATTGATGAATCGACTTTCAATAAAACAGTTCAGATGATTAATGATTTTAAACAATATTTTATTTCGAATAATCAACCTATCTACGAAAACCCTTCGCCAGGGAATAAAGCCGGTGGCATTACCACGTTAGAAGAAAAATCACTGGGTTGTACCCAAAAAGCAGGGGGCAGTAAAGTGATTGATGTGCTTAAGTATGGACAAATGTTAACTAAGCATGGTTTGAATTTACTCAGTGCTCCAGGGAACGATGCTGTTGCCACTGGCGCTTTATCCGCAGCTGGTTGTCACATGGTGTTATTTACCACTGGTCGAGGAACGCCTTATGGTGGCATTGTGCCAACCGTCAAAATTGCAACCAATACACAATTGGCAGAGAAGAAGGTGAATTGGATTGATTTTAATGCCGGAAAATTAATTCAAGGCATTTCAATGAAAACAGTGTTAACAGAATTTATTGATTACATAGTGCAGGTAGCTAATGGACAACAAACTTGTAATGAAAAAAATAATTTCAAAAATTTAGCCATCCTTAAAAGTGGCGTAACCCTCTAAGACTAAATTTTTATTCAAAAATAAATCATGTCGTTAAGTCCTTGCGGACTTAATGCTAGGGGCCCGTTTTTTTTATAAATTATATAGGTATCATTCATGACGAATAAAAAAGAGAGAAAAATCACATGGTTAGTAAGATTCTCGTATGGAAGTGGTAATTTAATTGGCAGTGGCGCTTTAGCAATTAGTGGGGCTTGGCTGCTTTATTTTTATACCACTTTTTGTGGCTTAAGTGTCGTTCAAGCAGCATTAATTTTTTCTATTGCAACTTACTTGGATGTCATTCTTAATCCATTAATGGGGTTTATTACTGACAACTTTTACCAAACAAAAATAGGACAACGTTTTGGGCGCCGCCGATTCTTTATTTTAATTGGCATACCTTTAATGCTCATCTATCCAATGTTATGGATTGATGGTATGGGGTTTTGGTATTACTTAATAACTTACATCTTATTTGAAATCATCTATACCAGCATTATGATCCCATTTAATACCTTACCAGTTGAAATGACATCTAACTTTTCACAGCGTACTTATTTGACTGGTTCAAAAGCAATGTTTGGTAAAGTAGCTAACTTTTTAGGTGCTGCCATACCTGGCATCTATTTTTACTATTATAGTAAAGATTCAGCAACGCCTTTCTTATTAACGGGGATCACTTACGCAGCGATTATGATCGTCGCGTTGATTTTACTGTATTGTAATAGTTGGGAAAAACCTAAAGAAGAAGTAAAAGATGAATCTGTACATAGCTTTTTTGAAGCTATTAAAAAGCTTATTATCGACATCTTATCAACATTTCGTATTAAAACGTTTAGAACGCATTTAGGCATGTATCTATTTGGGTTTGGTGCTGAATGGTTATTTACCGCCGTATTTACCTATTTCATTGTGTTTAGTTTAGGTGAACCTCGCTCATTTGTCGCTTCAATGAACTCGTTAAGCAGTATTTGCCAGCTAGTTTCGACAGCCTTTTTTATGATGTATTGTGCTAAAAAAGGCTTTAAAAAACCGTTTATTATTGCATTACTCATTGTAATTTCATCGATGATTGGTTATGTCGGTATTTATTATCTTAACTTGCCAAATATCACTTGGATTGTTGTGGGTATTACCATTTGGTTTGGTCTAGGTACGGGGGGCGTATATTACATTCCCTGGAGTGTCTACGTATTTTTGGCTGATGTTGATGAAGTGGTAACTAATCGACGTCGTGAAGGGGTTTATGCTGGTGCAATGACTATGGCGGGTAAATTAGTTCGCGCTTCAATTGTATTTGTACTTGGTATTATTTTAAGTGCATATGGTTTTGAATCAAAATCTCATGTTCAGCCACAAAGTGCAATTGATGCTATTAATGGCATTATTTTATATGGTGTTGTTGGAATGGCACTTATTGGTGCTTTCTTCGCTTGGAGAATGAAGCTTGATCATGCAACGCATTCAATCATTATTAATGAAGTTGCTCGTATTCGCGAAGGGGGAAAAATGGCTGATGTTACGCCAGAAACTAAAAAAGTTGTTGAAGAATTATCAGGGATTGCTTATGAAAATTGCTTTGGCAATAACAACATTGGTTTTAAATCAAAAAATACCCAAGCAAAATAACATTCATTGAATAAATGGCTAGGATTAGCCAGTAATGCGAGTCCTGATTTTAGCCATATATCGTGAACTGTCCGCTACACGATTAGTGGATAGTTCACAAAGTAACACGTAAAGGATAAAAAATGACGACTGTTTCAGTTAAAGATTTTGGTGCAATTGGTGATGGTACTACAATAAATACCTTAGCTTTTGCAAAGTCGATACAACATATTGAACAACGAGGTGGAGGAACTTTAATTGTTCCAGTTGGCACCTATTTTACCGGAGCTATTAAACTTTGTAGTAATCTAACATTAGAGATTGAACAAGGTGCAACGTTATTGTTTTCCGATGATGCTAAAGATTATCCCGTGGTCAATTCTCGTTGGGAAGGGGTAAAACAAGATGTATATATGCCATGTATATATGGTCATAATATTGAGAACGTAACAATCACCGGCGGTGGAAAAATCGATGGTAATGGCAAAAAATGGTGGCATACTTTTCGCAACGATCGCAGTAATCTTAAATACCCTAGACCTTATTTGCTCGGATTTGATTTTTGCGAGCGTATCACGATTGAAAAACTATTTTTAACACAATCACCAAGTTGGACCGTTCACCCAATGGAGTCAAACAATGTGGTCGTTGATAATATTTCGATTCTTAATCCAGCTGATTCACCAAATACGGATGGTATCAATCCTGAATCTTGCCGTAATGTGAGAATTTCAAATTGTTATATTGATGTTGGTGATGATTGTATTGCAATTAAAGCAGGTACAGAAGAAACGGTTGATAAAAGCGCTTGTGAAAACATATTAATTACTAACTGTAATATGATTCATGGACATGGTGCAGTGGTATTAGGGAGTGAAATGAGTGGGTGTATTCGTAATGTGACCATTACTAACTGCGTATTTCAAAAAACCGACCGTGGTGTAAGGTTTAAAACCCGCCGTGGTCGAGGTGGTACTATTTCGGATATCACCTTTAGTAATATCATTATGGACGAAGTATTATCGGCATTTGTGATGAACTATTATTACTATTGCGGCCCTAAAGGTAATGATCCCATTGTCTGGAATAAAAAAGCATTACCGGTTAATGAACAAACACCCGCATGTCATAATATTAGTTTTTCTAATATTATTGCCAAAAATGTACGTGCTTATGCTGGATTTTTATATGGTATACCTGAATCGCCAATAGCCAATATTTCGTTTGATAATATTCGAGTATCGATGCAAATTAATGCGCAAGCAGGTGAAGTTGACATGTTTAAAGATGTCAAACCCGAAGCGGGTAAGGGCTTTTTTATTGAAAATGCCGACACCATTTTATTTAACAATGTTATTGTTGATAATGTCATTAGCGAGCCACTTAGTATCAAAAACAGTACAGGTGTACATGTTAATCAATCATTTATTAAACAAGACGGTAAATTATTGCCGCTTAATGCTTAATGGTTTTTCATCAAAATAACCGCGAGAATGCGGTTATTTTTAATTATTTTTTATGTTATTACGGGTTTGAATCTGTCGATTTTATCAAACGTTTTATCACTATTTAGAGATATTATTGCTAATAATAGAACAAAAACAAATCTGGGTAATTTTATTAAAAGGCTGTTGTTTATTATCAATCTTAAATAAAAACAACATATAATGTTGATAAATATTGCATAATGATGCTGTTAATTGGCTACTCAGTCTTACCTTCAAACTAATCTTTTTTTGTGCAAACAATCAATGGCTAGGTTTAAGGTAAATATTGTACTTATAAGGCTACTTCACTTGTCACATGTTAGTGTTACCATTAAATAGACATAGTCGCTATTATATCCATCAAAGCGAACTTTAAAGGCTGAGAATGCGTTATTTTTGTTTTAAATCCCTTACAACTATCACATCCCGAAAAAGCATGCTTAATCCTATTTTGTAAAATAGTTTTAGGTTATTTAACAATCCGTTGCAAATGACGAACTTTTATCAAAATGCGCAACGAAATCAATATACTAAAAATATGTCACGTTACTGGCTATATCGTTAGATTGTCATTGGCATAATATTTTTAGTGTTTCATTTGTCATCCTTTTAATTTTTATCTCTGATTTATTTCATTTTGTTTGTGGCAACAAAATAACTTTGATGTTGATCACATTTATCTAATAAACCTTTTAAAGCTAAATTTTTAGCTATTCATACTCAATTTCAGTTGTTCACTTTTTAAAGGATAAATTATGACAAATACCTTCTATCAAAAGCCAACTTATTGGTTCGCTTCATGTTATAGCTTTATGTACTATGCAGCAGGGAGTTTTGTTTTTTCTTTTTATGCAATATGGCTAAGTAAGGAGATTGGTTTAACGGCTAAACAAACCGGAATTATTTATTCGTTTAATTACTTTATCTCGTTAATTATTATGATTATTTATGGTGTTTATCAAGATAAATTAGTATTAAAAAAGCATTTAATTTGGTTTCAAAGCATCATTATTACTTGCGCTGCGCCCGCGTTAATTTATGTCTATGAACCGCTATTACGGCATAGTTTTTATATTGGTGTCGTTTTTGGTAGCTTCTTTTTAGGTTTTGGTTGGGTTGCTGGTATGGGGTTGATTGATTCCTATTGTGAAAAAATCAGCCGTGCTTTTGATTTTGAATTTGGACAATGCCGTACTTGGGGTTGTATTGCTTACGCTGTAGGAACATTTATTGCTGGCATCTTAATTAGTATTAATCCTCATCTCAATTTTTGGGCGGCATCAGTAGTGGGTGTTTGCTTTATGATATTAAATCTGAATTTTAAACCGGATTTAAGTAAATCATCGGCAGCAGTCTTTCAAAAGAAAGATAAGTTAAGTTTTAATGAGATTATTTCAGTGTTTGCGCTTAAAAAGTTTTGGATATTTGTGATTTATGTGCTTGGTACTTATAGCCTTTATAATATTTACGATCAACAGTTGTTTCCGGTTTACTTTACCCAGCAATTTACTGATGTGAATGATGGTTATCGGTTATACGGCATATTAAATTCATTCCAAGTATTTTTAGAAGCAGCCGTGATGTTTTGTGTGCCATTTGTGGTTAACCGTGTTGGTGCGAAAAACGCCTTAATTTTTGCCGCTTTTATTTCAGCATCTCGAATCTTTTTAACCGGTCATGTCGAGAGCATTGCCATTATTTCAGTGATTAAACTGATGCACTGTTTAGAAATTTCAACCATTTTAGTGTCAGTATTTAAATATATTGATAACAACTTTAATGCGCGCTTGTCGGCAACGGTATTTTTAATTGGTTATCAGGTCGCAGGCTCGGTTGGGGTGATATTGTTTTCTACCTATGTTGGGCAAGTTTATGATACTGCTGGCGCTGCAACCACCTTTAATAATTTAGGGCTAGTCGTGTTAGGTTTTATGATTTTTGCCATGCTTTTCTTAAGTCGTGACAAAAAGCTCAAATCATCAGAAAAGTAAGCTAGTTAAGATTCATAACACGTTTTTAATTCGGCTAAACAAATTACATTTAATAAAACATATTAAGGATTCAAAATGAATATATTCAATTCAGTTACGCAGTTTCACTTTGAACAAACCAGAACCATTTCGCCCGAAAATATGACAGGTGAAAAAGGCAAATCATGTATGAAGGCCAGTGCTTTAGGACCGAGTCGAAAAGGGCAAGGCTGTATCTCAATCCCTGCTGGTAAAAAGGTGACCATAGCCGAAATAACGGGTCCTGCTGAAATTCGTCATATGTGGTTTACTTTAACTGATAGAACACATCGCGGAAGCTTTGTACTCCGCGATGTGGTGATACGCATTTATTGGGATGATGAAGCCGTACCATCAGTTGAAAGCCCAATTGGTGACTTTTTCTGTAATGGTTTTGGTGCAAGATGTGACATCAACTCAATGCCAATTGTCGTTAATCCAACAGGTGGCTTTAATTGTTATTTTAGAATGCCATTTAATAAAAAAGCCCGCATTGAAATTGAAAATGAGCATGAGGCTGATTTGCAACATTTCTTTTTTACTGTGAACTATGCGTTAATGCCAAAACCATTTGAAGCGCCGCTTTATTTTCATGCGCAATGGCGCCGACAACGCATTACTCAATACGCCCAAGATTATGTCATTTTGGATAATGTGCAAGGACAGGGTTATTATGTAGGGACTTACTTAGCCTTAACGGCGCTAGAGCGTTATTGGTGGGGGGAAGGGGAGTTTAAATTCTATCTTGATGATGATAGCGACTATCCAACACAACATTCAACGGGTTCTGAAGACTATTTTGGTGGCGCTTGGGCATTTCATAATCGCGACAGCCAAGGACGCCCAAAAGCGAAGTGTTTTCAAACACTGTTTATGGGTTACCCTTATCAAACCAATCGTGATGCAACACGTGATTTTTTCCAGACAGGCGATGCAAACCCTGTACATGGCTTTGGCGATGATGGTTTGCCGATGCATGGTTTATATCGTTGGCATTTACCAGATCCGGTGGCATTTCACAAAAATATCAAGTTAGCCTTTCAACAGATTGGTAACGATGATATAAGATTGTATGAACGTTGTGATGATATCGCAAGTGTGGCTTATTGGTATCAAAATCCATCGGCAAATCACAATCCTGCGTTCCCTAATAAACAACAGCGAACTCCGCGCTAAAAATAAGGTAATGTGGTTATGGCGAGTAATAAATTAAAGATCAATGATATTGCTCGTTTGGCTGGCGTGTCGGCAACGACCGTCAGTCATATTTTTAATAAACGAGATAAAAAGTATCGAATTTCGCCCTTAACTCGGCAACGAGTATTAGCGATTGCTCAGCAATACAGTGATCAATCTCATATTCGTCAATATTTAGTTAAAGCGAATAGCACTAATACTATTGGCGTTATTGTGCCGGATATGTCTAATTCATTTTTTTCGATGTTTTTACATCATCTAGAAGCCTCGTTCAGACAAAAAAATATTCAACTCTTAATCACTTGTAGTCATTATAATCCCGAGGTCGAAATTAAAGTGGCGCAAAATTTGGTCGAACGCTGCGTTGATGCCATGATTGTTGTAACATCTTTAGATAGTGATGATTTTTATGTAAGCATTAACCAAAAGACTCCCGTTTTGTTTTTCGATCGTTATTTAAAAGATACCAAACTTCCTTTTATCACAAGTGAATCTGTAAAATCAGTTGCCGATTTGATAATTCCTTATGCTAAGCAACTAAAAGAGTTTTATTTTATTGGGTGTGATATACAATTAACCTCGATTCATGCAAGACTTGAAGGATTCAAGCAAGGGCTCAAAACTGCGGGATTAAAGTTCAAACACGATTGGTTAGTCAGTGATGACTATTGTCAAAATAAAGGGTATCAGTTAATTAAAGGTGTTCATCAAAAATTAGGGCGGTTACCTAAGGCTATTTTTACGCCTTCCTGCAATTTATTGCAAGAGGTACTGAGTTATTTGGTCGAAATCAAAATAGATCCTAATCAAATTTGTTTATGCTCTTATGATTATAATATCTATCTTGACTACTGTTATTACCCAACAGATGCCATTGCACAAGATTTTCAAACCATGGCACATACTTGTGTTGAGGTCATCGATCGGCTGATTAACTTTAAAGAACTAAAACATCATGCCTTTTTTATTGAGCCGAAAATTATTCGCCACCGTTAGCCTAGCAATTTTTTTATGAACTAGACTATTAACGGTTGGCATTTTTCATAATTCGCGCTTTATCAACCTGCCATTGACGTTCTTTAATGTCAGTACGTTTATCGTACTCTTTTTTACCTTTGGCTAAACCGATTTTTACTTTAGCCCAGGCATTTTTCCAATATAAAGATAGGGCAACAACGGTATAACCTTGACGGTTTATTTGACCGAACAGAGAGTTCAATTCACGCTGATTAAGCAGCAATTTACGTGTACGCATCGGATCGCATACTACATGCGATGATGCAACCGATAATGGCGTAATTGTTGCACCAAATAACCATGCTTCGCCATCTTTGAGTAAAACGTAACTATCACTAATGTTGGCTTTACCTGCGCGCAGGGATTTTACTTCCCAACCTTGTAGGGATAATCCCGCCTCAATTTCCTCTTCAATAAAGTACTCATGGCGTGCGCGTTTATTTAATGCAATCGTTGCCGAACCCGGCTTGTGTGATTTTTTCTTAGTCATAATGTGCGATATTATAGAGTTACGTGATACTATATGCCAATATTTTTATTTTTTTATTTTATTCTTATGGCACACGTTTTTCACGAAGTTATCGAGCCCTATTCAATTGAGCAAATGTTTGCGTTGGTTAATGATATTGCTCGTTATCCAGAATTTGTTCCTGATTGTATCGCAACTGGCATTATTAGCAAACAAGATAATAGGTTAACGGCTTTTATTGAGGTTGAAAAGTTAGGCTTCAAAAAATCTTTTACTACTGTCAATCAGATTAATGAGCCGCATTTAATTGAGATGAAGTTACTGCAAGGCCCTTTTAAACACCTGTCTGGTAAATGGCAATTTACGCCAGTGAATGATACTCACAGTAAAATTAGTTTTAGTTTAGATTTTGAGTTTAAAAATAAGCTACTTGATATTGCTTTTACCCCAGTGTTTAAAGAAGTTATGACTAACATGGTCAATGCATTTTCAACACGAGCAAGGCAGATTTATTAGTATGATAAATATTCAAGTTGTTTATGCTTTACCTAATAATGCAACCGTCATTGATTTAGACGTTGATGCACAAACTAATGTATTGCAAGCAATAACAAAATCCAATATCTTATCGCTATGTCAAATTGCATTAGATGAGCATCTAGTTGGTATTTACGGTAAGCGCTGTGATTTTAATACGTTAGTTAATGATGGTGATCGCATCGAAATTTATCGTCCATTAATTAATGATCCTAAAGAGATAAGACGAAAAAAAGCAGCACGTAATAAATAATAATCAAAAGTGAAGGGAAACCGAATGCACAATCTGCTAATTGAAAAGATTGAAATGTTATGCAAAAAACGCGGTATAAAACTGACAACACAGCGGCGTACCGTTTTACATATCATGTTAAAAGCAAATAAAGCGATGAGTGCATATGATTTGTTAGATCTGTTGAAAGTGAGTGAACCGCAAGCAAAACCACCGACAATTTATCGCGCACTTGAGTTTTTACTCGAACAAGGTTTTATTCACAAAGTTGAATCATCTAACAGTTACATTGTATGCCCGCATTTTCACGACCCCGAGCATATTTCAATTTTATTTATTTGTGATAAATGTAAACAAATTATAGAAAAGCATTCAGAAGATATTGAAACACAGCTCAAGCTATTAGCACTGCAAAGTCAGTTTTTAATAAAACATAGTGTGCTTGAAATACATGGAATTTGTCAGCCGTGTCAGCCTTAATTATTACACTTTGGTTAGTTAATCTATTTTGTGATACTGTTGGACAAATTGCATTTAAATATGCCGCCATAACGTCAAAACATCAACAAGGTTTACACTATTGGCAAAGATTGTTTGGTAATTTTTGGCTTTGGTTAGGTTTTGGTACCTATTTTGTTGGCTTTATTTTTTGGCTGGCGTTTTTAAGTGAAGTCCCTTTGTCGCAAGGTATTTTATTAGGATCGTTTAACATTATCACCGTTATGATTGCTGGGCGAGTTTTATTTAAAGAGCATCTAACAGCCTTTCGTCTTATTGGTATATTTTTTATTACTTTTGGCGTTATTTTAGTAGGGCTAACCTAATGAAAAAATTTTATATCATTGGTTTTATTTTGTTATTATTTTTCGATACGTTTGGGCAAACCAGCTTTAAATTAACGGCATTAGCAGCACTCCCCTTTGAGGCTAATTTTCATTGGTTGATTCGTATTTTTAGTCATGGTTGGGCTTATTTAGTTATTTTAGGCTATACAGGTGCTTTTATGACATGGATGATATTATTAAAAAAAGCACCAGTTGGTCCGGCTTTTGCAGCTTCTCATTTACAAGTTGTAACGGTAATGCTTGTTTCGATCGTGGCTTTTGATGAGCAAATTACAACCACTCGTTTACTTGGCGCGTTATGTATTATTATTGGTATTGTTTTTTTGGCATTAGCCGAACAACGATTACAGTGTAAATAATCGATTTTGCTGTTTAATTTTAAAGGTCAAATGTAAATTATAAATAGTGAGTGATATTTTATCTTTAAATTGACCTGTAGTTTTGGACATCAACTGTCTTGAATCAAATAAAACTAAACTAACCAGTTTTAAGCTTAAGCTCAATTTCTATTGTTCATACAGTTTTTTAAACTGTATGAATATTGGTTATTTATATGCGATCTTTTTCCATCACAATTAGATAGGCTTCGCGTTTCCAAAGTAGAAATAAGCGTCTCATATCTTTTTCCATTGTCACCACACGCCAACCTTGTCTTGCATTTTGATTTAAAAAATCAGAGAATTTTTCAGCATTAGAATTCGCTGCACCAAAAAGTAAAGAGGATAAAGCACCTTCTTGGTAAATAACGACTTTATATTCTTTCATTGTATTCATTTCCTTTTTTTATATTTTAAAAATAGTGTCCTTATTGATAAGTAATATCAATAAGGACAGCAGTATATTATAAGTTATGCTTTGAAACAAAGTTAAAACAGCAATATTTGAGTTAATATTATGTTTTTTATGCGGATAGGGGAAGGTATACGCTTGAAAATCAAACGAATAAAAAGGTATTCTTAAAAAGAATATGCTAAATTTGTTTATCTAAATTTTTTAGCATTTCGATGATAGGTCGATTAGCATCGGGAAATTCATCCGCATTGAGATCTTCTTGATCAATCCAACGACTCGGTTGCCCTTCTTTGGCAAAAGGTACGCCATCCCACTCTTCAACTAAATAAGCATGGATAGTAATATCGCGATCATCGTAACTATGCTGAACTGTTTTTAAGAATTGCGCATGATGAATATGGATGTCGACTTCTTCAGCGATCTCGCGTTGTAAAGTTTGAAAAGGTGTTTCAGCAACTTCGACTTTTCCACCTGGAAACTCCCAAAAACCAGCAAGATGCGAGTCTTCACCTCGTTGAGTGATAAAGATTTGACAATCTTGTGAACGTATAATACCTACAGCAATTTCAGTATGTTTTTTCATAATCCTGTCTGTCTATCTATGAGTCAACTTGGGGAAAGTGATCCTTTCCCACTTTTTGAATGCCGACTGTTATCGGCAATTTATTTGATAATATTTTGATGATACTAAATTTTTACCTTAGTGAACAGCACCATGACAGTGTTTATATTTTTTTCCTGAGCCACATGGACAAGGATCATTACGCCCAACTTTCGCTTGCGCTCGGACTACTGGTTGCGTCGATGAGTTTTCAGGTTCATCTCCATCAATACTAGTAACAGATTCATGGCTCGTTTTCTGTTTTTCCATGAGCTTTTCCATTTCAGCTAAGCGTTGTCGTTCGGCTTCATCAACTTCCTCTTGTGACCGGATTTGAACACGACTCAGTACGCCAATAACATCATATTTTAACGATTCTAACATGCTTGCAAACATATTAAATGATTCACGCTTATACTCTTGTTTAGGATCTTTTTGCGCGTAACCACGTAAATGTATACCTTGGCGTAAATAATCCATTGCGGCTAAATGTTCTTTCCATAAAGTGTCAAGTGTTTGTAACATTACACTTTTTTCAAAGTGTCTAAATGCTTCAGAGCCAGCACTATTTTCTTTTTCAAGATAGGTCTCTTTTGCAATTTGTAAAATGCGTTCACGTAATGTTTCTTCATGCAGATTTGCTTCTTCATCTAACCATTTGGCAATCGGTAAATCTAAAGCAAAATCGGTTTTTAAAGCTGATTCTAGTCCAGGCACATCCCACATCTCTTCAATTGATTGAGGTGGAATATATTGATCGATTAACGCATTAAATACGTCATCACGAATAGAATCAATGGTATCTTTAATATCGCTATTATCGAGTAGTTCATTTCGTTGACGATAAATTGCTTTACGTTGATCGTTGGCAACATCATCAAATTCAAGTAGTTGTTTACGTATATCAAAGTTACGGCTTTCAACTTTCTTTTGCGCATTTGCAATAGCTTTAGTAACCCAAGGATGTTCAATGGCTTCGCCTTCTTTCATACCCAGTTTACGCATCATGTTACCAACACGCTCTGAAGCAAAAATTCGCATTAATGGGTCTTCAAGTGATAGATAAAAGCGTGAAGCACCAGGGTCACCTTGACGACCAGCACGACCTCGTAATTGGTTATCAATACGACGAGATTCGTGACGCTCTGTCCCTAAAATGTAAAGGCCACCAAGTGCTATAACCTCTTCGTGCTTAGTTTGCCATGCTTGTTTAGCTTTTTCGATATCTTCAGGGGTTGGATTTTCAAGTTTAGCGACTTCATTTTGCCAGTTACCACCAAGCATAATGTCAGTACCACGACCAGCCATATTGGTGGCAATTGTCACGGCACCTTTACTACCTGCTTCAGCGATAATCTCGGCCTCTTGTGCATGGAATTTAGCATTTAATACATTATGTTTGATACCCGCTTTTTTAAATGCTTGAGAGACAAGTTCTGATTTCTCGATGGAAGCCGTACCGACTAACACAGGCTGCCCACGTTTTACACATTCTTGTACATCAGAAACGATCGCATCGATTTTTTCTTTTTCGGTCATATAGACTAAATCGGATTGATCTTTACGGACCATTGGACGATTCGTTGGAATAACAATAGTATCGAGACCATAAATTTGATTAAATTCGAATGCTTCGGTATCCGCTGTTCCTGTCATCCCTGCTAATTTTTCATATAGTCGGAAATAGTTTTGGAAAGTGATAGATGCCAAAGTTTGGTTTTCATTTTGAATTTTGACATGTTCTTTGGCTTCTACCGCCTGATGTAATCCATCAGACCAACGGCGTCCATCCATGGTACGACCGGTATGTTCATCGACAATAATGATTTCGTTATCGCGAACAATATAATCCACATCTTTATGGAATAGGTGATGGGCTCGAAGCGCTGCATTGACATGGTGCATTAACACAATATTGCTTGGGGCATACAGTGACTCGTCACTTTTCATAATGCCTTGTTTAATTAGTAACTCTTCAACTTTAATTAAACCGCGTTCAGTAAGGTTGACTTGACGTGTTTTTTCGTCAATAGAAAAGTCACCATCACCTTGAAATTGATCAGAATCTTCTTTTTCTTGGCGAACTAAATACGGAATAATTTTATCGATACTGACATATCTATCAGAGCTGTCTTCGGCTTGTCCAGATATGATTAATGGTGTTCTTGCTTCATCAATCAAAATCGAGTCTACTTCGTCGACTAAGGCATAATGTAGTGGGCGTTGTACTCGCGATTCTTTTGTAAACACCATATTATCGCGAAGGTAATCAAAGCCATACTCGTTATTAGTGCCATAAGTGATGTCGGCGTTATAAGCATCGCGTTTCATTTGCGGTGGCATGTTAGGGAGATTAATACCGACAGTTAGACCTAGAAATTCAAATAGTGGGCGATTGTTTTCAGCATCACGTTGGGCTAAGTAATCATTAACCGTGACGACATGAACCCCTTTGCCGGTTAACGCATTTAAATAGGCGGGTAAAGTTGCGGTTAAGGTTTTACCTTCACCGGTACGCATTTCAGCAATACAGCGTTCATTTAATACCATGCCCCCAATTAGCTGTACATCAAAATGACGCATTCCAAAAACGCGTTTACTCGCTTCACGAACGACCGCAAAAGCTTCTTCTAAAATATCATCTAATTTGGTGCCATCAGCAATTTTTTGTTTGAATTCTGCTGTTTTTGCTTTTAGCTCATCATCGGTTAATGCTTCCATTTGTGGTTCTAACGCATTGATTCTTTCTACGCGTTTGCGCATTGTTTTTAGTACGCGTTCATTACGGCTACCGAATACTTTGGTTAATAATTTTAATAACATGATCTTTCTCTTATTTTTTCAATAGGATTAATAAGGTTTATACCTAAATATGGCCAATTTATTTTATTACGTTATCAATGGTTTAAACGGTAGCTTTAGGGCCTGCTCTAATGCCGTTATAAGGGGTTAACCGGATGACAATATTGGGACTGACATCATAATGATTTAATGAAATGGTTTGTTTATCATCATGTTGCTTTTGCACCAATAACAGTGATTGTATATGCGCTTTTATTGGCGTTTGATGATCTTGTACTATCGCTGTAATGGCAATAATACCGACTTGAGAAACCGTTGGCTGAGCAGGTAATGCATTTTCTTGATATAGACCAAATCCAGCAGCAATCACACCTAATAATAAGTGCGATAAAGCAGTTCTGATAATAAAGCGTTTGTGGAGTTGTTTACAATAGCTAATCACAGTCATAGTGGCAACATTCTAGCATTTTTTCCCAAAATTAAAACAATTATTGCAGCCGTGTCATTAGCTATTCTTGATGTTAAATGAAAAATGGATAAATGTCTGCTGTCTTATTTTGACTTGGTTAGATGTTGCGGCAGTAAAATGCTTAAAATGAGTGATCGATAACATCCACTTGCCAATTTATACTAGCAATAGGGTGGGGCAGCTTTTGAGCTTTTGTGCCGATTATGAGATTTTTACTGATTTATTGCCTATTGCTAACACGCTTATTTCATCACAAAACCAAATTGTTTTATTTGGCGGTGAACTGCGTGATAAAAGCTCATCGGTTTTTGGTGGTTGGACCGTGTCAAAGATTAATGAAATTCAGGTAGATGCTTGTTGTTTAGATATTGATGGCTTGAGTAATTTAAGCGGTCCTTCTTGTTCATCTTCTTTTGATGCTTATGTTGATAAAGCGATCATTGCTCACTTGGATAAAAATATATGTTAGGTGATTACACTAAATTCAGTCGCAAAAGTTTATATAAAATTTGCGAATGGCAAGCGATTACCGCATTGATGACTAATGATATGGCTGATCCTTTGCTAGTTGCAAAATTAGAGAAGCAAACACAAGTCATTTTAGGTGAGTAACTGTCAACGTTAATTAGTCTGTTATTTACTCGATATTGTCTATTTTGTTACCGTAATTGTTGAAACTATTTTTTCTATTTGAGGGGGATTATTTGCTATAGATTGTTGATTTATCTTAATCGAAATAAAATCCCCTCTTAATCTTAATAGTCTGTATTTAGACAATTAAGAAAAGAGGGAGAACAAATCGATTATTTCACCATCAATTGCCCCATCATACCCAATGTTTCGTGTTCGATGATATGGCAATGATACATGCGTAATCCCGGCATGTTTTGTTGAATTTTCACAACAAGTGTTTCGTGCGGACGTAAATTGGTGGTATCTTTTAACGCAACAAATTCAGGTGTGGTTTTAGTACCATTTAATTCACGAGACTGCACAATAAATTGCGCACCATGTATATGGAAATTGTGATCCATATGTGAGTTGTTAACAATTGTCCACTCCTCAACATCGTGCAGTTTACTTTCTAAGTCAATTCGTGACATATCATGCCGTTTGCCATTAATTAAAAACAACATACCACCTCGAGGCTCACTTTTATCCATTACTTCGGTATATTCCAGTGATTTTTTAGCGACAGCTTCGCCTAAAGTTGGTACTTGTTTTAGATGAGTCGGTAAAACTACACTGGCCGTTTGAGTTAGCTGGAGTTGTGAAAGAATGATATTTTGCTCCGGCGGTACATTACCCATTTTACCCCGATCGTATCCGATATTTTCCAAGTAAAGGCTGGCTGTTTTCTTCGGAACAATCACCACTTCAGCGCGTTCAGCTGGGGTAAGTAGTAGGGGGGTATTAAGTTGGTGAGGCGCAGCAATTAGGCCACCGTCAGTACCCACTAAATAAACATCACAATCGGGTACCGAAAGGTTTAAGTATCGACCTGAACACGCATTCCAGATTCTGACTCGGGTTGCACCTTCTACTTTTATATTTGGGCGGTAAGCGCCATTGATTAACACAAATTGCCCTTCTCGACCATTCATCCAGTCTGTCATCGAGTTTTCAGCAATTTCCCCTTTTTCTGTTAATTTTAAGTCGGAAAAGAACCAATGTTGCTCAGGTAGTGAAGCTAATGGATCGTTTTTACTGCGGACAATAAATGTACCGGCTAAACCACGGTAGACTTGTTCAGCAACGGTGTCGTGCCCATGGGGGTGATACCAATAGGTTCCAGCGGTGCCTTCAGGGATGGTAAATTCATAAATTCGACTACCGCCTGCTGGAATGGCATCTTGTGGATTACCGTCTTGATCTGACGGAATAAGCAAACCATGCCAGTGTACGGTTGTGGGTTGTGAAAGATCATTTTTCACTGTTATTTTGACCTGATCACCTTCAAATACTTCAATTTTTGGACCGGGAACCATGCCATTATATGCCCAAAATTCTGTCGTGATATCGGGTGTTAAAGCTATTTTTACTGGTTTTAAATGTAACGTTGCTTCAAAGACGCCAGCTTGGTTACTGGTATTTTTTAAATTGGTGAGCTCAGGTAAATTTTTACCCTGTTTCAGTGCTGAAGTCGATAACAGTTTTTGTGGCATTGTGTTATTCATATTCATATTCATGTTCATATGATCGTGCATATTCCCCTCCGTATTACAGTTATCAGAATTAACTTCACAAACGTTTTCAGACATTGATGCGTGATTCATTTTGGCGATAGCTTTAGTGGCAAACAATCCACCTAAGGCGGCGGTAAAACTGATGATAAAATTTCGACGTTTCATAATATTCCTTTAAAATATAGTTAGTTAAATAAAATAACCATTTATTCAAAACAATGTGATAAAAAGCCTCACATAAGGTGCTTTTTATTGCGTTATTGACTGTGAATTACTTACTTCTTGTGTTTGATAAATACTATTAAGCAATTTTTGGTGGTTTTAACTCAGGAATACTTTCTTTATATACAGGTATAAATGTTATTGGTCGGTACTGTTTACTTTTAATGGCATAATCAAAGGAAAAAAAATAGTTAGTAACAAGTGAGCTACATGTTGGGCAGTGGTTTAGTTGTTGATATTTGTTTGGAATTGATGAGTTGGGATTAGATTGAGTCGTATTATGGTGACGCTTGCTCTCTTTTAGGTTAACTGCCGTTTGATGTGCCAAGTTACAACGCGTAGAAGATTGAAAATAATTTTTAGACAAATGCCATGTAGAAACACTCAGCAAAAATACAAGTATTGCGGATAATGCAATAATAGTATAAGCCTTATTGTTGATTCTTAATGACATATTCTATCTCACTATTCATCTAACAAACTATCTGTTTATTCTACCCGAAAAAGGAGTAAATTTATACTTTTTTAAAATTGTTAACTTTATCTGATTTAATTCAAATTGTTTATTTAATTATTGATAAGTGACTGGTTAACGACTACTGCGTAAAATTATAGTCTAATTATTGGGTCTTTTGATATAAAATAAGAAAGATAAATGCTTACTGTTCTGTTATTATATTTACCTAACTTTAAATCGACAAATCATACGATATGAAAATTCTCTTTGGTGTTCAAGGAACAGGAAATGGCCACGTCAGTCGTTGTAGAACATTAGCCAATGCACTTAAAAAAGCAGGGGCTGATGTTGATTATATTTTCAGTGGACGTGATCCTAAAGACTATTTTGATATGCAAGTTTTTGGTAATTATAAAACCTATCGCGGTGTTTCGTTTGCGACGTTAAATGGTAAGATTAATTTTCGCAAAACCGTACAACGGATTCGCGCTTTTCGTTTAATTAAAGATGTGCGTGAACTCGATTTATCGACATATGATTGTGTTATCAGTGATTTTGAGCCAGTTAGTGCTTGGGCTGCGCATTATCAACATCGTGATTGTTTAGGGATTAGTAATCAGGCGGTGTGTCAATATCTTAAACCTAAAGAATATGGATTGATAGCCAATGTGATTATGAAGTATTATGCACCAGTGACTAAACCCATTGGGTTACATTGGTTTCATTTTGGACACAAATTGATACCGCCAATGATTGATTCATTTGAGGTTGCCTCAAGTGAAAATGGCAATATCGTTGTTTACTTACCATTTGAAGCATTAAATGAAATTACTGTGTTATTGCAGCAGTTTCCAAATTATCAATTTATCTGTTTCCATCCGGATATTAAACACGTTGAACAGCACGGTAATATTCTTTTTCAACCACTCGGTCGAGATAGTTTTACGCACGCTTTAGTCAGTTGTTCCGGAATCATTGCAAATACTGGCTTTGCTTTAATTTCAGAAGCGTTAGTTTTGGGTAAAAAGATTTTAACTAAACCGGTATCGGGGCAATTTGAACAGATCTATAATGCTCAATGTTTACAAGCGTTAGATATGGCTACGGTGATGGAAAGTTTGAATAATATCAAACTTAAATATTGGCTTAGTTTGCCTTCTCCTAAACCAATCATCTATCCAGATGTCGCAACTGAACTTGCTAATTGGATCGTTTCAGGGCAAAAAGAGCCATTACTTTCGTTAAGTGAACGGCTTTGGAGTCAAACGATATTTCCTGAAAATGTCAATCAGAAGATAAAATCCTTAGGATATGTGTAAGTAAAGGTATAAAAATGATTTTAAGCATTATTGTTGCTATGGCGAAAGATCGTGTCATTGGTCTTAACAATCAAATGCCGTGGCATTTACCGGCAGATTTGGCTTGGTTTAAGAAAAACACACTACATAAACCGGTTATTATGGGACGCAAGACTTATGAGTCTATTGGTCGTCCTTTACCCAATAGACATAATATTATTATCAGTCGACAAGCTCAGTTAGAACATAATTCTGATAATGTAAGTTGGGTAAAATCAATTGACGAAGCATTATCTATAGCTAAAGATCAGCTTGCCGATGAAGTCTTTATTATTGGTGGCGGTAATATTTATCAGCAAGTTTTACCTTTTATCGATCGGTTATATTTAACACATATTGATGCCTATTTAAAGGGTGATACCTATTTCCCCGATTATTTGGTTCGGCAATGGCAACAAGTTTATTGCCAAAATTGCTTTGCTGATGAAAAAAATCCTTATCATTATCAATTTGAGATTTTAGAAAAAGTTTAACTATCGCTAAATTGCCACAGCATTAATTGATGTGGCAATTAAATCAAGGGTTATCCTTGAAAGCGTTTTGCTTCAACAACATCGGGTAATTGCTTAATTTTATTTAGTACACGATTAAGTGAGTCGTGATCGAAAATTTGTAAATCCATGTCAATTGTCGCTAATTGCTGTTTAGTATCACTGCGACTTGATACACCTAATACGTTGACTTTTTCGTTAGCAACAATAGTGGTAATATCGCGTAATAAGCCACTTCTATCATTAGCTATAATTCTAACAATCATGGTATAGCTTGATTGGGTGTTTTCACTCCACGCTGCACTTGTTATGCGTTCCGGAGCATGATTTTTTAACTCTTGCAATTGTTCACAATCAGCTCGATGTATTGAAATGCCTCGACCTTGGGTGACAAAACCAACAATAGGATCACCTGGAATAGGACGACAACAGTTAGCAATGGTATACATTAAGTTACCTACGCCTTCAATGATGATTTCACCACTTTTTGTTGTATTTTTGGTTTGAGCGGTCGATTTTTGCGAAATTTGCTTTAATACCGCTTCGTCTTCTTCTTCCGCTGTTGGCTTATTAAATTGCGCGTTAATAAAGTTAACTAGTTGGTTAATTCTGATGTCACCACTGCCAATACCCGCTAAAACTTCATCAAATGAATGGGCGTTATATTTTGCGATAAGAATTTTTTCAACGCTTTTGATACTAATATTCAGCGGTTCTAATTCGTTTTCAAGTATCTGTTGACCAGCCGCAATATTCTTATCACGATCTTGTTTTTTGAACCAAGCTTGAATTTTGGCACGTGCACGGCTACTATTGACAAAACCTGTATTAGGATTTAACCAATCACGACTTGGATTAGGTTGTTTTTGCGTAATGACTTCAACTTGATCGCCAATTTTTAACATATAAGTAAAGGGGACAATGCGCCCATTTACTTTGGCACCAATACATCTGTGGCCGACATCGCTATGAATATGATAAGCAAAATCAAGCGGTGTTGAACCCGCTGGCAAATCAACCACATCACCTTTAGGTGTAAATACATAAACCCTATCATCAAAAATTTGGCTTCTTACTGCTTCTTGGATTTCACCACTTTCTGACATCTCTTTTTGCCAAGTTAATAGTTGTCGTAACCAAGAGATGCGCTGATCATAAGCCGTCATCTTGTCAGTAGTGCCTTCTTTATACTTCCAATGTGCAGCAATACCGAGTTCAGCATCGTTATGCATTTGTTCGGTACGAATCTGAATTTCGATAGTTTTGTCTTGTGGGCCATAAACAACCGTATGAATAGATTGATAGCCATTGGGTTTGGGATTGGCTACGTAATCGTCAAATTCTTTAGCAATGTGTTTGTAATGACTATGTACAATACCCAGTGCGTTATAACAATCTTCAACGCGATCGCAAATAATTCGTACCGCTCGAATATCATACAGCTCTTCAAACTGTAAATGCTTACGCTCCATTTTTCGCCAAATGCTATAAATATGTTTTGGACGACCATAAACTTCGGCATGAATATGATCTTGATTCATTAAATCCTGTAAAGTTTTAACAAATTTATTGATATATAATTCTCGGTCTAATCGCTTTTCTTGTAGTTTGATTGCGATCATGCGGTATTGGTCAGGATATAAATACCGGAAGCAAAAATCCTCTAATTCCCATTTTAATTGCCCAATACCTAATCGGTTGGCCAGTGGCGCATAAATATTAAAGCACTCTTTAGCGGCAAGGACTTGCTCTTCTTTAGGGGCATTCATTAAATTGCGTAAGTAAGTGATACGCTCAGCAATTTTGATTACAACGCTACGAAAATCATTTACCATCGCCAGTAACATACGCCTGATACTATCGATTTGTTCTGTTGTCGCATTACCGTTACGAATTGCACGTAGTTGTCGCAAGTCTTTCATTCGGATGATGCTTGAAATAATATGGGTAATTTCGCGGTCAAAATCTTCTGGAATATCTTCACGACGGATAATCTTAGATTCTAAGAAAGGTAGCAATAACGCAGCACTTAAACTGTTAACATCCATACTTAAGGTTGATAAAATTTCAACCATTTCAATGGCACTTTTGAAACAATACAGCTGCTCAGGTGCACCTGCACTATTTTCAAAACAGAAATCCCAGACATCTTTAAATTTTTCATAAGATTGCGGGTTAGTTAGTAACAGTTCTTGTTTGGCCCATTGTTCGACATCAAACTGAGCAAGAGAATAGTGTTCTTCGCTCTGTTGGTGGGCTCCTCTAATAGATACCATAATTATGATCCTACTTCGTTAACAGCAACATTGATTCAATGTGCTTGGTTTGTGGAAACATATCTAAAATTGCGACTTGAGCAATCTTGTATCCTTTAGCAATAAATTGTTTACAATCTCTGGCTAATGTAGCCGGATTGCACGAAATATAAACGATCTTTTTAGGTGATATTTTTACAATTTGGGCGGTAGTATTAAAAGCACCTGCTCTAGCGGGATCCAATAGAACTTTCTCAAATTGTAAATGATTCCATGTTGAAAATTGCTGCTCATCCTCTAAATTACTGGTTAAAAATTGGGTATCTGCACGTATTTCACTGCGATTTAATTTGGCATTGAATTGTGCTTTTTCAACCAGTGCTTTAACACCTTCGATGCCTGTGACCGATTTACTTAATGTTGCCATCGGCAATGAAAAATTACCCATTCCACAAAATAGATCTAAAACGTTGTCCGTCGGCTCTAATGTTAGCCACTCAAGTGCTTGGTTAATCATCTTTTGATTAATTTTACTGTTTACTTGAATAAAATCTAGAGGGCTAAAGGTTAATTTTAACTTATTGATTTGATAATAATGCTGGTTATCACCGGTAATATGAACAAGTTTATCGCCATGCAAATAGAGTGAAATGTTATGTTCTTGAGCAAATTGTCGTAATAATTTGGTATCTTGCTCATCCATCGGGCTAATATGTCTTAATACAACAATTACCCCACTATCTACCGAGATTAATTCAATATGACCTAGTGATTTTTTTTGTTTAATATTAGTTAAGCAGTGTTGTAATGGAATCAGTAAGTTATTTAACTTATCAACTAAAACAGGACAATGTTTAATATTAATTATTTGATTTGATTCTGCTTGTCTAAAACCAACAAAAAGTACACCTTTGATCAGGTTGATAGATAATCTGGCTCTTCTGCGATAAGCGTAAGGTTGATCGGCAATAATAATAGGGGCATCGTTAAGCACATTATCTAATGTTGCGCCACTCTCTTTTTTTAACAAATTAATTAATGCTTGATATTTAGCTTGTTGTTGCACGCGTGGTGATATGTGCTGTAAGTCACAGCCACCACATTTTTGATAATATTGGCATGGCGGTTTAAGGCGATCTTGGCTTTGGTTATGATATTTAATGACGGTTGCTTTGGCATAATTTTTTTTATCTTCCGTAAGTTGAATATCAACTGTTTCATTAGGTAGCGCAGATTTAACGAAAATTGTTTTGCCATTATGATTGGCTACCCCTTGACCGAAGGCATCTAACGTTGAGACTGTTACAGTCAATTTTTGCGGAATAAATTTCTTTTTAGGTGGAGTATAAAAATTAACCATATTAACTTACTTAAATTATGTCAAGCGCTTTAAAAGTTCCGTTTTAACGTGTAAAGGCACTAAGTTTGAAATATCACCACCATGAAAAGCAACATCTTTTACAATAGTTGATGAAATAAATCCCATTGCGATAGATGGCATTAAAAATATCGTATCTAAATCGGGTTTTAGTGCGCGGTTCATTTCGGCCAGTTGCCTTTCGTATTCAAAGTCATGCGTGGTTCTTACACCACGGACAACCACGGTCGCATTATGTTTTTGGGCAAAATCTGCCATTAAATTATCAAAGCCAATGACTTCAACATTAAGTAAATGCTCAATGGCGCTAGATGCTAAATTGACGCGTTCATCTAGTGTAAAAAGCGTTTTTTTATTAGGATTTTGTGCAACAGCAATAATTAAACGTGGAAATAATTGCGACGCTCGGGTAATAAGATCAATATGACCATTGGTGATCGGATCAAAAGTACCAGGAAAAATAGCGGTTAAAGTTTTACTTTTCATGTTCAGGTTATCCATTAGGACATATTAAAAATATCATACCTAATTTTATGCCAGATTGTTAGTTTAAGCTGGTAAAAACTTACTGTTTTTATTTTGGTGTATATGGTGCACCTTAATTTCTTATATTTAATGGTATACCAAAATTGGTGAAAAGAGTAAAGTTGCTTTTTCTTTAATTGGTGGGTTATGGGTAAAAATTAAGTATTACTGTCATGTACTTTAATCAAATAAGTCGTTTTTACGTTGTGATAAATTGATAGGTTATATGGTGATGATACACTTCATTGGGTTGCAAATAGCAGCTTGGTTGTGGCCATTGTGGGTGATGCGGGCTATCGGGTAAAAATTGTGCTTCTAATGCAATACCCGCAAAGTTGCTATATACATCATTATGACGATTAGGCGTATTTTGTAAAAAATTACCAGTGTAGACTTGTAATGCAGGTTTAGTGGTTTTGATATTCATTAAAACTTTTTTATCTGATGATATCAGCTGTGCAGCAATAGCTTTGCTTTTATCTAGTAAATAAGCATGATCATAACCGCCTGTCACTTGCCGTTCGGGACTTTCGAGCAGTCTATCAGACAATTGTTTTGCTTGTCGTAAATCCATGTCATATTGACCAACATCAGCTAAGTTATGATAAGGAATCCCTGCGCTATTAACCGGTAAATAGAAATTTGCATTAACTTTTAATGTATGTGCAAGGACACTGTTACTCAAATCACCATCAAGATTAAAATAAGCATGATTAGTTAAGTTTACTGGTGTTGTTTTGTTAGTTGTTGCCTGAAAATCGATAATGACTTCATTTTCATTAGTTAAATAATAGGTCACAATCACCTTCAGCTCACCGGGAAAGCCTTGATCACCATCAGCCGATATCAAGTTAAATATTACTTTTTGAGCTGATTGATATTCAATGTTCCAAATTTTTTTATCAAACCCACATTGTCCACCATGAAGTAGGTTTACCCCTTGGTTGGCGGTGAGTAAATAGTGTTGACCATTGACATCGATAGTTGCATTAGCAATGCGATTTGCATAACGTCCAATAGTCGCACCAAGATAAGCATCTTGGTGTTGATATTGGTTTAGTGATTGACAGCCCAGCAGTATTTCGCGATGCTTGCTTGCTACAGGTATTAAGCATGATAACCAAGTTGCCCCCCAATTAGAGACCTTAATGGTCATTCCTTGTTGGTTTGTTAATGTAATAATTTGTTTTATTGGCATAAAACGTGGGCTCCTTCACTAGGTTCACAAACATAAATTGTTTCTTTAATACCAAACTTTTTAGAATAATTGTCATTAACGATTGTTTTAACACTGTTTACTTTATCTTTTGCCACCAGTGCGACCACACAGCCGCCAAAGCCACCGCCAGTCATGCGAACGCCACCTTGTTCGCCAATTACATCATGAATAATTTCGACAAGATAATCGATAGCAGGAACCGTAATTTCAAAATCATCACGCATTGAATGATGACTTGCTGCCATTAATGCAGATAATAATTTATAATCTTTGGCTTCAAGTGCTTTTGACGCTTGAACAGTGCGTTCATTTTCGGTAATGACATGGCGTGCACGTTTAAATACTGTTGGATCTAAGGTGGTTTTAATTTTTTCAAGATCAGCTAACGATGCATCACGTAATGCCTTAACACCTAGTGCTTTTGCAGCCGCTTCGCATTGTTTACGACGAGTATTATATTCACTATCAACTAATCCCCGTTTAATATTAGAATTAATAATGACAACAGAAAAATCGTTGGGCATTTTCACTGCTTTGGTTGTCAGTGAACGACAATCAATTAATAGTGCATGTTGAGCTTGTCCTAGTGCCGAAATTAATTGATCCATAATGCCGCAATTACAACCGACAAATTGGTTTTCGGCTTCTTGGCCAATTAAGGCTAATTTTGTGCCATCAAAAGGTAACTGATAAAGGACTTGTAACATTTTACCGACGGCAACTTCAAGCGATGCTGACGAGCTTAAACCTGCACCTTGGGGGACATTGCCACTAATGACACAATCGACGCCATGGATAGCATTTGTATAGTTTTTAAGATGTTTTATTACACCTCGCACATAGTTAGCCCATTGGTAATCAGGATGTTTTTCAATGGACGAATCAAGAGAAAATTGGTCTTGTTGATTATCATAATCGACAGCAATAACACGTATAATATTATCTGAACGTTTGTGACAACTTATCACTGTTTGATAATTAATTGCGCAGGGTAGAACAAAACCATCATTGTAATCGGTGTGTTCACCAATTAAGTTTACGCGCCCTGGCGCTTGTATAAAGGTATCGGGTTGATAACCGAATTGGCTTTCAAATACTTGTGTAGTGCTATCAATTAATGCTTTCATTTACTTATCCTTTTGCTCTTTATAATGCACATCACTTACGTTGCGCAGTTTTTCGGCAGCTTGTTCGGGGGTTAAATCTCGTTGCACTTCGGCAAACATTTCGTAACCAACCATGAATTTTTTTACCGTCGCTGAACGCAACAAAGGTGGATAAAAATGTGCATGTAGTTGCCAATAATCATTGTTATCCCCCACAAATGGTGCGCCGTGCCAACCCATTGAATAAGGAAAAGAACAATGAAATAAATTATCGTAGCGACTTGTTAGTTTTTTGAGCGCAATAGCTAAATCTATTTGCTGGTCATTATTTAACTGAGTTAATTGCGCAATATGCGTTTTGGGTAATAATAGTGTTTCAAATGGCCACACGGCCCAAAAAGGGACAACGGCAAGCCAATGTGCTGTTTCTACCACAATTCGTTCACCCAACGTTAACTCTTTTTGCACATAATCGACTAATAAATTTTGGTGATATTTTTCAAAATAATGGTGCATATTTAGGTCTTCACGCGCAACTTCATTGGGGATAAAGCTATTGGCCCAAATTTGTCCATGTGGATGTGGGTTAGAGCAACCCATTGCCGCACCCTTGTTTTCAAATATTTGTACCCAAGGATAATGTTGGCTCAGTTCTTGTAATTGACTTATCCAAGTTTTAATCACGCCTTCAATAGCGGGTAAATTGAGTTCGGGAAGTGTTTTACTGTGATCGGGCGAAAAACAGATAACGCGGCTAGTACCTTTAGCACTTTGGATCTGGAATAACGGATCTTGGCTTTGTGGTGATTCTGGCGTATCTACCATTAATGCGGCAAAATCATTAGTAAAAACATAGGTTCCAGTATAGTTAGGATTAATATCACCCGTCACTCGCTTATTCCCAGGGCATAAAAAGCAGTTTGGATCGTAACAGGGTTTTTGTTCTTGATTTAATGTTTCTTGCTGGCCTTGCCAAGGTCGTTTGGCTCGATGTGGCGAGACAAGTACCCATTGATTAGTCAATGGGTTATAACGACGATGAGGGTGATCAACAGGATTAAAAATAGCCATTTTTGCCTCTTTTATCTTTCTTCTTATGATTGATGCTATATGGTTTAATCTGGATAGCCTTGTGGGTTATGTGATTGCCAATTCCACGAGTCTTTTACCATATCATCAAGTGTTAATTTGGTTTTCCAACCTAAAATTTGTTCTGCTTTTTTTGCGTCAGCCCAAAACGCGGGTAAATCACCTGCACGTTTAGGAGCAAAGTGCCAATTGAGTGGTTTACCAGAGGCTTTTTCAAAAGCTTTAATAACTTCTAAGACACTATAGCCAATACCTGAACCTAAATTATAAATATGTACACCTGCTTTATGTTGGTCAGCTTTAAGTGCAGCGATATGTCCATCAGCTAAATCGACCACGTGAATAAAGTCACGAACACAAGTGCCATCTTTTGTCGGGTAATTATTACCAAAAACAGCAAGTGACTCACGTTTTCCTACAGCAACTTGGGTGATATAAGGCATTAGGTTATTGGGAATACCGAGTGGATCTTCACCCATTAATCCGCTTGGATGTGCGCCAACAGGATTAAAGTAACGTAATAAAGTTAATGACCAGTCTGGTTCAGCAACAGCTAAATCCATCATACATTGTTCAACCATTAATTTACTTTTTCCATACGGGCTACTTGGTAAACCTTGTGGTAATGTCTCGACATAGGGAACTGGTGCGAGTTCACCGTATACGGTTGCTGACGAACTAAATATTAACTGTTTTACACCCGCAGCTCGCATTGCTTTCATTAACACAATACTGCCATAGACATTGTTTTCATAATATTCAAGCGGTTTGTATACCGATTCCCCCACGGCTTTTAGTCCAGCAAAATGGATAACTGCTTGAATATCAAGCTCAGCAAATATTTTTTCTAATAATTGTTGGTCACAGATATCACCATGATAAAAACTGACACTATGACCAGTAATTTGTTTAATTCTATCTAATACCGAAGCTTTGCTGTTGAATAGGTTATCAATAATAATCGGTGTGTAACCTGATTGAATTAATTGTACACATGTATGACTTCCAATGTACCCGCAACCACCTGTTACTAATATTTTCATGTTAACACCTTAATCTAACGTTATATTTTTGTTGAGTTCTTGTTGATCTTTATTTTGTTCACTGTTTAGTCTTTTAAAGATATCCCAAGGACCGCGTCCAGATAAACTGAATGACGAAATCAATGTAAAACTTAATGCGATTGCGCCAAGGACTAAATATGTGCCTTCGTAGCCAATTTTAACATACATTAGACCTGCAAAGGTGGACATAAACATAATAGAGAGTTGTTTTGCAAAACAAAATGCAATTAAATAAACTGTTGCTGATAATCGAATAGGAAAGTGTTTAGTAATATATTTAAATGCACCAACCAATAATAATGGCGCTTCGAACATATGTAATGTTTTTAAAATAACAACTTCAATTGCGTTAGTTGCAAATGCTGAACCGGTTATACGAATCGACATAATCGCTCCAGCTATTAATAAAGTATTTTTGCTACCGATCTTCATGACAATAATTGGTGCAAAAAACATGACAGTCGCATTTAAAAATTCCCCAAGCGTTGTGACATAACCAAACGCTTCACGACCCACTTGTTCGCTTTTGAAAAATGAAGTGAAAAAGTTAGCAAATTGCTGATCAAACACATCATAAGTACAGGCAACACCGATAATATAAAGCATAAAATACCATGTTTTACTCATGCTAAGTAAGTTAAACGCAAGTTTCAAATTGAACGGTTCTGGTTTATTAAGTCCCATTTGTTCAACAACGTCGGTCGTTGTTGTTTTGGCTGGATCGGCTATTTTAACTAAAAACAATAAGATAATTGCAAAACCTGAACATAACCAGAAAACGGCATTGATATCTTTTGAAATCATAATACCAACAAATGAAGCACAAATTGCCCAACCAAAACAACCAAACATACGGCATCGACCAAATTCAAATCCACTTCGTCGACTGATTTTTTCAACTAAGGCTTCTATTGATGGTGAACCGCAATTAAATGCCACACTCAGATAAAGTCCCCCAACTATAGCACCTAAAGTAACGTTAAATTGAAGTAGTGGTCCCAATACAAAAATAAAAAAGGGGCCAAATAGAACTAATAGTAATGTGATAATCCACAGTAGATGTTTTTTTAATCCGAGTTTATCCGAGATTAACCCAAAGAAAGGTTGAAAAAGAAGCGCAAATAATGAAATAAATGAGAACACATATCCTGTTTCGGCTTGATCTAACCCATTCATTTTTAACCATACAGGAAAAAATGGCGAATAGGCCCCCATAATGAAAAAATAAAGGAAAAAGTAAAGCGTAAATACCCAGTAATTTTTATTATAAAGGGATGAGGTTATTTTTTGATTCATAATCAACTTCCTTTGCTAATCTTTCAATGAACACGTTATTTGCATATCGTTTACATTAAAAGTAAGTACAAAAAGCCATCTGTTTTTAAGGATAATATCATCTTGCTTTTTCAAAAAAAGTGATCTAGATAACATTTTGTGAAATCGATTACATTATTTTATGTTACTAATTTGTTAAATTACATTATTGAGTTTTTTTAAAATGCTGTATTAATGCTAAATCTACTATTATCTATACTGTTATTTATAGAATAATAATAGCTATTTTTATTAAACTGAATTTTTCATTAGGATAAAATCAGTTATGACTTAAAATTGTATTTTTATGATAGCGATTACATTGTTTAAAGCAGATTAATTAAGGGTAAAGATCGTTACCAAGTCAAAAAAGGCGTTATTTTGAAAAATATAAGCCATAACGAGATCAAAATATAGATTAGTTATTGCTAGTTTTTAGGCATACCATTTCAGACATTTAATAAAAATTTTTGTTGGAAAATACAGATTATCTGTTGAGTGAGCTAATATAATATGCAATTTTCAATTGGTTTTGTTCGTGTATATATTTTTATTTTACTGCGTGATTTTATAAAGTTTATCAATAGAGCAATTAACATAACTATAAACGTTAAAGTTAGCTATGGCTTGATAAAACTATTCCGCCAATTTTGTTGGCGGAATGGGCACTAAGGTTATTTATACTTTTTAGCATTAAACATGGATACGTTTTTCAAAATCGCTCCAATCATAAAACCCATCAGAGTTGAGTGATGCATTTTTGAGTTTTAGCTGAAAATGTTCAGGTGGATTATTGATATCGAGCGCTTGTCCTGTATAAAGTTGTTCAAAACTTTGATAAACATATTCAGCTTTAAAATAATGCTTGCCTGTTAGCGAGTGTTTGAAGCGTTGAAAAATTACTTTACCGCCAATAGGGGTGGTTTCATATTGATGAGGTAGTTGATACTCTTCAAAATCTAAAGCGCCTAATAGTGATGCGATTGTACTATCATGACCGACTAATAAATTGACCGTATATTGTTGCTGCATTAGATCATCAATCATATTGATCAATTTGGCTGCTGCGCGTGTAGCGAGTGTTTTGGTGTGGCAAATTAAGTTAATGTACTGATTACGAATCTGCACAATTTGTTGCCACTGCTCTAAGCTATCAATTTTACCCCATGCAATTTGATTTTTAGGAAACGCTGAATAATATTGCAATAAAAAAGAATCAACGACACTAATGCCAACAGCTAAGGCACCCAATAACGCTGGTTCTTCATTCTTTTTAAAATAGAGTTCTAATGGGATATCGGCTAATTCACACTGATATTGTTTGTATAGCTCAGATTGTTTGTAATCGAGTATATCAGACAAAATTTGATAAGCCGGCGCTAAGTTTTTAAAAATTGATTGAGCCTTATCTGCTTGCTCGATATCACGTAAAACGGCTTGCTTAAATTGTGCTGAATCTTCTTCTAAACTTGGATCGAAAATTGGATCCATTCTTTCAATAGGGTATTTATGATTGATAGTTATATCACAACCAGCGTAGGCGCCGGCTACAATGAACTGCGCTGTCGCAACGGTTCTTTGTAAGCTATTGGCATAGACAAACAAGTCATGACTATTATTGGTTATTTTGATGTTGTGTTTTTCTAACCATTGTGACAGATAGTGACCAAAATAGGCTTCTAATGCTCCTCCTCTGGTTGTTAGATAACCATAAGGATGGTCCCATTTGGGCCATTGATAGGGGGTAGCTTGATCAATAAATTCTAGGGTATTTTGTAAAGCTGTACGAATACCATGACGACTTAGTATAACAACTTTCTCCAATTGGTAATGCGAGTTACTCATTTTGTGATCCAACCTTGCTTGTGTAGATAATCTAAAATAAAACTTCGTTGCCCATTTATAATCGTTTCGGCAATTTTATCACTCCAACCACCTGTTTTTTGATGGGTACTACGGTGATTGTAATAATCATTCATTTGTGTATCGTATTGTGCCAATAGAGTTTTATCTATTGATTGATATTGATTTTCGAAAAATACCAAAGGCTTAGGAAGTCTTGGCTTTATTTCAGGGTGCTGGTCTGGATAGCCAATGCATAACCCAAAAAGAGGCAAAACATATTTAGGGATGGCTAATAATTCTGTAACGTTATCAATATTATTACGTAAGCCACCAATATAAACTATGCCTAAGCCTAAAGATTCAGCTGCAATCACTGCATTTTGTGCCATGAGCGCAGTTTCAATGCAGCCAACTAAAAGTTGTTCTGCTCTTTCAAGGGGGATTGTTGGATTAATTTGAAAGTGTCGATTGAAATCAGCGCAAAATACCCAAAATTCGGGTGCTTGTTTAACATAGCACTGATCGCCTGTGTAGTGAGCAAGTTTTTCACGTTTGTCACTATCAGTAATGCGTATTATCGTAGCGCATTGTAAAAAATTAGAACTTGAAGCCGATTGTGCAGCTGTAACAATTGTATCAATTTGCGCTTGAGTTAAGGGGGTGGATTTATAAGCACGAATTGAACGGTGCTGACAAATTAAATCAATTGTTTGGTTTTGCATAATGGCTCCTTTATATAACTATTTTTTTATGAATTGTAAGTCCCAAACCCCGTGCCCTAAATTTTGACCTCTTTTTTCAAACTTAGTAATTGGCCTATCTTCTGGTCTGGGAATATAATCACCCGTTGATGATAAATTCTTAAAACCTTCTGCTTGAGTTAATACTTCAAGCATATGTTCGGCATAATGTTGCCAATCGGTAGCAAGATGTAACATACCGCCAACCTTTAATTTTCTTTGTATTAATTGCACAAATTCAGGTTGAATAATTCTACGTTTATTATGTCTTGCTTTATGCCAAGGGTCGGGAAAATAAATTTGCACCTTATCAAGCGAGTGATCTGCTATCATATTATTCAAGACTTCAACGGCATCATGACACATGACTTTTAGGTTAGATAATTGGTTTTCTTCAATCGCCATCAAACAAGCACCCACTCCAGGTTTGTGCACTTCAATCCCCAAAAAATCTTTAGTCGGCGCATTTTTGGCCATTTCAACCAATGATGCCCCCATACCAAAACCAATTTCTAACACAAAGGGTTTGTTATTATTTGAACCTATAGTAACGTTTGGATTATAGTCAATACCAAATACAGGCCATAAATTCTCTAATGCTTGTTGCTGGCCTTTAGTTAAACGACCTTGTCGTAATACAAAACTTCGAATAGTTCGTTTTGATTTAATATTTTCATTGTTATTTATCATGGATTGTTCATTCATCACGTTGTCTATTTTTGTGTTGCGGTTTGCCAAATTTGTTTACTCATTAAGGTTTATAATTAGAAAGTAGTTTAACTGATTTTTGATTCACTTCAAGAAAACATATTATTGATATGTTTTTCTATTTATTATTGTGATACATATAAAAATTTTTGAATAAATTTTTATAATGTGGTTGAGCATACTCTGTAAATGATTATATAATTATTACCCCGATTTAACCGATTACTTATAAGTAATCATTATAACATGCTTGAGGATTTCTCGTGCCTGATATGAAGCTTTTTGCTGGTAATGCTACACCGGAGCTGGCAAAACGTATAGCTAATCGTCTTTATACTTCTCTTGGTGATATTGTTGTTAGTCGTTTTAGCGATGGAGAAGTAAATGTACAAATTAACGAAAACGTCCGTGGTGAAGATGTTTTTATTATTCAATCAACTTGTGCGCCTACCAATGATAACCTAATGGAATTATTAGTCATGATCGATGCAATGCGTCGTGCATCTGCTGGTCGTATCACGGCGGTTATTCCTTATTTTGGTTATGCAAGGCAAGATCGTCGTGTACGTTCAGCGCGAGTGCCTATTACAGCTAAAGTTGTTGCTGACTTTTTATCAACAGTTGGTGTTGATAGGGTATTAACCGTTGATCTTCATGCAGAGCAAATTCAAGGTTTTTTTGATGTACCTGTGGATAACGTATTTGGTAGCCCGGTTATTTTAGAAGATATGTTACAACGCGAGTTTGAACGTCCGATTGTCGTATCGCCTGATATTGGTGGTGTGGTACGTGCTCGTGCGATTGCAAAACTTTTAAATGATACTGATATGGCTATTATCGACAAGCGTCGTCAACGTGCTAATGAAGCGGAAGTGATGAATATCATCGGTGATGTTGCTGATAGAGATTGTATTTTAGTTGATGATATGATTGATACAGCCGGTACACTTTGTAAAGCGGCGGATGCATTAAAAGCGCGTGGTGCTAAAAGCGTTTATGCTTATGCAACGCATCCAATCTTTTCAGGTAAAGCCGTCACCAATATTAAAAATTCTGCCATTGATGAAATAGTTGTTTGTGACACCATTCCGTTAACTGCTGAAGTAAAAGCATTAAAAAATGTACGTCAATTAACACTATCTGGAATGCTTGCTGAAGCTATTCGTCGTATTAGTAACGAAGAGTCAATTTCAGCGATGTTCCATCAATAATTTATTTTATTATTGAACGACAAGCCCCTTTATATTGGGGCTTTTTTCTAAAAAAAATCAGTAAATAATCCCAATATTATGACAACGATAAAACTTATTGTAGGACTTGCCAATCCTGGAAATGAATATGCCGCAACTCGCCATAATGCAGGTGCATGGTTTGTTGATCTTTTAGCTGAACGATATCATCAATCTTTAAAAAATGAAGCTAAATTTTTTGGCTATACAGCTAGAATAAACATTGGTGGTCATGACGTGAGATTATTAGTCCCTACTACGTTTATGAATTTAAGTGGTAAAGCGGTACAGGCACTAGCAACTTTTTATCAAATTAAACCAGAAGAAATTTTAGTCGCTCATGATGAACTGGATCTTAACCCAGGTATTGCTAAATTTAAATTTGGTGGTAGTCATGGCGGTCATAATGGTTTAAAAGATATTGCCAGCAAATTAGGTAATAATTTAAATTTTTATCGTCTCAGAATTGGTATTGGTCATCCGGGTGACAAAAATAAAGTTGTTGGTTATGTGTTAAATAAACCCTCTAAACCCGAACAAGAACTTATTGATAAGGCGATAGAAGAATCGGTACGATCGGTTGAGATTTTATTATCAGATGGTATTGAAAGTGCAATGAACCACTTACATGCTTTTAAAGGCTGAAAGAAAGGTTATTAAGCTTATTATAGTGGTAAGTCTTATTGGATGATAATCCACCTAGCATCAGGTGGATTGTGTTGAATCAAACAATCTTAAGAAAATAGATGGGTAACATCTCCCCCTTTTTCGGCGATTTTTTTCATTACTTCTTTGATTAACCACATATTCATCGATGCGGTATCATCGGTACTGCCTGGGTAGTTAAGTTCTTTTGCCAAATTTTTTCGTGCTTCTAAACTATTATCGATACCTAATAACTTCAATAAATCAACAATTGATGTTTTCCAATTAAGTTTTTCAGGATATTTGTTCGCTAAATTCTCTAAAATTGACATAACATCAGTCTGAGATACTTGTTTGGCTTGGTCTGAATTTTGTTGTGTTTCCGTTTGAATGCCAGAGGCGGCGTTTTTAGCAGCATCTGTCATACTATTTACTTTGTCTTTGACCGTATTGTTAACATTTGTTGCTGCTGCTTGTGCGCTTGGAAATATTTTAGAAAAAATATTATTTAAGATACCCATATTACATCCTCCTATGTTTAAACTGCTTTAAAAAAACTGCTTAACGATATAGATGTAGATAATATCCTTTTCAGTATACCTGTTTGAAAGTAACGCTGTCAAAAAGATAAATATTTGCTGCTTTTATCTTTCAAAATTAGGCTACCAATTTCAGTCTCTATATCTATTTTTTAAAGCGATCTTTATTCAAGCTTTAATGAGTTAATCTATTGAATAACTTGTATAAGTTAGTTTTGTAACAAATAATTAATACTATTTTCTAAAATTATTTATTATACCAATTCTATATAAAATGTGATCACTGTCTCAATTTTGAACAAATCTGGCATACGATGTAATAAATTAGTTGTAATATTTGGTTTACCAATATGCAGTGTTACATAATTTTTTTATGTTAGAAATTTAAATTACAACTAGAGGTATATTATGAGTTCCATTTTTAAATCAGGAGGATATGTCCGTTGGGTAATGATCATTTTATTTGCAACGGGTGTGATTCTTAATTATGTCGATCGTAACGCACTAGGTATTATGGCTCAAGAAATTATACGTGATTTAAATATAACACCTAAAGAATACTCGTATATTACTGGCGCTTTTCAACTAGCTTATACCCTTTTTCAACCTATTGTAGGCTGGTTTATTGATGTAATTGGTTTACGAGTTGGTTTTGCGATAATGGTCATCATTTGGTCTATTATGTGTATACTTCATGCTGGTGCAGGCACTTGGTTTCAATTAGCGATTTTACGTTTTTTTATGGGCGGTGCTGAATCTGTTGTTGCACCAGCCAATGCTAAAGTTATTAGTTTATGGTTTCCTAAAAAGGAACGCGCTATTGCTAATGGTTGGAGTATGGTTGGTTTTTCATTAGGTGCCATGATTGCTCCTCCTCTTATTTATGCGATACACCAATTTGGTGGTTGGCAGTTAGCTTTCTTAATTCCAGGTTCTGTTGGGTTAATTTGGGCAGGAATATGGCTCTACTTTTTCAGCGAGCCGTCAAAAAGTCGGTCTATTAGTGAGGCGGAAAGAAAATATATCTTATCCGATCAAGATGACACAGAGAGCCAACAAAACAAAAACATCTGGCAAGCAATTAAAAAAGTGATTTTGCAAAAAAAATTCTATGGTATTGCTATTCCAGCTTTTTTAGCTGAACCAGCTTGGGCGGCAGTTAATTTTTGGGTTCCTTACTATTTATTAACTGAACGCGGTATGCAATTAAAAGAGATGGCAATGTTTGTTTGGATTCCTTTCCTTGCTGCCGATTTTGGTGGTTTATCCTCCGGTTATTTTTCGCGTATGCTCAATAAGCGTTTTAATTTGTCTCGTGTTAATGCAGCTTGTGTAACTTATCTTGGCGCTGCTTTTTTCATGTTATCCATGGCGTTTGCAAGTTTAACACAAAGCCCATATGCTGCCATTGCTTTAATTGCTATAGGTGCATGGGGACATCAGATGTTATCTGCCATGCTTACTATTCAAGTTATTGAAAACTTTGATGGTAAAGAAGTATCAACAGTAAATGGTTTGCGTGGTAGCTCGGCTTGGATTGCTAGTTTCTTATTTACAATTATTGTTGGTCAGTTTGTTGCAACAATTGGCTTTAAACCCTTTTTTATTACTATGGGCTTTTTAGATATTGTTGGGGCAATTGTTATGTGTTCACTGTTGTATCAGCGTAAGCAAAAGTAATTAAATACAGAAATCATTATATTCGTTATGAAATAAAGAAGTACATCCTAACATAAAACAAAAGGGCGGTTGACGCTCTTTTTTATTTTTTATGATTATCAATAATAATAAAAAAGCCCATTATATGGGCTTTATTTTTGATTGTGTTAACAGCGGGTTTATTCAAAAAATGCACGTTTAATCGCGTATTCTACACCGCGAATTTCGGCTAATCCTCTTAAACGACCAATGGCAGAATAACCCGGATTGGTTTTCTTTTTCAGATCATCTAACATTTGGTGTCCATGATCGGGACGAACGGGAATAGCACGTTTAATTCCTGCTTTTTTACGTCGCTGTTCTTCGTTAACCAGAGCCTTAATGACTGCGTACATGTCAACATCACCAGCAAGGTGATCTCCCTCATGGAAAGAGAGTGGATTATCTTCTCGGACTGTTGCCCGTAGATGAATAAAATGCACACGATCAGCAAATTTTTCAGCCATTTTGGCTAAATCGTTATCTTGACGAACTCCATAAGACCCAGTACAGAAACAAAAACCATTATGAATACTGTCAACTGTATCTTTAATCCATTGCATATCTTCGATAGTTGAAACAATGCGCGGTAACCCTAGAATAGGACGTGGTGGATCATCAGGATGTACGGTTAATACCACGCCGACTTCTTCAGCGACAGGTACAATGTTTTTCAGGAAATAGGCGTAATTTTCACGCAGTTTATTTTTGTCAATGCCATCATAAGTGGCAAGGTGGGCTCTAAACTGATCAAGAGAGTAACCTTCTTCTGCTCCTGGTAAACCCGCAATAATATTAGCAACAAGCTTGTCCTTATCTGCTTGTGTCATTTTTTCAAAATATGTTTTTGCGCTGTCAATATCTTCATTTGAATAATCGTTTTCTGCATTAGGTCTTTTTAAAAGATGAATATCAAATGCAGCGAAAGCAACTTGGTCAAAACGGAGTGCTTTAGAACCATCAGGTAATGTGTAAGCAAGATCGGTTCGAGTCCAGTCTAAAACAGGCATGAAGTTATAACAAACAGTATCAATACCACAGGCGGCTAAATTCCGAATTGATTGCTGATAATTGGTAATATGTTGCTCAACATTACCAGTGTGTGTTTTTATCTCTTCATGAATGGGAATACTTTCAACAACTGACCAAGTTAACCCTTTTTCTTCAATCATGTTTTTGCGTTTTTGAATCTCTTCAATCGGCCACACTTCACCATTAGGAATATGGTGCAAAGCGGTCACAATTCCTGTTGCCCCAGCTTGCCTAATGTCATCTAATGATACTGGATCGCTAGGACCAAACCAACGCATTGTTTGTTCCATCTAAATTCTCCTTAAATTTTTAGCTTATTTAATATTTCAATAGCTAAAAGATCGATAAATGACGTTGGTTTATATTGTTCATTGGTTAACAATGTTAACAGGAATAGAATCAAATAAATAACCATCAAAATTTGGATCTTCACTATCAGAAACGGTCATTAATGTTTGTTTAACATTTTCTAAATGTTGCCACATTGCATGGCGCGCAGCCATCGCATCTTTTATTTGCAAAGCTTGTAAAATTTTTTCATGGTCATCAAGCCATTTTTTTCGATAACTGTGATCAGTGATGCGACTATGCAATTGATTCCACATTTTACTTGCTGAACGTCTTTGCCATAAATCCTGTAATAAACCCTCAAGAACTGAGTTTTTAGTCGCTTTGGCGATCGTGATATGAAATAATTCATCGTCACTATAATCATCAATTAACCCTTGCTCTAAAATTTGTCGTTCTCGTTCCAAGATTGATCTTAACTCAATGATATCGGATTTAACTATTTGTGACGCGGCAAAAGCGGCAATATTACTTTCAATTAGTTGTCTTGCCTGCAATAACTCAAATGGTCCAAAATCTTCTTCTTCGATTTTTTTATCTTTTTCGGATAAGATTTCATCTGGTAAACCAATTACATAAACTCCCGATCCTTTTTTAACTGTGACTAAATTTTCCAGCTCTAACATAATTAGTGCTTCACGTACTACTGTTCTACTTACACTAAATGCTTCGGCAATGTCTCGTTCAGGTGGTAGTCGGTCACCTAATTTGTAAGTTCCACTTTTTAATAATGATTTCAGCTCATTACCAATTTCTTGATATAGCCGATTAACAGTAAGCATTATCTATAAATCCCCATTCTTACTTTGATTTAGTGTAATTATACGCTAATTATTATCAGTACCAGAAGTTGTTTATAAAATAATGGGCGCTAATTTTATAATTGGAATACCAATTTTGGTGTTCATTATAAATATTTTGTTATCTTCGACTATAAAATAAACCAAAAAACGTGATTTTAATCACAAAAAATAAAAAATATAGGTGAAAAATTTATTAACAAGTGAAAATATGTTTAACCAATATTATTGGTAAACAATTATCTATGGTTGAAAAAATGTTAAATTTATTAGATGTTCCGTCGTCAATTCAAAATAAACCTTCTTATAACAGAAATAACATGATCGCGCGTATTGTGCATTTAGGGTTTGGTGCTTTTCATCGCGCGCATCAAGCTTTATTTACCGATCGATTATTGAATCGAGGTAATAGTGACTGGGGGATTTGCGAAGTTAACATTGTGGGTGGTGAACAATTAATTGATGATATTCGCAAGCAAGATCATCTTTATACGGTTTTAGAAAAAGGCGCAACGACTAAAGAAGCATTTATTATTGGTAGTGTAAAAGAATCACTGTTAGCGACAAGTGATGGTATTGATACTATTTTGGAAAAAATGGCTGATCCTGTTGTTGAGATTGTATCATTAACAGTCACAGAGAAAGGCTATTGTATGTTACCCGGTGGTTCAGGTTTAGATTTGAATAACGCGCTGATTAAGGCTGATTTGGCTAATCCATCTAAGCCAATGTCGGCTCCGGGTGTGATTGTTGAAGCGCTTTATCGAAGAATGCAACGAGGATTAAGGTCATTTACAGCACTATCTTGTGACAATATTCCAGAAAATGGATTGGTATTGAAAAAAGCGATTTTAGGTTTAGCTAATGCTCGTGATACTCAGTTAGCTTTATGGATTGAAGCGAATACTACCTTTCCTTGTACAATGGTTGATCGCATTGTACCAGCTGCAACATCTGAAACGTTGATAGAAATTGAACATGCTTTAGGTGGCATGTATGATCCATGCGGTATTGCTTGTGAACCGTTTATCCAATGGGTGATTGAAGATAACTTTGTGACTAATCGACCTAATTGGGATGAAGTGGGTGCTGAATTTGTTGATGATGTCGTCCCATATGAAGAGATGAAACTCAGAATGTTAAACGGCAGTCACTCATTTTTAGCTTATTTAGGCTATTTAGCGGGTTATGAACATATTAATGATTGTATGAATGATAAAAACTATAAAAAAGCGACTTTATCATTAATGCTGCAACAGCAAGCTCCAACCTTAAATGTTCCATCAAATGTTAATTTACAACACTATGCTAATAAACTGATTGAAAGATTTAGTAATCCATCACTAAAACATAGAACATGGCAAATTGCTATGGATGGCACACAAAAACTACCACAACGTATGCTTGATTCAATTCGTTGGCATATTAGTCATCATTCTGATTTTTCATTACTGGCTTTAGGTGTAGCAGCTTGGATGCGTTATGTTGGGGGCGTCGATGATAATAATCAGGCTATTGATGTTCGCGATCCTATGTTAAATGAACTTACTCGGTTAGTTAAATCTAGTCCAGACGGCCTTGAAAGAGTTGATGCCTTGCTCAGTCTTAATGCAGTGTTTGGAACGGATTTACCGAAAAACGCACTATTTAAACAAAAAGTGAGTGAGCATTATCTTTCTTTGATGCATAAAGGTGCAAAACAAACACTCAACGATTTAATAATCTAATTTTGGATAAGACAGCATGAAAAGTTTTTTAGATGATAATTTTTTATTACAAACTGATGCAGCACAAAGGCTATATTTTGATTATGCTCAAGATCAACCTATCTATGACTATCACTGCCATCTTTCACCAAAAGAAATCGCGGAAAACAAAAATTTTCGTAATTTAGCAGAAATCTGGTTAGCTGGAGACCATTACAAATGGCGAGTACTACGCACTGCGGGTATTAATGAAAATCTAATCACAGGTAATGCTACTGATTATGATAAATATCTTACTTGGGCAAAAGTTGTGCCATTGACGCTAGGTAACCCAATTTATCATTGGACTCATTTAGAACTAAAACGCCCATTCGGTATAAAAAATATTCTTTTTAATGAAAACACAGCTGAAAAAATTTGGTTGCAAGCGAACGAACTGTTGGCGACAAAAGAATTTTCTACTCAAGGCATTTTAAAGAAAATGAAAGTCAAAGCAGTAGGCACAACTGATGATCCAATTGATTCTCTTGAGTATCATAAAAAAATTAGTTTGGATAATGCATTTGAAACTAAAGTCCGCCCAAGTTGGCGACCTGATAAAGTGTTTAAAATTGAATTGTCTGGATTTACAGATTATATCGCTCAACTGGGTGTAGCTGCTGATATTGAAATTAATAGTTTTGAGAAACTTCTTTGTGCTTTGACAAAAAGGTTAGATCATTTTGAACAACATAATTGTCAAGCAGCTGATCATGGTATCGAAATATTGCGTTATGCCGACATTCCTCCTGAAAAACAGCTTGATCACATTCTAACAAAGCGTTTAATGAATCAATCTTTATCTGAAGTAGAAATAGCCCAATTTAGCACCGCTATTCTTGTGTGGTTAGGTAAGCAATATCATCAGCGTAACTGGGTTATGCAATTACATTTAGGCGCGTTACGAAATAATAATCAACGAATGTTTAAAATACTAGGGCCCGATGCTGGCTTTGATTCTATTGGTGATAGACCAATAGCTGAGCCTTTATCTTCGCTGCTTGGTTTATTAGATTTGACCGATCAATTACCTAAAACCATTTTGTATTGTTTAAACCCACGTGATAACGAAGTAATAGCTACTATGGTGGGCAATTTTCAAGGCTCGGATATGGCGGGTAAAATCCAATTTGGTTCGGGATGGTGGTTTAACGATCAAAAAGATGGCATGCAGCGCCAATTGATGCAGCTTTCTCAAATGGGATTATTAAGTCAATTTGTGGGAATGTTGACTGACTCTCGTAGTTTTTTATCTTTTACAAGACATGAGTACTTTAGGCGAATTTTGTGCAATATGATCGGTAGTTGGATGGAAAATGGTGAAATCCCTGCGGATTTTAATTTGGTTGGGAATATGGTTAGGAATATCTGTTTTGATAATGCGCATCGTTATTTTCAAACTAAAATTCATCAATAATATGCCAATGTAACCCTATATGTAAAACTTTACGTGTTTGACTAACTGTGTTGTTGAATGTTTTAAATAAATTGATACCAATTAAGAGGTTGTCTGATGAAAACGTTAAAAAAATGGATATTTAAAAAAGAGCAAAATAACTGTATTGAACTTTTAGTGGATGAAAAATACTGCTTTTGCTTATACGTGTTAGAAGAAAGAATGTTTCGTGTTCTAATTAAGCGACAGGATAGTTTATCATTAGACAAAACTTGGAGTATTGCGCCGAATGGTGATGTACCATTAGAGGGACGCGATAGGTTAAGTACCGAAGGTTTTTCACTGCCAACATATCAATTATCACATTCAGATAATCAAATAACAGTCAGCACACAACATTTACGTGTGAAAATTAAGCAACCACTGTCGTTAAAGTGGGAGTTTAAGAACAAAAATCAACAATGGGAGCTTCTGGTTGAAGATAGAAGTACCAGTGCATATCTGATAAACCCGCATGGTGATGGTATTGCACATTACCAACGAAGGTATCAAGATGAACAATACTATGGTTTGGGTGATAAAGCGGGGGATCTTAATCGTGCAGGTCGTCGTTTTGAAATGCGTAATCTTGATGCCATGGGGTATAATGCTAAAAATACCGATCCGCTCTATAAGCATATTCCGTTTACCATTACGCATCGTAATCAAGTCAGTTTTGGACTGTTTTATGATAATTTAAGTAGTTGTTGGATCGATTTAGGGACAGAACATGACAATTATCATCTGCCATATCGTCGTTATCAGGCTGAAGCGGGCGACATCGATTTTTATGTCTTTTTAGGTCCTAAAATTATCGATGTGACGAAGTCTTTTATTAAACTGACAGGTAAAACTTTTTTTGGTCCTAAATGGAGTCTAGGGTATAGTGGTTCAACAATGTTTTATACCGATGCCCCTAACGCGCAAGAACAAATGCAAAACTTTATTGATTTGTGTGAGGAGCATGGTATTGCTTGTGATTCATTTCAACTCTCTTCGGGATATACATCGATTAATGGTAAACGATATGTGTTTAATTGGAACTATGATAAATTCCCCGATCCAAAAGCGTTTACGCAATCTTACCATGCTGCGGGTTTAAAAATTGCAGCCAATATTAAACCTTGTTTGTTACAAGATCATCCTAAATATAAAGAAGTGGCTGATAAAGGATTATTTATTAAAGATTCGGAAAGTGATGCACCTGAACGTTCAATGTTTTGGGATGATGAAGGCTCTCACTTAGATTTCACCAATCCACAAGCCTATAATTGGTGGAGACAAAACGTTACTGAGCAGCTTTTAGAGATGGGAATCGACTCGACATGGAATGATAATAATGAGTTTGAAGTGTGGGACGGTGAGGCTCGTTGTCATGGCTTTGGTCAGGAGATTGCGATAAAACATATTCGTCCAGTTATGCCTTTACTTATGTCTAGAGCTTCAATGGAAGCACAACAGAGCTATAACCCAACTATTCGTCCTTATTTAATTTCTCGTTCAGGTTGTGCAGGTATTCAACGCTATGTACAAACATGGTCGGGAGATAATCGTACCAGTTGGCAGACGCTTAAATACAATATACGTATGGGTTTAGGCATGAGTTTGTCTGGTCTTTATAATGTCGGGCATGATGTCGGTGGTTTTTCGGGTGATAAACCGGACGCAGAATTATTTGTACGTTGGGTACAAAACGGCATTATGCATCCGCGTTTTACCATTCATTCTTGGAATGATGATCATACAGTCAATGAACCGTGGATGTATCAAGAAGTTACGCCGATTATTCGCGATACAATTTGCCTTCGATATCAATTATTACCTTATTTTTATAATTTACTCTGGCAAGCCCATCAACATGATGAACCAATGTTAAGACCAACATTTTTAGATCATGAACATGATTTACAGACGTTTGTTGAAACTGATGATTTTATGATTGGTCAGGATTTATTAGTGGCAAGTATTGTTGAACCGGGACAACGTCAGCGAGTCGTTTATTTACCTGACAATCAAGTTGGCTGGTATTGTTACCATTCTCATCAGTGGTTTAGTGGTAAACAGTCAATCACTTTACCGGCACCATTAGAATCATTTCCATTGTTAGTTAAAGCAGGTTCGGTTATTCCTGTTTCAAAACGCCTAGCTTATGTGAATCATAAACTCGATGATTATCGAGAATTTAAAGTTTTCCCAGCGAAAGGTATTCATACATCTCAAGGTTGTTTTTTTGAAGATGATGGTGAAAGCTATGCTTATCAAAATGGTGTTGGATTATGGATCAATTGGCAGTTAGTGTCGACTAATGATCGAATTGATCTTCGTTTGAAAGCAAATGGAAGTTATATTCCAGCTTGGCAAGAGCTGGTCATTACCTTACCAAAAGGAGAATTGCGTACACTTTATATTAACGATGAGCCAATAAATAAGGTTAATTTAAGTGCAATAAGCTAATGCACTTACTTACACTATGCTTTATAACAACACTTTTAAAGTGTATAAATAATTAACATTTAACTGTGAATTAAAACATAAATTTTCAATTTATTGGGGCTTTTATTAGGATTAATAACATTTGATTTTACTCTGTTGTATCAACGAGTTAATTTAACTGATGCAAGCGTATTATGATTCTGGAATATAAAAAATTCAGAACATAAATTTTAATCTTAATGAAAGTCACCTTATTTTGAAATTTATTTTCTATTATGTCTTAATGAAGATTTAAAAAACTGTAAATGTATTTTTATAGCAGGACATTTTTTATGAAATAAGGTAAATTATTTACTGTTGTATTTTATATACAATGTTATCGTGACATTAAGAAGCAAGGATAAACATAATAGATGCGTTATAACCAGCCACAAATATTACCGTCGATTTTGTCACAACAATCTTGGTTATCTGAGATAAAAGAAAGAACAGTTGCATTAGCTAAATTAGCGGATGTGCTTAATGAGTTATTGCCTTCTCCATTACAACAGCATTATAGAATTGCGAATTATCGCCAAGGTGTGCTAATTTTAGAGGTGAGTTCAGCTAGTTGGTTGACTCGATTAAAATATGAGCAAAATCATTTGCTATCGGGTATACGTAAAAAAGTTTTACCGTCTTTATCTTCTATTCAATTTAAAATTAATCCCGACCTGTTAGTTGGTTCCTCAATAATGCGTGACAATGCATTGAAAAGTGCCAATGCAAGCCGCATATTAAGTACACAGAGTGCGACATACTTGTATAGTTTAGCGGAAAGTGCACCCGATAAATTAAAAAAACAATTGATTAAACTTGCTAACCATGCAAAATAAGTAAAACAATTGAACGATAATGTATATACTAGAACAAAATAAATACAAGGAGTGAAATATGGATAAACAGATGATGATTTATCTGGCGATTGGTGTAGTAATTGGTTTTATTATCGGGTTTATTTTAACTAATATGTTTAGTAAAAAAGGTCGTGAGTTTGCAAAAGTAAAACGTGAACTTGAACAGACACAAGAAGAGCTTAAAACACAAAAACAGACTATTGTTAAACACTTCTCACACAGTGCAGAAATATTAGATAATATGGCTAAAGAGTTCCGTCGCCTTTATCAACATATGGCTGAAAATTCAGGTAAATTCTCGTCTGATGACGATATCACAGCTATCGCTTTAGATATGAATAAAGATGCGGATATCAAAACAGAAATCACACTTGAAAAGCAACCTAAAGACTATTCTGATAACCCTTCTGGTTTATTTAAAACAGACGAAAATAAATCTTAACTAGCTCTAACTCTTTTCGCCAGTGTTATCTGGCGGAACATTAATGTAAAAAAAATCAATTGTTAAAAACGAGAGTGTTTTATGATTAATAATTCTTTACCAAAACCAAAAAAATTATTTAGTGCAATTGCATTAACGTTAGGTATGGTCTTATCAGGGTTACCCAATGCCTATGCTACTCTCCCTGCCATTTCAACAGGAGATAACGCATCACAACCTAGTTTAGCGCCTATGTTAGAAACGGTATTACCTTCTGTCGTTAGTATTAAGGTAGAAGGTACAGCACAAATGCAAACTAATATTCCGGAAGAATTTAGACGATTTTTTGGTTACCCAGATAGCCAATCAAGATCCTTTACCGGTCAAGGATCGGGTGTGATTATTGATGCTGATAAAGGCTATATTGTCACCAATAATCATGTGATTGATAATGCCGATACCATTACAGTGGTATTGAATGATGGTCATGAATATAAAGCAAAATTAATAGGTAAAGATCCGCAAAGTGATATCGCGCTACTAAAGGTTGAAGATGCTAAAAAATTAACTGCCATTAAATTAGCCGATTCAGATAAAATGCGCGTAGGTGATTTTGTGGTCGCCATTGGTAACCCATTTGGAATTGGTCAAACTGTTACTTCTGGTATTATTTCAGCCTTAGCGCGTAGTGGGCTTAATATGAATGGTTTTGAAAACTTCATACAAACCGATGCTTCAATTAATCGTGGTAATTCAGGCGGTGCATTAGTGAATTTAAACGGTGAATTAGTTGGCATTAATACTGCAATTATTGCGCCTAGTGGTGGCAATGTGGGTATTGGTTTTGCAATTCCAAGTAATATGGTAAAAAACTTGACGTCTCAACTTATTGAATACGGTGAAGTTAAGCGTGGTGTACTTGGTATTAAAGGTAATGAGTTAACCTCGGATATCGCCAAAGCTTTCGATCTTGACGTGCAAAAAGGTGCCTTTGTAAGTGAAGTGATTGATGATTCCGCCGCTAAAGATGCGGGTATAAAATCGGGTGATGTCATTATATCAATGGATGGCAAACCAGTTGATAGTTTTGCCGAATTACGCGCTAAAATTGCCACTACTGGCGCTGGTCGAACCGTAAAATTAGGTTTGATTCGTGATGGTAAAGAGATGACAGTGGATGTTACACTAAAAAATAGTGATGAATCTTCAACTGAAGCGAAATCATTGCATCCTGCTCTTGAAGGTGCAACATTAAGCAATGGTGATATTAAAGGTAAAAAAGGTGTATTAATCGAAAGTATTGCTAAAAATTCGCCAGCATCACGATTAAGTTTACAAGAGGGCGACCTTATTACTGGCGTAAATAAAGAAAGAATCAATAATATTGCTGATTTACGTAAAATTATTGATAGTAAACCATCTGCTATTGCTTTAAATATTGTGCGTGGTGATAGCCAGCTTTATCTTATTTTACGCTAATTAATGCGTTAGCTACATGTCGCCGATAGCATTATCGGCGAAAACTAAAATTCTAACCTGCCATTAGATATGATAAAATTATCGCTATTCATTCTTATCTAGATACCTCTGATAATGCTTAAAAAATTTTTATGGCCAATGTTGATTGGTGCGGTTTTAGCGATTGTATTATTAATTATTTTTCCATCCTTGCGCAATGGAACTCAGTCAAATTTTCCAAGATCGATTTTTAATAATGATCCCATGAGTTATTCCGATGCGGTAAAAGTTGCTGCACCAGCGGTAGTTAATATTTATAGTCGCTCTATTAATTCTCTGCCCAAACAACCTCAAGATAGTGCAATTACGCCATTGGGTTCGGGTGTGATCATGAGCGACCATGGCTATATTATTACCAATTATCATGTGGTGGATGGTGCAGAACAAATTATTGTCGCTTTACAAGATGGTCGAATATTTGAAGCTTTATCGGTTGGCACTGATAAACTTGTTGATATTGCGGTATTAAAGATTGACGCAAGTAATATTCCAACTATACCTATTAATCCTAATCGCGAGCCTAAAATAGGTGATGTGGTTCTCGCCATTGGTAATCCTTATAATATTGGGCAAACGATCACCCAAGGTATTATTAGTGCGACAGGTCGTGATGGATTAAGTCCTTATCGAAGACAAAACTTTATTCAAACCGATGCATCAATTAACCATGGTAATTCAGGGGGGGCCTTAGTTAATAGTAAAGGTGAATTAGTCGGTATTAATACCTTAACCTTTGCTAAAAATCTAGGTAATGAAGTGCCTGAAGGTATCGGTTTTGCTATTCCTACCGCTTTGGCTGTTAAAATTATGAATAAATTAATTCAAGACGGTAAAGTGATTCGGGGCTATATCGGTATTGATGGGTTAGAGTTTGCCCCGACTCAAAATCCGAGTGACCCACCGGTTGTATTAGGCATTTTGGTGACTAATGCGGAAGGGCCGTCATTACAAGCAGGTGTTCAAGCTAATGATATTTTGATTATGGTCGATAATAAACCAGTCAAATCCATTGTTGAAACAATGGATAGAATTGCAGAGTTGAAACCGGGCACAACAATCCCCATTATTGTATTACGTAATGGAGAAAGAGTTGAACTTCAAGTGACAATAGGTCAATTACCCGTTTAACTATTTTGTTACTTGATTATAGCCACTATAGGGCGTATAATTTGCGCCCTTATCATGTTTTTTTAACACTCGTATGGTGTTTAGATTTTGCTTTTAGCCATCTATATAGCGATACGAACAAACTTAAGAGGTTTATTATGAAAGAAGGTATCCATCCTCAATATACAGCCATTACAGCAACTTGTTCATGCGGTAATGTGATCAAAACACATTCAACTATTGGTCACGATATTCATCTTGACGTATGTGGTGAATGCCATCCATTCTACACTGGTAAACAACGTGATGTTGCAACTGGTGGACGTGTAGATAAATTCAAACAACGTTTTGCTATGGTTGGCGGCAAAAAATAAGATTGTAATGAATCATTATCAAAAAAGGCGCTTAATGCGCCTTTTTGTTTTTACTATGCTTTGGAATTTCATTTTATTCATCGATTAAGCTGGGATCAATGCCTAAATTACGCATTATTTTTTGAGCTTGCATTGGAATAACATCTTCACGATCTTTTTGTAAATCCTCATCACAAGGTAAAGGTTGACCAGTGTAGGCATGCAAAAAGGCTTCACATAATAATTCACTATTTGTGGCATGGCGTAAATTATTTACCTGTCGGCGGGTACGTTCATCAGTTAATATTTTTAGGACTTTTAACGGAATTGACACTGTAATTTTTTTTACTTGCTCACTTTTCTTACCATGCTCTGCATAAGGGCTTATATATTCGCCATTCCATTCCATCATTGTTCACCAGTATTACATTACAATTAATGTGGATAATTTTATCGTTTTTTTTTAATAACTGCAATCTACACATCGAGACAGTTAGACGTCTAGACATGTTGACGGCTTTATTTATTGTGCTATTCTTATACAAAAGGTATCTAATAATAAATAAACGTTTTAGGATGATATTATGGCTAGCCAATCAAGAAATTTAAGCCAAGGAACAATTGCTGTTCGTGGTGGATTAAATACTGATGATCAATATGGAAGTGTTGTTCCAGTGATTACCCCTTCAACTTGTTACCGCTATCAAGAGTTCGCTACACCAAGACAATTTGATTACGCACGTAAATCTAATCCAAGTCGGCGATTAGTAGAACAAACTGTTGCTAAGTTAGAGGGTGGGGCAGATGCAATTTTGACTAATTGTGGTATGTCAGCTATTCATTTGGTTAGTGTTGCATTATTAACCCCCAATGATTTAGTTGTGGCACCTCACGATTGTTACGGTGGCAGTTATCGTCTTTTTAATAGTTTGAGTGAGCGAGGTTATTTTAAAACTAAATTTGTCGATCAATCCGATCCTATTGCATTAAAACAAGCATTGAGTTTAGGGCCTAAATTAGTTTTAATTGAATCACCAAGTAATCCATTATTACGCGTGGTGGATATTCAAGACATTACTCGTCAAGCGCATCAAGCCGGTGCTATTGTTTTGGTTGATAATACTTTTATGACGCCTATTTTGCAAAAACCTTTAGAACTTGGTGCCGACATCGTCACCCATTCTTGCACTAAATTTTTAAATGGCCATTCTGATTTATTGGCAGGAATTTTGGTGTTTAAGGATCAACAACTTGCAACAGATGTGTTATGGTGGGCAAACAATATTGGTACCTTGACTTCATCATTTGATAGTTACTTGTTATTGCGTGGTTTACGTACTTTAGCTGCTCGAGTGAAATTACAACAAGATAATGCGCAAAAAGTAGTGGAATTCTTAGTTAATCATCCTAAAGTTGCAAAAGTTTATCATCCATCATTACCTTCAAATCTTGGACATGAAATAGCTAAAAAACAACAAAAAGGCTTCGGTTCATTGCTAAGTTTTGAACTTGCAGGTCAAGCAGAGGTTATGCCAAAATTCTTAAAAGCTCTTAATATTTTTACTTTAGCGCAATCATTAGGCGGTGTAGAAAGTTTAATTTGCCATCCTGCAACGATGACGCATTCTGGAATAAGTGCAGAAGCGCGTAAAACTGCTGGTATTTCAGACCAGTTATTGCGTATTTCAGTAGGGTTAGAAGAGGTAGATGATTTATTAGCTGATTTACAGCAAGCATTATCGGTTATTTAAACTATTTTTTAGATGATATGGGGATGATGACAAATTATTATTTTCATTATTCCCATTGCGATTAATAGCGCTAAGTTTGGTGACTTAACTCGCTAAATTAAAATAGTCATTCGTCATTTTTTCGATAGCAGCAAGCATGTCATCAACAGTATGTTTTCTGCTTCGACCACATACTTTAGCCATATCTTGACATACCAAACATTGTCTGGATTGATGTCCTAATTGCGTACGTGAAACACTTTGCTCAGTTTTCGCATCAATAACATCGATATCCCATAATCGACCTAATGGATGATTGTTTTCAATTTCGATACAAAGCTGTTTTAATTGATCACTTGAGCATTCGACTGAAATTATTGCTTCATAACCTGTTAACGCACAGAATTGCTCTTCATGTATAATTTGAAGCATATTTTTTGCTAATAAATGGTGAATAGCGGTTATCGCTTCTTTAAACAATACCTTAGTGCCAGTACTCTTTTTTATTGGACCAGGAATGACTAAACTAAGCGAAATAAGTGGAAAAGGGTAACACTTAATTGCGTTACGCTGATGCTCGACTCGTTGTTCTTTGGCCAATAACATCTGTTCAAGGTTAACTGGCGTACCATCATCGAATTTCAATAATATATTAGTCATAATTGAAAAGCATGACATCGTTAGATGTCATGCTATAAAGTGATAAATTAATCTTTAACTTGACGAACAACATCAATGACTGAACCATCACGGAAGTGAACAATACCCACAATTTTATCTTCAAATTCAATTGGTTTTGGTTCACCTGTTAATGAAACAGCACGTTGATATAGCTCTTCAATGCTCATGACCGGTAAATTTGCTGCTTTTAAACGTTCTGCTATTTCAGGACGAGCAGGATTAACCGCAATACCATGATCGGTTACAAGTACATCAACACTTTCACCTGGCGTTACAATCGTGGTGACTTTTTTAATGACTGTAGGAATACGGCTACGAATTAATGGTGCAACAATAATGGTTAAGTTTGCACCAGCTGCTGTATCACAGTGCCCACCTGATGCGCCACGCATCACGCCATCAGAACCCGTTAACACATTAACGTTGTAATCAAGGTCAATTTCTAGTGCACTCAGGATAACAATATCTAATTCATCAACACTTGCACCTTTAGATGCAGGGTTAGCATAGACATTTGTTGATACTTCAATATGATCTTTATTTCTACCTAAAGATTGACCGGCTGCGCCATCAAAGCTTTGTGTATCTAATAAACGTTTTACTAATCCTTTTTCATGCAAATCAACAATACTTGCTGTGATACCACCTAATGCAAATGATGCAGTGATATTTTTAGCACGCATACGATTTTCTAAAAAGCGCGTTGCCGCGGTTGAAGAAGCACCAGAACCGGTTTGGATAGAAAATCCATCTTTAAAATAACCTGAATACTCAATTACATCAGCTGCGTAACGTGCAATCATAAGTTCACGTGGATTGCTGGTAATACGTGCAGCCCCTACGCTAATTTTAGTTGGATCACCAACCTCATCAACTTTCACAATATAGTCAACTTGATCTTGGCGAATAGATGCAGGATGATTAGGATAACCAACGATGTCTTCAGTAAGTAATACCACTTTTTTAGCAAATTGGGCATCAACCATGGCATAACCTAGCGCACCACATTGTGATTTACCCGATACACCATTCGCATTACCTTGCTCATCAGCAGTTGAAACAGCTAAAAATGCGATATCAATATTAATTTCACCACTTTGGATAAGTTTTACTCGTCCACCATGTGAATGGATATGGACAGGGTTTTGCATTAAACCATGTGAAATTGCATCAGCCAATTTACCTCGTAAACCAGACGTATAAATTTTTGTGATTACGCCTGACTCGATATGTGGAATGAGTGCTGAGTTACAGCTTAACAATGAGCTTGAAGCTAAAGTTAAGTTTTTGATACCTAACTTACTAATCGTCTCGACAACTTTGTTAATAACCTTATCACCTTCACGAAATGCGTGATGGAAAGAGATGGTCATACCGTCACGTAATTCACATTTGTGTATTGCTTGTTCAATAGAATCACATAATTTTCGTGTATATTTAGACTCATCTTTTAAATAGGGAGTGGTTGTATTCGCGTCAATAAATGGCGTAATATTCTTGAGATCGGGATGCTGTTTAAGCAAATCATCAATTTTTTTGTTTATAGAAGTAGTCATTTTGTCATCCTATCAAAGTTCTTTACGTACACCGGAATATTTTGCTAACTCAATAACTTTTCTAGCGCGTTCAATAATCGGTGCATCAATCATTTTGCCATTTAGAGAAATAACGCCTAGGCCTTTTCTTTCTCCTTCTTCTGCTGCTTCAACCACTTTTTTAGCATTTTCAACATCAGCAGCTGTTGGCGCATATGCATTATGTAGTAATTCGATTTGTCTTGGATTAATCAGTGATTTACCGTTATAACCTAGTTTTTTAATTAGGCTAACTTCTTTTAAGAAACCTTCATCGTCATTAACATTGGAATAAACCACATCAAAGGCATCAATTTTTGCCACACGTGCTGCATGTAAAACTGCACAGCGAGCATAAAACAGTTCGGTACCATCACCACGCTCAGTTTGCATGTCAACTAAATAGTCAAATGCAGCTAGCGCAATACCGATTAAACGAGGAGAAGATTTAGCAATAGAAACAGCATTAACCACACCTTGTGCAGATTCGATTGCTGCCATTAACTTAGTACTACCCACTTCACGACCACACTCTTTTTCGATTCGTTCAACGTGTGCTTCAAGTTCATGAATATCGTCTGCTGAGTTTGTCATTGGTAAACGAACCACTTCAACACCGGCACGTACCACAGCTTCAAGGTCTTTTAAACCAAATGGGGTATCTAACGCATTAATTCTTACAACCGTTTCGATACCGTGTTCTTTATAAACAGGTAGTAATAATGTTTGTGCAACTAATAAGCGAGCCGAATCTTTTTCTTTAATTGAAACCGCATCTTCAAGGTCAAACATGATTGAATCTGGTTTATATACGAAAGATGTTGATAACATTGCTGCATTTGCGCCCGGAAGAAATAACATACTGCGACGTAATTTTTTCATAGTAATTTACTCCAATCTAAGTTTTCTTCTTCAGCGCCGCGTAATACTGCACATTGAATTCTTGCTTTAATCGCGCAATCTAGCGCACCTTTATCATCGATAATTATCATGCCATCGGTTACATTCAGATCACGTAATGTTTGATCGACAACTGCACGAATTTGATCGCCGAATTGTTTATTAACATCACTATTAATAACAATTTCTATCCCTGTATTTGGCATAACTTTGACTAACAAATCACTCGATTCGAGAGTCCCAGCCATGGCTTCTTTTTGTATTTTCATTTTTTTACCTTTTAAAATGTATTAAATTTTAAATTTATCCAAATTAGCTGAAAGATAGTCCCAAGTTGTTGTTGGAACTAACTGTTTTATTTGTTCATATTGCCCCGATGCTAATAATTTTCTAACTAATGATGCCGATATAATCGTATCGCCTTCGGTTTTTCGCTCAATTTCAACAACAGTAATTGGCGATGAATGGCTAACCGTATTGTCCATAAGCCAATAGCGCATAGCTTCATTATAGGCTTTAGTCACTTCATCATTTGGTTCAGTTCCAACGAAGCGGTAGCTGATATTTAGCGCTGGGGCGATATAATTTCGAAAAATAAGTAGGTCGATTCCCATATAAGCGTAATTGATCTTCGCTTTATCTTTTAAAAAATAAGTAGGGAATGTTGCTCTTGAAATAATATAAGGTGAACTTGCATGGACTGTCACATTCTTGAACTGTTTGGTACCTTCTTGTACTAACTTTATTCGAGTTTCAAATGAAAATAGTGAGGCATTTTCATTGACAACAAAAACATGCAACCAGTCACATTGATTTGCCGCATATTCGACAAGATATTGGTGACCTTTGGTAAAAGGGTTCGCATTCATCACAATGCTACCAATCTTTTTACCTTCTTGTTGTAGGCTACTAAGTTGTTTACAGTACTGTTGAATACCAACAGGGGTGTTTTCCATCAGCACAACAAGATTTGTTATTTCAACAATAGGATAAAAACCGCATCCCTTAAAAAAATCAATATTTTCAGGTTTTGTATATAAAAATAGATGAAAATAGCCTTGTTCGTTGGCATATTTTATAGTGTGATCCATTAAGGTTAAATTAAGCTGATTACCTCGATATTCTGGATCAATAGCAACACATTTGATGATGTCACGGTCCATACCTGCACAAGCAATAATTTTACTGTTAATTTTTGCTACTGTAAAAATGGTCACTTGAGAGTCTAAGTCAAGATCTGATAACGCGAGTAACTGTTTTATCGCTTGATAATCTTGTTCTGACTTCGAAATATCAATAACTTCATAATCAGCTAAATCATACATAATGTTACCTTTTTTCTGCAACAACAGTGTTAGTTAGACGTCCGATTTTTGTAATTTCTACTTCTATTTTATCACCATCTTGCATAAACACAGGTGGATGACGTTTTTTACCTACCCCACCTGGTGATCCTGTTAGGATAACATCGCCCGGCGATAAATGTGTAAATGTACTGATATATGCAATTAATTCAGGTACAGTATGAACCAAATTAGAAATTGAGTCATGCTGCATTTGTTGACCATTTAGATATGTGGTCAGTGATAATACAGTCGGATCTGGAATTTCATCAGTGGTTGTTAAATTTGGACCAAATGCGCCAGTACTTGGCCAATTTTTACCAGCTGTAAACCAAGTATATTGCCAATCACGAATAGAACCATCCATGTAACAACTGTAACCTGCTACGTGTGATAAAGCATCTTCTTGCTTAATTCTAAAACCAAATTTACCAATAACAATGGCTAATTCACCTTCGTAATCTAACTCATTTGTAATAGCAGGCTTAATAATATTGGTTTTATGACCAGTTTGTGAATCAGGAAAACGAACAAATAATGTCGGCGCAGAACTGGTTTCATTAAATTCTGCTCGTTTTTCTGCATAATTCATTCCTACACATAGAATTTTGTTAGGATTTGGAATGACTGGTAAATACGTAATGTCTTGTTCATCAATGTCACATGGTGCGTCAAGAAAGGTTTTGGCAATAGATAATCCTTCTTTGTCTGCAAGTAATGATTTTAAGTCGACGTATTTATTGTCTAATTTTTTTCTTAAATCAATAATGCCATTTTCAGTGAGAAGACCAAAACTTGCTCGATCAGAGACAAGATAACTGACAAGCTTCATGAAAACTCCTTAAAAGCTGTTTATGTTGATTGTAAATACAAAATAAAAATGAACAACCTTAGTATAAACCAAGGTTGCTCTTAAATATGTTAAAACTATACTAAGAAATTGCCGAGAATGAGTAATGATACTGATACATTGATCGCACCACCGATACGGGTAGCAATTTGAGCAAATGGCATTAATTCCATACGTTCAGCGGCAGTTAAGATAGCAACGTCACCTGTTCCACCTTGACCGCTTTGACAACATGAGATTACTGCTGCATCAACTGGATACATACCTAATTTTTTAGCTACAAAGAATCCAGTGGTAACTAAACTAACAACAGTACACACAATAACTGTCAAGTTTACTAATGTAAAGGCTGATACAATTTTATCCCAAGGTGTGATTGCAACACCTACAGCAAATAAGATTGGGTAGGTAACAGAGGTTTGGAAGAACTTGTAAACCACTTGTGAACCACTTAATACTTTTGGTGAAACACCTGATACTAATTTTACAAGAACTGCAGCAAATAACATACCAACTGGTGCAGGAATACCTGTTACTTTATGACCAATCATACCAACCATATAAAGAATAGCGGCTAATAATACACCTGAAGCAAAAGTTGTTACATCAATAACTGAATCAGCTTTAGTTGTTTTACTGCCAGCAATATCGTTTTCATCCGCTGGTAATAAACGACCATTACCGGTTAAATGTGGATACGCTTTACCAATACGGTTAAGAACACCACCACAAATAATACCTGTTAAACCACCTAACATAACAATTGGTAATACTCGGCCAAGTGCTTCACCTTGTTCCATACCTAAAATTGCAGCATAGCCAATTGAAAGTGGGATTGCACCTTCACCAACGCCACCTGCCATGATAGGTAATACTAAGAAGAAGAATGTTTCAAATGGTGTTAAACCAAGTAGATAACCTACACCTACACCAACAAGCATTCCGACAATTTCACCGCAAACCATTGGGCCAAAGATTTTTAAGAAACCTTGAATAAGGGTTTTCTTATCCATGTTCATGATACTACCAACGATGATACAACAAATGTATAAATAAAGAATGTGAGTATCTTTATAGAACTTCGTTGTCGCTTCAACAACCGGTTTAGGTAGAATGCCATAATAGACTAAAGCAGACGGAATAAAGGTTGCACAAATTGCCGCTGCACCCATTTTACCTACGATTGGCAAACGTTTACCAATTTCGCCACATAAAAAACCAAAAAAGGCACAAGTAACGACCATCACTACGATTTCACTTGGTAGTTTGCCTGTTACTAATACTTCAGCGAAAATTAAGATACCCGCTATAATAAATAACGGTAAAGGAATCACGCCAATTTTATAATTATCCATAAGTTTCCACCAACCGTATGGCCAAAACTTTTGCGTGTTACATTCGCTTTTTATGTTATCTTTAACCGTTTCATTCTGCTTTTTTTCAACTGAATTGAAATCCACCATATTTTTTTTATCTCCAAAATATTTTTGCTTTGTTTGAATGGCGCATATAGTGACAAAATATTAATACTATTTTTGTGATATAAATCATAAATTGACAGTGGTTTTTATGGTTTTAAAGGCTCTATGTTTTTTAATCATGTGTTAAACTCACCATTAGCGATATTAAATAGACAATTAAGTATAAAAATGCGAAAACGTATTCATCTATCATTTACAACAAAATTATTTTTCTCTCTTTTAATTTTTTCATTAATTATTCTAGCTTTACTACAAAGCTATATATGGAATTTGACAGAAACCTCGCTGTATCGAAGTTTAGGCGAAAAAGCACAAATTCAAGCCAAGGAACTGGCTGTTATACCGAGTTTAATCAAGTATGTTGAAGAAAGAGATACTGATAAAATAGCACAATTGATTTCGGATATTTATGAACAAAGCGACGCAAGCTATATTGTAATTGGCGATGCTCAGGCCTATCGTTTATATCATACCGCAAATAGTGCATTAAATTCCCCTATGGTTGGTGGTGATAATCACGAAGTGTTAAGTGGTAATAGTAGTGTTACTATAAGCCAAGGCTCACTAGGTTTAGCCCTGCGCGGAAAAGCACCAATTATTGATAAGGGTAAAGTCATTGGTATTGTTTCGGTTGGTTATATGATTGATGACATTCATGTCTTACATGTTAATCAATTTATTCCGATTATTATTTTTTGTTCACTCCTTTTTTTGGCATTGTTTATTTTTTCATTTTGCTTTTCTAAATCCATCAAAAAGCAGATGTTTAATTTAGAACCAAACGAAATTGCATTACTGGTTAAAAGTCAAAAATCGATTATGGAGTCAATTTTTGAAGGCATTATCGCAATTGATCTTAACTACAAAATAATCAATATCAATCAATCGGCAAGAAGTATGTTAAACTTTAATAATGATGATGATGATTTGCTTAATCATAATCTACGTGATTTTATTCAATCTAATGATTTTATTTATGGTAGCGATAATCAAAATCAAGATATCCATGATTATATTTGTTATTTTAACGAAACGAGTGTTATTGCTAATAGGATTAGAATTATTGTTGATGATAAAATACAAGGTTGGGTAATCACATTTCGTAACTTCAACGATATTAACGTATTAAGTATGCAATTGACCCAAGTTACCCAGTATGTTGATAATTTAAGGGCAATTAGGCATGAACACCTAAACTGGATGGCAACGTTATCTGGTTTAATTTATATGAAGCGTTATGATGAGGCACAGTCATTTATCGCTTTACATTCAGCTGATAATCAAAATAATTTAGATTTCATTACCCAGCATTTTAAAATAGCCGCTATTTGTGGATTATTAATTGGTAAATATTCAAAATCACATGAAATTGGTTTGAACTTAATATTTGACCCGGCGTGTCAATTAAACGCATTACCTGCTTCAATATCTGAAACTGAATTTATGTCTATATTGGGTAATCTGCTTGATAATGCATTTAATGCGTGTTTAAAAAACGATAATGGTGATAAATCCATTTATTTATATATAAGTGATGCTACAGACGAAATTGTCATTGAAGTAAGCGATCAAGGTTGTGGGGTAGAAGAAGAGCTTCGAGACTCTATCTTTGAACCGGGCGTTACTTCACAAGATAGTAAAGAACATGGTATTGGTTTACACCTTGTGTCAACCTACATAAAAAAGGCAAATGGTTATATTACATTTGGAGATAATCAGCCTTACGGAACAATTTTTTCCGTTTTTATACCAAAAAAATAGAGGTTAAAGTATGCAAGAAAATAAAGAAGATGCTATTAAAGTTCTCATTGTTGAAGATGAGCCTATTTTAGCTGAATTAAATGCTGATTTTATTCAGCGAGATACAAAAGTAAAAGTCGTTGGTATTGCTTCCAATTTAGAGGAAGCAAAAAAGATGGTAGAAAAGTTAAAACCCACTTTAATTTTATTAGATAACTATTTACCCGATGGTAAAGGGATTGAATTATTCGAATATATTATTAATAACAACTTAAATTGCTATGTTATTTTTATTACCGCAGCTAGCGATATGGATACTTGTAGTAAAGCCATTAGATATGGAGCATTCGATTATTTAATTAAACCGGTGTCTTATCAACGTTTGAAACACTCGTTAGCACGTTTTGAACTGTTCTTATATCGTCAAAGCTTACAAAAACATGTCAATCAGCGAAGAATTGATGAACTGTTCAACCTACAAACCAAAGATTTTGTTGATATTAATCGTCATTCAAAAGGGATAGAGGAAATTACCTTGCAAAAGGTTAAAGATCTTTTTATGCATACCGATACCCCTCAAACCGTTGATGAAATTGTTGAAAAAGCAAAAATCAGTAAAACTACAGCTAGACGCTATTTAGAGTACTGTGTTCAAACTAAAGTATTAACTGTCGAACTTAATCATGGAAAGATAGGCCGCCCTGAAAGATTGTACAAACGTCTAGGTAAATAGTTATTGTTGTTAGGTCAATTATTTGCTCAGACACCATCTTCTATATAATTGATAATTATATAAATATGCTTATTTGTTATTTTATCCATTAATTTTTTGATGTTAGATTGATTTTATCCAAGGGTTGGATTGTTTGAAATTAACGCATCAAAAAATAGGAGTAAGCATATGGCCATTGCGATAGGAAAAGTTGTTACTACCGAAAATAATGAAATTAACCAAGACGGTGCTTTTGTTCGTCAAACAAATCGTTTTGATACCCCATTTGGAAATAAACCGGGTATGTTACCGGTTGAGGCTGGTCGTTATCGTTTAATTTGGGCGGCGATTTGTCCTTGGGCACATCGGCAGATGATTGTTATCAAATTATTAGGTTTGGAAAATGTGATCAGTGTTGGCAAAGTTGCGCCAATTCGCACTGAGCATGGTTGGGAGTTTTCACTTGATCCTAATGGTGTTGACCCAGTGTTAGGCATCCGTTATTTACCAGAAATTTACGCTAAAACCGATCCTGAATATAATGGACGAGCAACAGTCCCGACCGTTGTCGATGTAAAAACCGGCAAAGTTGTCAACAACGACTATTTTAAATTAACCAACTATTGGGAAACCGCATTCAAACCTTTCCATAAAGCGGGTGCGCCTGATCTCTATCCGGAACATTTACGTACTGAAATTGATGAATTGAATGATGTGATTTTTCATGAAGTCAATAATGGTGTTTATAAAGCGGGATTTGCTCGCTCACAAAAAGCTTACGAACACGCTTATCATCTTGTTTTTAATCGATTAGATGAATTAGAAAAACGCCTAAGTAAGTCTCGATATCTTTTTGGTGATCACATTACCGATTCGGATATTCGCTTATACGTTACATTAGCGCGTTTTGATGTGGCTTATTATGCTGCTTTTAACACAAATCGTAATCGAATTATTGATTTTCCTAATTTATGGGCTTATGCCCGAGATCTTTATCAAATCCCCGCTTTTGGTGAAACAACCGATTTTGAGTCAATTAAAAAAGGGTACTTTTTAGGTAATAATGCCCACAATCCTTATGATATTTTGCCCTTAGGGCCTGATGTTAGTCATTGGCATACTCCTCATAACAGAGATAAACAATTTCGTACTCATCAATAATTGATTATTGGGATAATACGCATGCCAAATATATTAGATTTCGGATTGATATTTACTCAAATACCTACGTTACTGGCTTATTTGCCAGTCACGTTATTTATTACCTTTTTTTCAATGCTGCTTGGCGTAATGTTTGGGTTAGTGATTGCCATTGTTAAAATGAATAAAATTCCTGTTCTTTCACAACTAGCATCGGTTTTTGTTTCATTTATTCGAGGAACGCCTTTACTTGTTCAGCTTTATTTAAGCTTTTATGGGATCCCAATTGTTCTGCGTTATATCAACTATTTTTATCATACTGATTTTAATATTAATAGTGTGCCTCCAATGCTATTTGTACTCATTGCCTTTTCTTTTAATGAAGCTGCTTATAACTCCGAGACTATACGAGCCGCGTTACAATCGGTCAGTAAAGGTCAAATTGAGGCGGCACAATCGTTAGGGATGAGTTATAGCCAATTGTTACGACGTATTGTTATTCCTGAAGCATTTATTGTGGCCTTACCAAATCTTGGTAATGCTTTTATCGGCTTGCTTAAAGGGACTTCGTTAGCCTTTGTCTGTTCAGTCACTGAAATGACAGGTCGCGGTAAAACCTTAGCAGGACACAGTTATCGTTATTTTGAGGTTTATATCTCTTTGGCACTTATTTATTGGGCTTTAACCATTATTATTGAATTAATCATTAAGTATATGGAAAACCGGTTAACGATTTCTGACAGTGTGAATACACCCAGTTATCGCCGAGGAAAATTATTATGATTAAGGTACAGAACTTAACGTTATCTTTTCAGGATAATCTTATTTTAGATCATCTTAATTTCGCCATAAAACCGCATGAAGTCGTTGCTATTATCGGCGCATCGGGAGCAGGTAAATCCACTTTACTACGCTGTTTAAATTTACTTGAAAAACCCCAGCAAGGTAACATCCAAATTGATAATTTTGGCTTGGATGTTAGCCGCATTAAACAACGTGATATTGTTCAGTTTCGCCAAAAGTCAGCTATGGTATTTCAACAATTTAATCTTTTTCATCAAAAAAACGCTTTAGAAAATGTGATGGAGGGTTTGATTATTGTAAAAAAATTACCAAAGGAGAAAGCACGTAAAATTGCGCATGAAAAGCTTGTTCAAGTCGGACTTGAGGGGCGAATGTACCATTATCCAAAACAGCTATCTGGAGGGCAACAACAGCGAGTAGCGATTGCCAGAGCATTAGCGATGGATCCTAAAGTGTTACTGCTTGATGAACCTACTTCAGCGCTCGATCCTGAGTTAGTTGGCGAAGTATTATCGACCATCAAATTAGCCGCACAATCAGGGATTACGATGATCCTTGTTTCGCACGAAATGAGCTTTGTGCATGAAGTAGCTAGTCGAGTACTGTTTTTAGATAAAGGACAAATTATTGAAGATGGTTCACCTAAGCAGGTGTTTAATAATCCGACCCAACCACGAACCAAATCTTTTTTAGCAAGATATTTTAGTGCAATGCAAATGGATTATGAAATCTAATCAGTTTAAGAGGTATCAATGAGTATAAAGATTCAACAATATTGTGAAAATATTAATTGGCAAGATGTTGCCGATTTATTGGCTTTTTATGGACTTAGTTCGCTCGATGCAACAGCACAAGAGCGAGTGTTTAAAAACAGTTATGGTGTGATTTTTTTGCTGGAACAAGATCGCGTTGTGGGCGTTGGTCGTACATTATCGGACGGTATTTGTCAGGCGGCAATTTATAACATTGCATTAGCTAAACACTTGCACGGGCAACAATATGGACGCTTAATTGTTGAAAAGCTCGTTGAGCAGGTACAGCATTGCAATATCATTCTTTATACTCATCCACAAACAGTAGAATTTTATAAAAACTTAGGGTTTGATTTAATGAAAACAGGTATGGCTCGATATCAGGCCGATCATCGAATTGAAATGAAAAATATGGGTTTTATTTAAGGTTAACTCAATAATGCTCATTTAAAATGAAAGGAGAATTACGGTATGAACTATAAAAAATGGTATGGTTTTGTCATCTTAGCCGCGTTGTTTTTGTCTGGTTGCGATAACCAAAATAAAGATTCACAATCCACAACAAAACAAAAAATTATTATTGGGACTTCAGGATCGCCAAACCCTTTTACAACGGTCGATGAAAAAGGGGAATTGGTTGGTTATGATATTGATGTGGTGAAAGCCATATTTAGCGAGTTACCTCAATATGAAATTAGTTTTGAAGTGACTGAATTCTCATCTGTTTTAGCTGGACTTGACTCTCAGCGTTATCAAGTTGGTGCCAATAATTATGCTATGAATGAAAAGCGCAAAGAAAAATATTTCTATTCCGATCCAATTTTTAAAAACCAGTATGTTATTGCTGTGGCTAAAAGTAACAATGACATTAATCGCTTTTCTGATCTTCAAGGAAAATCAACTGAAGTCACACCAGGACTTAATTATGCGACAGCATTAGAAACCTACAATGAACAAAATCCCAATAATCCTGTTAAAATTGTTTATAGTGAAGCCGATTTACTACCTGTGTTGCAACATGTCGAGAGTGGTCAATACGACTTTCAGTTAATAGATAACGTGATGTTATCGCAATATATCAATGAACATAAACTCAATCTCAAAACGATAGAATTAAGTCAAGAAGATGGTGATCGTATTGGTTCTCCATTTAGTTATTTGTTAATTAGTAAAGGCGCAAGTGGTGAGCGATTAACTCAAGATATTAACCAAGGTATACAAAAAATTATCAATAATGGCAAACTAACGACAATCAGCCAACACTATTTTGGTGCGGATTATTCACCTAAATAAGCTTTGTTCTGTTAGATAACCGAGTTTATTTGTTACGCTAATGGCAAATACACATCGGTTATCATCTCTGATGCTGGAATAGTTAATCCTACATTTACGTAATGAAAAATCGGTGGATAACTGCCTATTTTCTCTCTACTTTGTGGTAACCACTGTTCAAGTAAATAGATAATAGCTTGGTTATTATTTCGCGAACCAATATCACGAGCCTTGGCACAACGGAGCGCGGGAATAGTTTTACTGACAATGCCATAGGCATTTTTAGCAATAGGTTTGTCTATTGAAATAGCAAAATCGACGTGATGCTGTTCTAAAGGTGTGATAGCGGGATTGGTGTAATGGATACCATAACATCGGTATTTTTCGTTATCGAATAAGTTGTTCTCTTGTCGCCATTTAATGAGTTTATTGACAGTTTCATGTTCTAACAGTGGCGAACCATGATGTTCGATAACCGCTAAATTTGTTGCGGGAAATTGCACAATTTCAACATCCATAATAACCTCAGTCACGTTATCTTCGTATCCTACTTATAATCATACTGAAATTCTTCATTGTTACTAGCATTGATTATTAAATATTATAAATTGACTTGACAAGCTAGCGGCACAACCAGATAATGGCGCCGTTTTTTTAACCTAAACTTTTTATTATAGCGAGGTGGCAAAATGCCTGTAGTTAACACTTTATCTTAATGCCGGCACGGTATTTTCTATCATATTGTATTTTTGCTTTTACCTCTCAAAGCATTCTCGTTGCACTTCAATTTATAGATTTTTGCCTTGTCGGTTTTCCCTTATATTTTTGGAGAAAACATCATGACAATGGAATCTTATATTCAAAATTTAGAATTAATTAAATATCCAAGAACACCCCATTTACAGGGTTCACGCTTACAATTTGGTGATAGCACCGACGGACAGCGTGCTTATAACCAGTTACATAATTGCTATATTGTCGTTGAAGAAAAACTCGATGGCGCTAACTGTGCTATAAGCTTTTCGCAAAGTGGCGAACTGTTATTACAATCGCGCGGCCATTACTTAATGGGTGGTTCAAGAGAGCGTCAATTTAATCTATTAAAACACTGGGCTAGTGTACATGAACATTGGCTATTAGAGCGGTTAGAAGATCGTTATATCATGTATGGTGAATGGTTACATAAAAAACACACTATCTTTTATGATGCATTACCTCACTATTTTTGTGAATTTGATGTTTGGGATAGACAGCAACAATGTTTTTTATCGACCAAAAAGCGGCATCAGCTATTAGCTAATGGTCCGGTTTTATCGGTACCGGTGCTATTTGCTGGGCAAGCACCGACTAAATTAGCTGACTTATTAGCGTTAGTTAAACAGTCTTTAGCCAAAACTCAGCATTGGCAGGCTTGTTTTGAAAAAATAGTCACACGTGACAAGATTGATTTAGCCAAAGCGTGGCAGCAGTGTGATCGCTCGGATTTAATGGAAGGGCTGTATTTAAAAATCGAAAGCGAACATCACACAATCGATCGTTTAAAATGGGTGAGACAAGATTTTGTACAAGCTATTTTAGACGCTGGTCAACACCATTTAGAGCAGCCGTTTATTGCCAATCAACTGGCTGATAATGTCGATTTATACGCACCACAGTTAACCGTCAATTGGAATCAGCAAGTTGGCGTAGGGAGATAAATAATGGACTATTTACAATTACAACAGCAAGTGGCTAACAGTATTGCTAAAGATAATTTCGATGACTGGTTAACGTGTATTCCAGCATTAACTGCGCTTATTACCACACCACAAGACCCGTTGCATCATGGTGAAGGTAATGTTTGGATACATACACAAATGGTATTGCGTGCATTAATTGAACAAACTGAGTTTGCAAAAGCCACCGAGGAGCAACAATTTGTATCCTTTATGACAGCGTTGTTACATGATATTGCTAAACCAGAAACCACCGTGATTGATGAGGTCACGGGTAAAATCAGTCAACCAAGACACTCCCAAAAGGGGGAAATTCGTAGCAGAGTATTGTTGTGGCAAATGGCCGTCCCTTTTGAACTACGTGAACAGATATGTCGTATTATCGCTGTTCATCAAGTTCCGTTTTTTGCGTTAAGTGATACGCATCAGCGCTATTCACCCCAATACCTTGTGCATCGTCTGTCATGGCAATTACCGGTTTGGATGCTTTGCCTGCAAGCGAAAGCGGATATGCTGGGGCGTATATGTGCTGATAAAGCTAGAACTTTGGATGAAGTGGAGTTATTTAAACAACTCGCGCTAGAAGAAGAGTGTCTGTATCAACCTCGCCAATTTGTTGATGATCATACGCGAGTACACTATTTTCGCGGCAGTAATGTCTTGCCTGATTATGCACTATATCCACAACAAGGATCAAAAGTGATATTGATGTCTGGTTTACCGGCTTCGGGCAAAAATAGTTGGGTGAGTAAGCATTATCCAACATGGCCGGTTGCTTCTTATGATGATGCGCGCAGTGAACTCAAATTAAAGCATGGCGAAAATGAAGGATTAGTGATTCAATTTGTATTAGCTAAGGTGAAACAATGGTTACGAGATAAGCAGCCTTTTATTTGGAATGCTACCCATTTGTCACAGGATATGCGGCAAAAAGCACTCGATTTACTCTATGCTTATCACGCCGAGGTTGAAATCGTTTATATAGAACAACCGGAACAAGAGTTATATCGGCGTAATTTAAAACGCGATACAAGCTTAGCGAATAAAAAAATTCAGCGCATGTTTAGTAAATGGCAAGTTCCCTTACCGACCGAAGCACATCAGGTTAGCTATGTGATAAATCAGTAATTAACACAATTTTCAGCAATAGAATGGGGCTTTATTTAGCCCCATATTTGTCAATTGATAGCTATGAAAGGGTTAAACTCCATTATTTTTAATCACTTTTTGATACCAATAGAAGCTATCTTTTTTGATACGATTTAGTGTTTTTAAGTCATGATCATCTCGATCAACATAAACAAAGCCATAACGTTTTTTAAATCCTTGATGAGAACTTAATAAATCAATGACTGACCATGGGCAATAACCAAATAACTCAACACCATCTTCAATCGCATCATGACAAGCTGAAATATGAGCTTTAATATAATCAATGCGATAATCATCATGCACTTTATTATCTGGAGTTAATTCGTCTGGAGTACCTAAGCCATTTTCAGTAATGATTAGGGGTAAGCGGTATTGTCGATAATATTCATTGAGGACTAAACGTAAACCCATTGGATCAATTTGTGCACCGTAAGTGCTTGCTGTTAAATTCGGGTTTTTTTCAATTTTAAAGTAACCATACAGATCAAAATCGATATCATTATGTTTAGTGCCAAATGGATGCTTTGCATCTTCCGGCAAATAGCTTGCGACTAATGTTCGATAGTAATTGACCGCAATAAAATCCGGTTTAGCTTGTTTTAAAATGTCGGCATCTTCCGGCTGGGTTTGTGGATAGATACCACAACGTTGTAAATAGTGTTTGTAATAACCTGGGTAATCACCGAAACAATACATTTCTAGGGCATAATTAGTTTTAAAATTATCATTCATTTTAGCTGCCCAAACATCCATTGGTTTGTTACTTGCAGGGTAGGTCATGGTGGATGATACCGCCGGTCCCACTTTGCTTCCCGCAATTAGCTCATGACAATCATTAGTTGCCATCGCATGCGCAACAAACATGTGGTAATCCATTTGTGCTCTCACTTTTTCAGTATCTGCTGGTGCGACTTTATACATGTTCATTCGTTCATTAACTCGAATCATCAAATTTTGTTCATTATTGATTTGCCAATGTTTTACCCGATCGCCAAATGCTTTATAGCAGACCTGAGCATAGCGTCTAAACGCATCGACACAACGGCGGTCTTGCCAACCATTATATTTATCAACTAATGCAAAAGGTAAATCAAAATGATAAAGGGTGATAAATGGAATGATATCGTTTTTGATTAATTCGTTTATTACTCGATTATAAAAATCGATCCCAGCTTGATTTATTTCACCATCGCCATCAGGAATAATACGTGCCCAAGATATGGAAAAACGATAAGTTTTTAAGCCCAACTCTTTAAACAACGCAATATCACTCTCTACATGGTGATAAAAATCACTGGCAACTTTGCTATCGGCTTGTACTGCTGAGCGTTGAAATGAATTATAATCAGCAACTGTCATTCCCTTGCCATCGGCATCCCATCCACCTTCAATTTGAAATGCAGAAGAGGATGCACCCCACCAAAAATCCTTAGCAAATGTTTTCATATTTTTACCTCTAAACTTGAATAAATAATAATTGGTCTTGATAACTAACGTCGATATCTTTGGTGTAATCGACATTTTTATATTGTTCTGAATTAACGACAATTATTGATGTTGTTAAATCATATTGTTGTTGTTTAATCTTATCGATGTCAAAAGATACAATTTTAGTCCCTTGTTTAATGTGTTGCCCCACTTCAACATAAGATTGAAAATAGTTGCCTTGCAGGTTTACCGTATCGATACCAATATGGATTAGTAACTCTAATCCATTATCTAATTTTAAACCTATGGCATGTAAAGTGGGATAAAGTACTGTAACTGTGCAATCTGCTGGCGCAATGACTTCACCGATTTCTGGATATATAGCGACACCTTTACCCATCGCGCCAGATGCAAACACTTCATCTTTAACTTCACTAAGTGCAATAACATGCCCTTTGATAGGCGAGGTAATAGTCTGATCGGAAAGTAATAAATCTGGGCTATGCGTTTGGTTTGATGTAGACATTTCCTCGCTTGGTAGATCTTGAAATCCAACAATCATCGTTAAAATGCATGAACCGAAAAAAGCAAAAGATATGCCAATTAAATAGCATAAAAATGCAGTTGTACCGGCTTCAGCGTAAACAGGAATGGTTAATACCCCTTGATTGGCAAAAGCAGTACCGTACGATCCTCCCCAGCCCATTAGCCCTCCGGCGATAGCGCCACAAATAACCGCACAAATCATCGGTTTTTTTAATCTTAAATTCGCACCATAAATTGCGGGTTCAGTAATCCCAAATAAAGCGGTAATGGTTGCCGATGCCGCAACTGTTTTTAAATTTTTATTTTTGGTTTTGAAAAATACACCTAATGCCGCGCCAGCTTGTGAAAAGTTTGCCGCTCCAGCGAAAGCAAGTAAGTTCTGGCGACCAGTTTGCGCTACGTCATTAATGCCGATTGGCACAATTGCCCGATGTGCACCAAAGATGACTAATATACACCAGATACCACCAATAAATGCCCCTAATAAAATAGGGCTAACACCCATAATGTAGTAATAGATCCAGTTTATAAATTCGCCAATGTAGATGCCAATAGGACCGAAAATTAGTAATGTAGCTGGTATCATAATCAGTAATGAAAAGGTTGGTACCATGATAATTTTCAATACTTCAGGGATGATAAATTCTAAAAATCTTTGTACGTAACTTAAAATGAATATGGCTAAAATAATTGGAATAACGCTAGAGGTGTAACTTGCTTTGGTTAATTCAATAGTAAACAGAGTGACTTCTGTTTTACTTGCCATTAACGTGACAATTGATGGATAGCACAGCGTTGCCCCTATGATCATCGATATAAATTCGTGGGCTTTAAATACTTTTGCAGCGGTATAGCCTAGTATTATTGGCATGAAGTAGAAAACTGCATCTGATGCAGCATGTAAAATCGTATAGGTGTTGTAAGTTTTGATATCTGTTTGATAGTAATAATTACCAATCATAACAGCAATCGCTAAAATTCCTTTTAACATACCAGATGCGGCAATTGCCGGAATCACGGGCGTAAAAATAGCAGCAAAAGCGTTAAGAATTTTTACGCCAATTGATACTTTAGGTGGCGTTTGTTCGCTGGTCTCTAATTTTCCGAGTAATGGTATGATTTCTTGATAAATTTTGGTGACTTTATTTCCTAGTACCACTTGATATTGTCCACTGCTTTCTACAACCGAAATAACGCCCTCTGTTTGTAATAATTTTTCACGATTCGCTTTGTTGCTATCAACTAATTGAAATCTTAAACGAGTAAAGCAATGCGTTAAGCTAACAACATTAGCTTTACCGCCGACTAATTGTAAAATTTGTTGTGCAATACTTTGATAATCCATTATTTTCTCCATTACATTACCGAATGGTTACACACTGATAAAAACTAAAATCCGCCAAATAAGGTATAGGGAATATCGGTTATAAAAATTTATAGAAGATATTTTCTGCTAATTTGTAAAATTATTTTTATCGTTGTTTGACTTACTTCAAGCTAACATAGTTTAAAAATTTAGACAAGATGGATTTGTTTGTTGCTAAATATCTAATTTAGATATATTTTTACATAAAGTAATTATAAGAAATAAAATGTTGTTCCAATGAAAGTGGCAAAAAAAAGATCGTATTTGTTGTTGTGTATTGTGTTTTTTTTCTGGTATGCACAATATATTTATATTCCTTATCAAACCCCTTATTTAACTGCAATCCATATGACGACCAATTTTATTGGTATGGTGGTTAGCGCTTATGGTGTTTCACAGTTATTTTTACGCATACCGGTTGGGTTATTAGCCAATGTTAAAGAAAAGCATAAGATATTTATTGTATTAGGATCATTTTTAGCTGGATTTGCTTCAATTATTCGTCTTATACAGCCTACAGGTTGGGGATTTTTGATTGGTAATATTATTTCAGGATTTGCCAGCGCCATGTGGATATCATTTATGGTGTTGTTTATGGGGTTTTATCCTAAATCGAAAAAAAGTTATGCCACTAGTTTAATTATTATGGTGAATAATCTTGGTATTTTTTTAGCATTTTTATCAAGTACCTTGCTATTTGAATATTTTGGGATGCAATTTATCTGTTTACTTAGTTGTTTAAGCGGATTTATTGCTTTTATCTTAGCTATCAGACTGAAATACCCTGAAAGAATTCATCACAATTTTGAATATCATAATTTGCTTAACGTGTTTTTTGATCGCAAATTACTGTTTTTTTCTTTGTTGGCTTTGATTCAGCAGGGGATACAAATGTCGACAACCATGTCATTTACTAATCAGATATTAAGTGGATTAGGTGCAAGTTCAAGCTTAATTGGTTTATCTTCAATAATTTATATGTTGGCATCAGTCTTGTTTGGTAAAGTGGGGGCAAGTAACTTGGTTAATAAATTAAGTATATCTACTTGGATTATTCTGTCTTTTATGTTGCTGGCGTTATATTGCATTTTGATACCGCAGAGTTCATCACCTTATGCCATTTTATTACTACAAATTATTCCTGGAATGGGTACAGGAATATTATTTTCTTTTTTAACGTTTGAAGCAACATCTACTATTCCAGCTTATGCGCGATCGGCAGCGATGGGATTATTTCAAGCGATTTACGCATTAGGTATGACATTGTTTCCTGTTATTGTTGGATACGTAAGTTTACGATATTCAATGCGTATCGCTTATTTAATTTTAGCGATTATGGCTATCTTGGGGGCTGTTGTGTATGGGATTTATCATTTAAAAATAAATAAAAAACAGGATTGATGTTTTTTGTTACAGCCTTGATATATATGAATTTAAACAAAAGAGGTGAATGTTATCAGTTAAAGTAATATAACACCTGCTTGCATAGGGTTGAGTTAACCAAAGCCCATCAATGGTATTGATGTGATGAATCCATCTGATTATTGTTGTACAGATGAATTAGTACTGTGATAAGAACCAAGTAATGGCGATAAGATCAGCTGAGCCACCGGGACTTAAATTACGTTTTATCAACTCGTTATCAAGCTGATTTAATTTTTGTTGGCCATGAGTATGAATCACACCACCGTGTAAAATCAGTTTTTTAGCTTGTTGTTGGACAAAGGCTAATCCATCAAGTCCCCCTCTTGCAACCAAATTGGTATCTTGGTTAAATGCGAGCAGATATAATAAGGTTTGTAATAAGCAAGTTTCCTCATCGTAACCACTTTGCTGCATATTTTTTAAAATAGGTAATGAAATGTTTTTAACTGTTGCGTAACCTGACTCCGCTTCACCCCGTGCCCCAGGAAGATTATGCAGTTTATACAGCTTTTCGCCAATTGAATGAGATCGATTATGTTGTTTTAATTCCTTATTGACGATACCTTGGCATATTATTGATACTTGCTCGCAAATTGTTTGCATTTGACATGCTAAGCCGAGTTGTTCAAGTTTGCCTATAGCGCCAAGTAATAAACCGAAAGCAAATATACCACCTTTATGGGTATTGATTTGATTAGTTGCATTAAACATGGCTTGTTCACATTGTATGCCTATGGGTCTAATACCGTCTAAAAAAACAGTGGGGTCTTGATGAGCCGATTGTTTACCATATTGATAAAACTGTTCAAACCAAGTTGAAATAGCTGAAATGCTTTGGATAAATGTTTGAAAATCCATATCACGGTGTGCGCCATTATTGTTCATATCAACTAGCCCAGGCTTAGGCGATAAGCAAATTTCCTTAATTAATGCCTTAATAGCTAGTTGCGCAGGTAAACTAAAGTTGTTAGGGTTGATGAGTTGCGATTCTAATAATGTCACTTGCTGTGAATATTTACTCATTATTGTCTAATACCTATCATACGGTTACTGTATTTTGGTTGTATTAACGAGATGCTTAGGGTGTGCTAAGTTGATCTCGTTTAATGTATTTTAAGTCTATTATCTAAAGCTCTGTAATAGGTGTTAACCATTTATACTCAAATCGGCGGATTGCACTCCTATTTCATCCACCTAATTATTTAGCAACTAGATGGATTTATTATCACGACTAAAAATCACCATGTGAATGTGGCACAATCACTTCTCGAGTACCATTATGACTTGGTGCACTAATAATACCTTCAATCTCCATTTGTTCAACTATCCGCGCTGCTCGGTTATAACCAATTCTAAATTTTCGTTGTACACTAGAGATAGAAGCCCTACGCGTTTCAACCACAAACTCTACAACTTGATCAAATAGCGGATCGAGATCTTCATCAATGTTATCAGCATGACTGCTATCATTATCATCGGTTGATACCGTCACATTTTCAATATATTTTGGTTTGCCGCGAGCTTTCCAGTCTTGCACAACTGCATGAACTTCTTCATCACGTACAAAAGCGCCATGTACACGAATAGGAATCGAACTATTCGGCGCTAAATACAGCATGTCCCCCATGCCAAGTAGTGATTCGGCACCCATTTGATCTAAAATAGTACGTGAATCAATTTTACTTGATACAGTAAAAGCAATACGGGTTGGAATATTGGCTTTAATCAATCCTGTGATAACATCAACCGATGGGCGCTGGGTGGCTAACACAAGGTGAATGCCCGCAGCTCTCGCTTTTTGAGCTAGGCGCGCAATTAATTCTTCCACTTTTTTACCAACAGCCATAATTAAATCGGCAAATTCATCGACCATAACCACAATGTAAGGCAATTTTTCCAATGTTGGCATGTTAAGATCCATGCTATCGGTAGGTTTCCACAGTGGATCAGGAATAGGTCTACCCATCTCTTGTGCTTGTTTTATTTTTTCATTATAGCCGGCAATGTTGCGGACACCTAAAGCTGACATTAATCGGTAACGTCTTTCCATTTCGTTTACACACCAATTAAGTGCGTTCGCCGCATCTTTCATGTCGGTAACCACTTGCGTTAATAAGTGCGGTATACCTTCATAGATAGAGAGTTCAAGCATTTTTGGGTCGATCATAATAAACCTGACATCTTCAGGTTGTGATTTGTATAAGATGCTTAAAATCATCGCATTAACCCCCACAGATTTACCAGAACCTGTGGTGCCTGCAACTAATAAATGTGGCATTTTAGCTAAATCTGCAACAACCGATTGCCCTGAAATATCTTTTCCTAATACGATAGTCAATGGTGATTGTGCATTGCGAAATTGTGGGCTGTCTAATACTTCTCTAAAGTAGACGGTCTGTCGGTTTTTATTAGGTAACTCGATACCGACATAAGGTTTACCCGGAATAACTTCAACAACTCGCACTGAAGGCATTGATAGTGAACGAGCAAGATCGCGATCGAGTGTTGAAATTCGCGCAGCTTTAATACCGGGAGCTAGTTCAATTTCAAAGCGGGTGATCACAGGTCCTGGCATATAATCAACAACTTTGGCTTTAACACGATAGTCGGCTAAACTTTTTTCAATCAGTTCAGACATTGCATTTAATGCAGCATGATCGACTTCAATTCGCGTTGTCGGCGGTGCAGTTAATAAATCCAATGACGGTAGTGGCGTTGTTGGTTTTGGTAGTGGTTTATCATCACGTCTTAATAATGGGTGAATTAAGCTATCGTTTTCATCATCAATGGTAATTGGGGTATTGTGACTTTGTTCAACCTCTGTATCGTCTAGATAGATGTCATCTATGACAGGATTTTCATTTTTTAACGATTCAAGATCGACATCTTCGGGGATGTGCCTTTCAATCTCGGGTGTAGGATGTTCAATCTGAGTTTCGGGTTCTTGATGTGTTACTTGCTCAACGTCTTGAGTCGATGATTCTGGCTCGTTCGATATAAATTGGTTTGAATCGATTGTATTGTTCGCTAAGGTAGATTCGTTATTATTTAACGTAAATAACGGTTTGCTAGGCGCATCTGAAATGGTGTATTTATTTTCATCAAAAGGCTGCACTTTTTCTAAGTCTTTTGTTGTTTGATTTGCTGTTGCTTGTGGATCATTGGCTAAATTTGATTGTGGCAACGTAGCATTAGTTTGATCTTGTGAGAGCGCTAACTTTCGTTCATTCATATTTTTTATAATCACTTCCATACGCGCTAAAATATCGTTTGGATCCAGATCTTTTTTAGGTTCATCATTAACTGGTGTGCTAGATAAATCAGGTTGATTGTTAGTCGTTTGCTCAAGTGACTGTAACAATTGCTCTGCGGTTTGGATTAATGCTTCATCATCCTTATTGAGTGTTATAGGATTGTTTTGTTCAAGCTGATTAGTGGCATCTACATGATTAATCACTTTTTCTTCATTGGCTGTTATAGATAAAGGTTGCTCTGTATCTAAATTGACTTTATTGCTCTCTAATGGAATAACAACAGGCTGCTCTTTTGTTTGCGTTGTTAGTGCAATGTCTTTATCCCGCTGTTTGGTAACAGTGTGAGTGCTTGCACTGGCTTTATGTGATGAAAATAACCAGGTAATCGGCGTTAAAAGCAGCATGACTAACGCCCCAAGTTTTTCCATCAGTAGTAACCATGATAATCCGGTTAATAGGGTTATACAGGCAAGGCTAACAATGAGTAATATAATCGATGCGGTAAAGCCATTCATTATAGGTAATAGGCTTTCGATAACAATTGAACCTAGGTATCCCCCAGCTTGAAATTGTTCTGCATCACGAATATTTAAGGTAAAAAAACCAGTACTGCTAAAGATAAACGCTAAAATACCAATGATTCTGAATGATATACTAAAATAGTTAATAGGCGCATTAGCATGACGATAAAAATAGCTCACTAATTGCAAACTAAAAAATAGTGCAAAAAAAGGAACACTGTAAGCAATAAAGCCTAAAAATTGGAATAGTATATCCGATGCATATGCACCAATATAGCCGCAATAATTGCTGATAGGGGTATGCCAAGCAGTACGAGACCAGCCGGGATCTGATGCATTGTAAGAAAATAGTGATAAAAATAAGCAGGCAGATAACGCTATTATTATTAATAAAATGAATTGGCTAAATATCTGTCTTCTGGTTGTTTTTGGCTTTTTCAAGTACGTACCTAAAAACGATTGCAATTAAAATTGGTGGCATTTTATCATAAATTACTTTTGCTCACAGAGTGAATAAAATATAAAACGTAATTTATTGTGACTGTGAGCGATTAATTGCCATTAGATTTTTATTAAACCTTTGCCCATTTTTGACATAATTTTGGGCATTTTTAATATTTGCTGCAATTTCGGCTTCGGTAAGTTGCCGAATTATTTTCGCTGGTGATCCCATAATTAAGCAGCCTTCTTGATAAGGTAAACTATGAGTAACTAAAGAATTAGCACCAACCAGACAGTTTTTAGCAATTTTGGCATGATTTAAAATCGTACTTCCCATTCCGATTAAGACATTATCTTCAATTGTGCAGCTATGAAGAATCACATTATGGCCAATTGTAACATTTTCACCAACAATACACGGTATGTTAGTCTCGATATGCACAGTACAATTATCTTGAATGTTGCTGTTTTTGCCAATATGAATACTTGCAATATCACCTCGTAATACCGCGTTAAACCAGATGGATACCCCTTGCTCAAGCGTCACATTACCAATAATATCAGCCGATTTGGCAATAAAACAATCTGGGTGAATTTGTGGGCATAAATCATCTAATTGATAAATCATGGTTATTTCCTTTTAATATTTTTGACACTCAAAAATAAGCCAACCGCAAGAAAATTGCACAACACCATAGAACCAACCATTAACCACTCTGTGGTATTATCATTAATTGGTGTTACCGTTTTATGAATCGAGACTAGCATTGATAATGATATACCAATTGCTCCTGCTATGGCGAATCGAATGGTACCAGCAAGTGACGATGCTGTACCGGCAATATGCGGATAGAAGTCTAATACCACAGCCATACTATTACCACCAACTGTTGACATGCATCCAATGTAACCTGCAATACACACGACCAAATAGATAAATCCAAAATTAAATAATGTTCCAATCAAAAGTCCTATCGCCATGATAAATTGGATTAACAGCCCTAATTGCATCATTTTGATAGAACCAACAAGTTTAACAAAGCGGCTATTTAAGGTATTCATCAATACCATTACCACAATATTAAGTGCAAAATAGTAACCAAAATTGGTGGATGCAACGCCATGTAAGTTCATGTAAACAAAAGGCCCTAAACTTAAAAATGAAAATAATCCAGCACCAGCAAATGCGCCTATTAGCATGTAAGTTAAGGCTTGGCGATGTCGAAATAGCGTAATGAAATTACTTAATATTCGAATGATACTAAATTTATCACGTTTAGCTTTGGCAAGTGTTTCTGGAATATAACTTACCACCAAACCAAAGCAAATGATTGCCATTAGGCAAATGGTATAAAAGTTTGCTTGCCAATTAAACCAATACAAAATAAAACCACCAATGATCGGCGCTAATAATGGTGCTACGTTAGAGATTAACATCACAAAGGACATCATTTTTGAAAACTCATCACGGTCACGATAAATATCTTTCATTAAAGCATTAATCACTATTGTGGTTGCAGCAGCTGCAATCCCATGGAAAAAACGTGCAGTTATCAATTGATTAATATTGCCAGCAATAGCACAACCAAAGGCGGCAAAAACAAAAATAATCAGACCAATAATAAGAATATTTCGCCGGCCATAACTGTCTGTAAGTGGTCCAAATAAGAGTTGGCCAAAGGAAAACCCTAATAAATAGCAGCTAATGGTCAGTTGAACCGTTGCATCAGCTACATTAAAGTCGTGAGCAATTGTTGGCATACTTGGTAAATACATATCAATGGATAAAGGCATTAACATAGATAGCAATCCAAGGATAAAGATCAGTGCTTTTTTAGAAATTTTAAATTCTACTTGAGTATTTGAGTTTTGCACGTTTGGGTTCCTATAAAGTTCTTCAACTAAAAGTGCATGATGATGTGGCAACATAATCGATAATACCGTTAATTATGACTTAACGGTATTTATTGACTTTAAGAGGCAATCATTTATTCACTTTTATTGTTACGATAAAATTTGAAGCTAACTAAAAGAGTTGATTTCTTCTTCAGTAAGTGGACGGTATTCGCCCTCAGGAATATCTAGCATAATGGTGCCAATTTGTTTTCGATGTAACTGAACAACATGATTGTTGACTGCGGCAAACATACGTTTAACTTGATGATATCGACCTTCACTTATGGTTAGCTCTGCGTGATATGGGTCAATAATATTTAGTTTAGCCGGCTTTGTGAGTGACTTCTCACTTTTTAGTTGAATGCCTTTGGCAAATATCTCGATGAGTTCGATGCTTAGGGGATGTTCAACTGTGACTTGATAGACTTTTTCACAATGATGTTTAGGTGAAGTAATACGATGTGACCACTTACCATCGTCTGTTAATAGTACTAAACCTGTTGTATCAAGATCTAATCTGCCGGCTGCGTGCAACTTTTCAGCCATTGGTTCGTCGATAAAATATAGAATAGTTGGATGATCGGGATCATCGGTTGAGCAAACATAACCTTGTGGTTTATTAAGCATAAAATAACGATGTTCGGTGACTGGCACAATTTCGACGCCATCGTACTCAACAACTTGTGCAGGTGATATTTGGTGGGCGCCTGATTTTATTATTTCGCCATCAACAGTCACTTTTTGTGCTCTAAGTTCTTTATTCACGATTGTTCTGCTTATACCTAAGTGATGAGCTAGAAATTTATCTAATCGCATAATCTGAGTAATCTTCCTCTGTTTTAAAAAGGTGTATAAATATCAAAACGGTGATTTTTAGTTTTAATTTCGGCTGTTGGTTTTTGCTCGGCTAAAAATGGCGCATAATCAGGTCGTTTAACGACTACGCGTTTTTTAGCTAATTGTCGTGCCGGTTCAAGCAAGTTATCTGAATCTAAGTCACTACCCACTAACTGTTGAAAAATGCGCATCTCTTTTTTGACTAGTGCACTTTTTTGTCGATGTGGAAACATTGGATCGAGATACACCACATCGGGTTTTTCGTGCAATGACAATAGACCTGTTTGGCTTGAATTATAAAACATGTTTAACCGTTGCGGTAACCAATTGCCTATTATTGGATCTTGGTAACCTCGCTGTAAACCATCAGCTAATAATGCAGCCACAACGGGATGCCTTTCAAACATTGTGACATGACAACCGATTGCTGCTAATACGAATGCATCACGACCGAGTCCAGCTGTTGCGTCCACAACTGTTGGTAAATACTCACCTTTTACACCTACTGCTTTGGCAATGGCTTCACCACGCCCACCGCCAAATTGGCGGCGATGCGCCATTGCCCCTGATACAAAATCGACTTTTATCGCACCAAGTTTTGGCTCATCAGTTTTTTGTAATACGAGTTGATGGTTATCTGTTACTAATGCAAAGGGAATAGTTGGGTTTAAGGTTAACCACTGCTCAGCTAATAATTTTAGCTGAGCTAGGTTGGCGTTAGTGGATACCATAGTGACGAAGCAGAGCCTCAAGTTGGGGTTCACGTCCACGGAAATTTTTAAATAATGTCATGGGTTCATCACTGCCACCTTGCGACAAAATATTATCCAAAAAGGCATTACCCGTTTTAGCATTGAAAATGCCTTCTTCTTCGAAGCGTGAAAAGGCATCGGCTGATAACACTTCGGCCCATAAATAACTGTAATACCCAGCGGCATATCCGCCTGCAAAAATATGACTAAAAGCGTGAGGGAATCGTCCCCATTCAACTGTTGGTACGACAGCAACTTGTTTTCTAACCTCTGCCAGAGTGGTTAAGATATCAGGGTTTTTCTGGCTATGAAGTTTAAAATCAAATAAGCCAAACTCTAATTGACGTAAAATAAATAGAGCGGCTTGATAATTTTTCGCATCGAGCATTTTTTCTAGCATTTCTGGTGGTAAAGGCTCACCGGTTTGATAGTGTCCTGAAATGAAGGCTAATGCTTCAGGTTGCCAGCACCAGTTTTCTAAAAATTGACTTGGTAATTCAACCGCATCCCAAGCTACGCCATTAATACCTGCAACTGATGATACATCAATTTCGGTTAACATATGATGCAAGCCATGACCAAACTCATGGAATAGGGTGGTTACTTCGTCATGCGTAAATAACGCGGGTTTATCACCAATTGGTCGATTAAAGTTACAAGTTAAATAAGCAACGGGTTTTTGTATGTGACCATCGGCAAAACGCATGCGACCAATACAATCATCCATCCATGCACCACCACGTTTATGTTCACGAGCATACAAATCAAGATAAAAACTGCCTTTTAGCTCGCCACTAGTATTATATAAATCATAAAATTTGACATCAGGGTGCCACACTTCAACACCTTGTCGTTCTTTAGCGGTAATACCAAAAATACGATGGACAACTTCAAATAAGCCATTTATCACTCGTTGTTCAGGAAAATAAGGTCGGAGTTCTTCGTTATTAATGGTATAAAGGTATTGTTTTTGTTTTTCACTGTAATAGGCAATATCCCACGGTTTGATATCGCTGGCACCAAAAAATTCATAGGCATAGCGTTTCAACTCCGCTAATTCTTTTTCGCCTTGTGGTTTGGCTTTATTAGCTAAATCAGTCAAGAACTCAGTAACTTGATGGACTGATTGCGCCATTTTAGTGGCTAAAGATTTGTCAGCATAAGTATCAAAGCCAAGTAATTTAGCGAGTTCATCTCTTAACGTTAAAATTTGCTCGATGATTTGTGTATTATCCCATTTACCCGCGTTCGGACCTTGATCTGAAGCCCGGGTATTATAAGCTTGATAGAGCTCAAAACGTAACTCACGGTTATCACAATAAGTCATAACAGGTTGGTAACTTGGAATATCTAAAGTAATTAGCCAGCCGTCTTGTCCTTTTGATTTGGCTTGTTCTTTTGCTGCAGCAAGCGCACTTTCAGGCATACCAGACAACTGTTTTTCATCTGTTATTAGTTTTGTCCAGCCCATCGTTGCATCCAATACATTGTTGCTATATTGTGATGATAATTCTGATAATTTGGCAACAATTTCACCATAACGTTTTTGTTTATCATCAGGCAAGCCTATTCCTGACAATTCAAAATCACGTAACGCGTTATCAATTACTTTTTTTTGTGCTTTGCAAAGCTTATTGTAATTGTCGCTTTGTTTTAGTTGTTTGTAAGCTTGATAGAGAGGTTTATGTTGTCCAACCCATGTGCTGTATTCTGATAATAATGGTAAACATGCTTCATAAGCTTTACGTAATTCAGGGCTATTTTTTACAGAATTAAGGTGGCTGACCGGTGACCAAACTCGCCCAAATTTTTCATCCATTTCATCAATAGGTTGAATTAAGTTGTCCCAAGTATATTCACTATTTTGTTTTAGCACTGTTTCAATTGTGTTGCGACAATTGTTTAAAGCTTGCTTTACAGCAGGTAGAACGTGCTCAGGCTTGATTTGAGAAAATAGCGGTAATGGAGCATTGGTTAATAATGGGTTGGTCATGTTTCGATACCTTTCTACAAAGATTTTATCTAATGAGTGAACATTATGTGCGGGTAAAAAAACGCAAGTCAAGTATTTTGTGTTAAGGAATAGTTTATAATCCCATTAATTTGCGTTCACGCTGCCATTCAGTTGGTGTATAGGTTTTGATAGATAATGCGTGGATACGATTGTCATTAATGAATTCGGCTAAAGGTGCATAAATCAATTGCTGTTTTTTGACTCGGCTCAAATCTGCAAATAGTTCACTGACTGCAATAACCTGAAAATGACTACCATCGTCAGTCATAACATATACATTGTCAAGGTTAAGGGAACTATTTAATTTGTCTATAATTTGTTGTTTGTCCATGATTGTAACTCAGTATGAATATTCTAACTTTATATTAAGTTGTTTAAGCTAATATTTATGTTTGGTAATAACACAACAATATGAATTAAGCCATAATAACTGGCTGTAAGTCATACAGTGCAATTAGAGTTTGTAATTGCGGATTAATGCCCATTAATTTGGTTTGATATTTAGTACAAAAATAAACTAATGTTGCTAGTCCAGAAGAGTCAACTCGAGTTAACTGAGCAACATCAATCGTTGTAACGCCATTTAAAATACTACGCTGAGTTGACCATATTTCATTAAGGGAGTGAGCATCTAGCTCACCCTTTAAATATAAGACATTGTGTTGTTTGTCTGCTTTAATTCGCGACATCATAGGCTAGCCTTTTGGTTTAGCGTTAGGATCAATATTACGATTTGAAAGATCAGTTAATTGTTTGGTTAATGCATCAATACCATCTTGACGTAATATAGTCGACCACTCATTTTGTTTAGTGGTAATCATACTCACACCTTCAGCAATTAAGTCGTATGCTTTCCATTCCCCTGTGACAGAATTTTTACGCCATTGAAAATCGATACGTAATGGTTGCTGGCTTTTATCGGGTTGGATTAATAATACACGAATTGAAACTAAAGTTTTACCCGTTAGATCTTTTGCTGCTTCGACTTGATAAGTTTGACCGTTATACATCGATAGTGCTTGGGCAAAAGCTTGAACTAAATAGTTTTCAAATGCATTGAAATAAGCGGTACGTTGCGCCTCAGAAGCACTCTTGTAGTAATTACCTAAAATTAATGCACCAGCATATTTAACTTGCACATAAGGTAATAAATCAGTTCTAACTATTTCCTTCAATTTATTGGGATTGGTTTTGATTGTAGCTGATTGAGATTTAATGGTATTAAAAATCTTATCGGCTGCAACTTGCATATCTTTGTATGGATCGTTATCAGCAAGCGCAAATGTGCTGAATGCTAATGCGAATACGAAAAAAATTACTTGTTTAAATCTGATTAACATAATTACTCCTTACTTTCATTGGTATCTGGTGTAGTTTGTTTTTTGTCCTTATCGGAAGAACCGCCAGCACTATAAAGGAATTGCCCAATTAAATCCTCTATGACCATAGCTGGTTTAGTATTGTTAATAACTAAACCTTCTTGAAAATAAGCAGGCTTATTATCTTTTGCTATTGGCGTACTACTTGCACTATCCGCATCTAATGCATCAAGTTCATGTTCCGTACTTTGATCAAGTCCAAAGTTAATATCAATAAATTGTTCGCCTAATAAACCAGAGGTTTTAATCGATAAAGAACTGGAACTTGGGATCTTGTTATATTGTGTATCAATATCCATGGTGACATAGGGTTTATACACATCGTTGTCTGATGATTGTAAGGTAATATTACTGACTCGACCAATGACAACACCCCCAATTTTTATTGGCGAGCGTACTTTTAATCCACCAATATTATCAAATACAGCATAAACACGATAAGTGTTATGACTGCTAAATGATGTGGGGTCAGTCACTCTAAAGCATAAAAATAGTACTGAAAGAATAACCAGCACCATAAATAATCCAACGGTAATTTCGACTTTACGACTCATGTTTAATGACCTCAATGACTAAACATTAATGCGGTTAGGATAAAATCTAACCCCAAAATAACTAATGATGAATAGACAACGGTGTTTGTTGTTGCCCGACTAATTCCTTCAGATGTTGGTACACAATCGTAACCATTAAATAGTGCAATCCAAGTACTGGCGATTGCAAAGGCGAAGCTTTTAATAAAACAATTGCCTAAATCATGCCACCAATCAACATTACTTTGAATGGAGGACCAAAAAAAGCCAGCGTCAATTCCTTTCCAGTCTACGCCAACTAAAACACCACCCAAAATGCCAACAGTGACAAAAATAGCCGTTAAAAAAGGCATACTAAAAAAACCCGCCCAAAAGCGTGGTGCAATGATTCGTCGTAGCGGGTCGATTGCCATCATTTCCATGCTTGATAACTGTTCTGTTGCTTTCATAAGACCTATTTCTGCTGTTAAGGCAGAACCCGCACGTCCAGCAAATAATAAGCCTGCAACGACTGGACCTAATTCTCTGAGTAGAGCAAGCGCAACCATCATTCCTAAACTTGCTTCAGCACCAAAGGTGGTTAAAATAAAGTAGCCTTGAAGAGCAAGTACCATACCAATAAACAGACCTGATACAATAATAATAGTCAGTGATTGTACACCGACAAAATAAAATTGTTTGATAAGTAAGGGGAATTGTTTACCAAATTGCGGTTGGCCAATCAGTGCGCCAAATAGCATCATTCCCGAACGCCCAACCATTGCAATGGTATTAATGGTTGCTTGTCCCAGTTTTGCCAGTAAATTCAACATTATTTTATACCTCTGCTTAGGTCTAATTTGTAATCATCAGCAGGATAATGAAATGGAACCGGACCATCAGCCAGTCCTTCCAGAAATTGTTTTACACGCAAATCATCATTGTCACGTAACTGCTGAGCAGTGCCACCTGCAATAATGTGTTGTTCTGCAACGATATAAGCATAATCAGCAATACTTAATACTTCATTCACATCGTGACTAACAACAATACAGGTTAATCCCAGTGATTGATTAATCTCAGCAATAAGTTTAACTATAACGCCCATAGATATGGGGTCTTGCCCTGCAAATGGCTCGTCAAACATAATAAGATCTGGATCAAGTGCTATCGCTCTGGCTAAAGCTGCTCGCCGTGCCATACCGCCAGATAATTCTGAAGGCATCATCTGCGCTGCACCGCGTAAACCAACGGACTGTAATTTCATTAACACTAAATTGTGCAATATGGGCTCTGGTAGATTAAGGTGCTCACGAAGAGGATAAGCCACATTATCAAAGACTGATAAATCAGTAAATAGTGCACCAGATTGGAATAACATACTCATGCGTTTACGGACTTCATATAGTCTTGAACGGGACATGCTGGGTATGTCTTCACCATCAAATAAAATTTTTCCCGCTTGAGGTTTGAGTTGACCACCAATTAGGCGAAGCAGTGTTGTTTTACCTATTCCAGATGGCCCCATAATGGCAGTTACTTTGCCTTTAGGCACATTTAAATTCATATTTTTGTAAATCGGCCGGCTACCTCGATAGAAAGACATATCGTGTATTTCGACCAAATTTTGTTGTAATGTGTTCGTCACATTGATTTCCTACACTACCATAATGAAAGTTGAGCTTATTTTACTTGATATTTGCGAATAATGAAATCTATTAAATAGATTAACCAATTATTGACGAATTTTAGTAGATAAGAATAACTAATTAAATTTTAATAGAAAAGTTTACAATAATTTAGTGGTTTATAGACAGGTAATTATTAAAATTCAATAGAGTAAACATTTTGTCAATAATTATAAATGAGGGCCGTAACCCTCATCTTTTTTTTGATTCTAAAGTCATTACTTGTGATGATTGGTTACGTTAGTTATTCATGCCTTGCTTTTCGTGCTAAATAATTACCAAGACTTTGTACGAGTTGCACAGTGATAATTAATATCACAACTGTAATAATGACAACGGTTGTATCAAAACGTTGATAACCATAGGATATGGCTAAATCTCCAATCCCGCCAGCCCCAACTGCACCAGCCATAGCCGTTGCGCTAATTAAGCCTATTGTTGCTGTCGTCAGGGTTAAAATTAAAGAGCTAAAAGCTTCGGGCAACATAAAGTGCCAAATAATTTGTAATGGTGTTGCTCCCATAGACTCAGCGGCTTCTATAATGCCACTATTGACTTCTAGCAGTGAATTTTCGACTAATCGTGCAATATAAGGCGCGACGTATACTGTTAGAGGTACAATTGCTGCTGCTGTGCCGATCGAACTGCCTACAATGAGTTTAGTGAAAGGTAAGATCGCTACTAATAAAATAATAAACGGTAAAGAGCGTAGCAGATTAATTATTGGGTTGATGATCCGATATACTTTACGACTTTCTAATAATCCTGATGGTCGTGTGGTGACTAAACAGATACCTAGAGGAATCCCCAGTAACGAACCTAGTACCAAAGCAAAAAACACCATTATTAAGGTTTCGTACGACGCTTGAATAAATTGTTCAGCGGTTAGTGTAGTGGCAAAACAAGAACTTAAGTAATTGATAATATTATTTAAGGTTTCCATTTAATTCCTCTCCCATTGTTTAATCTCGGTGACTTGTACACCACACTGACGTAGATATAGTACTGATTCTTCAATATCATTGTTGTTGCCTTTTAATTGAACAAACATACTGCCGAGTACTGTTTTTTCAATTTCTGACATATGGGCAAACAAGATGTTGACGACTACTTTTTGTTTTAATATCAGCGAATTGATGACAGGCTCTGAGGCTGATCTTCCTAAAAATTCGAGTTTGAATAATTGGATATTATCTTTATCACCTTCTATTTCAATTAAGTTTTCAACAACACCAGTTGGGATCTGGTCATTAATCACAGAACTGACAAAGTTTTGAGTAGTATGATGCTTTGGATGACCAAATACGTCCAGTACATTACCATGCTCAATAATTTGGCCTTTTTCCATTACCGCGACTTTATGACAAATTTGCTCAATCACATGCATTTCATGAGTAATAAGTACTACAGTGATCTTATATTTTTCATTGATTTTTTTGATTAAATCTAAAATTGATTGTGTTGTTTGTGGATCAAGCGCTGAAGTCGCTTCATCACAAAGTAAAATATCAGGGTCATTCGCCAATGCACGGGCAATACCAATGCGCTGTTTTTGTCCACCAGAAAGTTCCTTAGGGTAGCTATTGGCTTTATCACTTAATCCCACAAATTCTAATAGCTCATAAACTTTTTGTTTTATTGTTTGCTTATCTTTTTTGATTAAAATTAATGGAATAGCGATATTTTCAAATACAGTTTTAGATTCCAGTAAATTAAAATGCTGAAAAATCATGCCAATTTTTTGTCTTACATGACGTAAGTCAGCATTTGATAATTGATTTAGTTGTTGATCTTGGACAATAACATTTCCTGTTGTGGGTTTTTCAAGAAAGTTAATTAAGCGAACTAAGGTACTTTTTCCCGCTCCACTATAGCCAATAATGCCATAGATATCACCTTTATCAATGGTTAAATTAATATTGTGCAGCGCCTGAGTGGTGATGCCGTTTCGCTCATATTGCTTAGAGACATTTTCAAATTTAATCATTATTTAATACCTGTTAATTGGTGTTCTATTTCAATTAATGCTTGCTTAGCAAGTATATATAAATAATTTACAGCTGGCATTATCATGTCTATGTTGATTTCAAATTTTGGATGATGAAGCGCATAAGGGCTTTGTGAACCGAGATTAATAAAAGCCCCCGGTACTTGATGTAGATAGTGGGCAAAATCTTCGCCACCTAGTTGCGGTTTAAAATCGATTACTTCATAACCCATTTGCTTAGCGATTGACTGGGCAAATGCAACCCATTTGCCATCGTTAATGACAGAAGGTGGACCATCAAACCATCTTAATTCGGCTTTTGCGCCCATGGCAATCGCGATGTTTTCAATAATACTTTGTAGTTGTTGTTTTACTTTTGCCCTCACTTGTGGCGTTAAAGTTCGCACAGTGCCTTCCATTTCTACTGTTTCGGGGATGACATTCCAAGTGTTACCACCTTGAAATTTTGTGATGCTAACAATAACTGCATCAAGTCCACTTATTGTTCGGCTAGAGATTGTTTGGATGGCACTAACAATTTGTGCCCCTATCACAATGGGATCGATTCCCGATTCTGGTCTTGCTGCATGGGCTCCGACCCCTTTTATTGTGATTTCAATGCGATCAACATTGGCCGAAAAAGGGCCAGCACGTGATGCCATCTGATTGATAGTTAAATTGGGGTTATTATGGAGCCCCAATATTGCATCAACCCCTTTCAATGCACCAATATCTATAAATTGTAATGCGCCGCTAAAGTTTTCTTCTGCGGGTTGAAATAATAAGCGAATCGTACCTTTTAAGTCTTGTTCGTGTTGTTTAAGCAAGTAAGCTGCACCCATTAGAATCGACGTATGTACATCATGGCCACAAGCATGCATGACATCGGGCGTTTGAGATTTATAATTGCAGGCTGTTTGTTCATTAATGGGTAATGCATCAATATCTGCACGTAATGCGAGCACTGGTGAGCCTGAGCCTATTTCTGCTATGACGCCTGTTTTTGCACCAAGCTCTAAAATTCGAATATGTGCCTTTTGTAAATAATACCTAATTGTTTTGGTCGTTTCATACTCTTGATTAGAAAGCTCAGGATGTTGATGTAATTTTCTAAAAAGCTGATGAATACTGTCTGCAATTGATTCACTCATGGTATATCCAACAAATAATTATAGATAGTATTAACGTAGCATAGCTTAATTTAGCAACCTAATAATCGTTTTTTATATCTTATTCCAAAAAGTTATAAGATAGAATAACTTGGAATAAATGAACTATTTTTTCTATGCTAGAGTAGGGTTAAGTTTATAGCTTATTGGGGATAGTTAATATGAAGCATCGTTTTACAAAATTGCATAAAAATATTTTGGTTTTATCGATATTAAGTTTTCTATTTTTACTAACAGCTTGTGATAATTCTTCAAAGCAAGCCAATAATCAAACTAAAAAAGAGATTAGTATGGGAGTATCACCCGGGCCTTATAATGAATTATTTAAAGACGCGGTGAAACCCATACTTGAGTCTGAAGGTTATAAGGTGAAATTAGTGAGCTTTCCACATTTACTTGAGTCAGATGTCGCTTTAAGTGAGGGCAGTATTGATTTGACCGTGGCACAGCACACCGCTTATATGAATGTGTTTAATACTCAGCGTAAGGCCAACTTGAAACCCGTTGTACATGTACCATCTGTACCCGCTGCGATATTTTCAAATAAATATAATTCGTTACAGCAAGTGTTTAAAGGCGCGAAAGTTGCTATTCCACAAGATGCATCTAATGCTGCCCGTTCGTATAATTTGCTTGAAAAAGCCGGTTGGATAAAGTTAAAACCGAATACCAATCCTATTATTGTAAGTAAAAATGATATCGAGCAAAATATTGCCGGCATTACTATTATTGAGATGGATTCGGCTAATATTCCTCGCGTGATGAATGATTTAGATTTTGCCGTTATTCCTGGTAGCATTGTTTACTCAGCGAATATTGATCCGAATAAAGCATTACTGTTAGAAACGATAATTCCAGATTTAGAAATTATGGTGGTCGTTAATGCGGGCAATGAAAATAGTCAATGGGCCCAAGATGTGAAACGTATTTATCAATCTCAACAGTTTAAAGATTATATGCAAGCGCACAACCAAAATGGTTATTGGGTGATGCCACAAGAGTAGTTTAATCGCTTATTTTAACAAGCTCAGTTTGTTACGAGCTTGTTAATATCTTGGCATGTTTTTGTCAACCATTAATGCCCAAGCATCTATACCTCCAGTCAAATTATAGAGATAATCAGTATCGAAGCCATTTTCAGCCAAATAATTTGCGACATTTAAACTTCTTACGCCATGATGACAATAAATTACAATATCAATTTCATCGGGGATTTTATCTAAATAAAGCGGGATCAGATTCATTGGAATGTGCATTGCATCCTCAATTTTGCAGAAATTGACTTCGCTAGGTTCGCGCACGTCAAGTAAAACCAGTTTGTGTTGTTGTTTTAGTTTTTGAGCAAGCTCAATAGCGGTGATGGATTTTATAGGTATCATATTAAAAACTCTAAAAAAATGTTGTGAACAAGTTTTAGCTAAATACTTTTTTTGAAAAAAAACAGCGCTAATTATTACAAGTTATCATCCTATTAATGATTAATAGGATGATAATGATCATTTAAGCGGCTAATGCTTTACTGATTTTTTCATAGAGATCTTTAGATAGATGTTCTATTTTTAGTAATGCATTAAGCGCTTGTCGCATTTGCTCTTGTCGTTTTTCATCATAACGTTTTAAACGAATAAGTGGATCGATTAAACGTGCTGCAACTTGAGGATTTTTCTGATTTAATTCTGTCAAAATTTCGACTAAAAATTGATAACCACTGCCATCTTGTGCATGGAAGGCGACAGGATTGTTATTGACAAATGCACCGATTAAAGAGCGAATGCGATTTGGGTTAGTTAGCGAAAATGAACGGTGATTTAATAGTTTTTTCACCGTTGCTAGTACTTGCTTATCAGGGCTTGTGGCATTTAAAGCTAACCACTTATCCATCACGAGTCCATCTTGATGCCATTTATTATCAAAATCGATTAGTAGATCTTTTTGGCAATTAAGTTGAGCTTTAACAGCCGTTGTTAATGCAGCAAATGCATCAGTCATGTTATCTGCATGATAATATTGCTGGCTAACTAGATGTGTTACTTGTGACTTATCATCAGCGTAAGCAAGTAGTGTTAAACACGCATTTTTTAATGAGCGTTTTGCAATATCAGCATGAATAATTTGATATTGTGTTGTTTTATTATGTTGATAAACCGCCTGTAATTCATCATAAAGTTCATTTGCAAAACAGGTTAATAGAAAGTGGCGCACTTGATAAATGGCCATTGGATCAACAACAGCAAAAAGATTAGCTATTTCATTTTCTGAAGGTAAAGTTAATATTTGGGCGATAAGAGCAGGATCGGTTGATTCTGATAATAACACTGCTCTAAAAGCATCTAACACTGTTTGCGGTAAGGTTAGATCCTTTTTATGTTGGTAATTATCAACATTACTACGTATATATTTTGCTAAAAGCATTTGTGCAGCATCGTAGCGACTAAATGCATTGGTTGCATGTTGCATTAAGAAAATGAGTTCATCATCTTGATAATGATATGTTAATTTAACCGGTGCTGAAAAATCACGCAACAATGAAATAATCGGTTTTTCATCTATATGATCAAAAACAAATTGCTGTTTAGTCTGGGTAAGATTTAATACATGGTTAATCGATTTACCTTGTGATTGCAACGCAATGACATCACCATTGCGTCGATACAGTTCAATATCAACTGGGATATGTAACGCTTGTTTTTGCTGTTGATCTTGGGTTGCAGGTGTATGTTGCTCAATTGTTAAAGTATAGCGTTGACTTGTTTTATCATAACTATCAGTAACGATGAGCTCAGGGGTACCTGATTGACTATACCATAATTTAAATTGGGTTAAATCAATGCCTGAGGCATCTTGCATTGCTGCAACAAAATCATCGCAGGTAGCCGCACTGCCATCGTGACGTTTGAAATAAAGCTTCATGCCAGCTTGGAATTTTTCTTCACCTAATAGTGTATGCATCATACGAATAACTTCTGCCCCTTTTTCATAAACGGTAACAGTATAGAAATTATTCATTTCAATAACTTGTTCAGGACGAATAGGGTGAGACATAGGGCTTGCATCTTCAGCAAATTGTACTGTGCGCATAATTTTAACATCATTAATTCGCTTAACCGCTCTTGATCCCATATCAGAACTAAATTCTTGATCACGAAAAACTGTTAAACCTTCTTTCAAACTGAGTTGAAACCAATCCCGACAGGTAACACGGTTGCCTGTCCAATTATGAAAATATTCGTGACCAATAACGCCTTCAATTCCTAAGTAATCATCATCAGTGGCTGTTTCGGGTTTAGCTAGTACATATTTTGAATTGAAAATATTAAGCCCTTTGTTTTCCATTGCGCCCATGTTGAAAAAATCGACGGCAACAATCATAAAAATATCTAAGTCATATTCTAAGCCAAAACGGGTTTCGTCCCAGCGCATCGCATTTTTTAAGCTGGTCATGGCCCATTTTGCACGATCTAAATTACCTTTATCGACATAAATTTCTAGTTCAACGTTACGTTTTGATTGGGTGATAAAATGATCTTTTAAAATATCAAAATCACCTGCAACTAAGGCAAATAGATAAGCCGGTTTTGGAAACGGGTCTTGCCACTGTACCCAATGACGATCGTTGTCAAGTTCACCTTGAGCAATGCGATTACCATTAGAAAGTAAATAAGGATATTGTTTTTTATTGGCCGTAATTCGAGTTGAAAATCTGGCTAACACATCGGGTCTATCTAAATAGTAAGTAATGTGGCGAAATCCTTCAGCTTCACATTGTGTACAAAGTGCATCCCCTGAAACATATAGTCCTTCAAGCGCGGTATTATCAATTGGTCTGATTTCGTTAACAATGGTTAAAGTAAATTCAGATGGAACATTTTTAATGATTAATCTTGTTGTTGTGATTTGATAATCAGTCCAAGGTTGTTCATCAATATTTACTGAAACCAATTTAAGTTCTTCACCGTCTAAAATTAAATTGTCAGCGTGAAGATTTTTTTTGATAACATGACTACGGGCGATAACTGTGGTTATTTCTGCCGCTAAATCAAAATCAAGGTCGATGTCAGTAATTGTAAAGTCGGGTGTTTTATAATCTAAGCGATGTTTAGCTGTAGGTTGTAATTTAAGTGTTTGGCTATTCATTGTTATTAAGACCTTTTCGTATTTGCTTAATTTGTTAGCTGTATTGTTTTTATTATAGCTGATTAAAAATAATCTGACTTAGATAATTAAGCTATATCTTCATTATTATTCTGCTATAATCTTGAGAATTTGATTTAAATTATTAACAATAAGTTCACATGTTACCAGCTATAATTACATCAATTTTAGATACGGATGCTTATAAGTTGCATATGCAGCAAGCCGTTTTTCATCGTTACCCTGATGTTACTGTTGTTGCCGAGTTCCGTTGTCGAAGTGATGATTTATTAGGAAAATATGCTGATGAAATTAGGCATCAAGTTAAATTAATGGAATCGTTAGCACTTTCTGATGATGAGTTTACTTATTTGTCGGGCATCTCTTTTTTTAAAACTGATTATTTAAATTGGCTTAGAAATTGGCGTTTTGATAGCCATTTATTGACGATAAGTAATGAAGATGGGGTGTTAGTCATTCGCATTGAAGGAAAATGGTTAGATGTTATTTTGTGGGAAGTGCCGTTATTAGCTGTAATTAGTGAAATAGTACATAAAGATCGCTCACCAAATATTGGAGTACCGGAAGCATTAAACCGACTCAAGCAAAAATTGGCAAAGTTTGCAGATCAAACAGCCAATATTGATATGTCCGGTTTTAATTTAATGGATTTTGGTACCCGTCGGCGTTATTCCTTTGCTGTACAAGAAGCTGTTGTGAGTTATCTAAAATCACACTTTGATAACTTTCATAGTACTAGTAATTATTTATTGGCTTATCGTTTAGGATTAACACCGGTTGGTACTCAGGCTCATGAATGGTTTCAAGCACATCAACGCTTAAGTTCAAACTTACAAGATTGCCAAAAAACGGCTTTGCAAGTGTGGTTAGACGAATACCCACAAGATTTAGGTGTTGCGTTAACTGATTGTATTACGATGGATGCCTTTTTACGGGATTTTGATTATTATTTTGCCTCTCATTATCAAGGGCTTCGTCATGATTCGGGTGATCCCATCGAATGGGGCGAAAAAGCGATCAGCCATTATCAAGCATTAGGCATTGATCCTAAAACGAAACTATTAGTCTTTTCTGATAGTTTAAATTTTGATAAAGCGCTCAATATTTATAAACACTTTAATCATCGAGTACAACTATCGTTTGGTGTAGGTGGTTTTTTAGCGTGTGATATTCCATCAAACGATGTAAATACTAAAGCGTTAAATATTGTCTTAAAATTAACCGAATGTAATAACCAATCGGTTGCTAAGTTATCTGATAGTCCAGGTAAAACGATATCGCAAGATTTAGCTTTTATCGATGAGTTAAAGCGTACATTTAGTGTCAAACATTAATAGTAATTAATGCGTTAAATGTTATTAATATGACAAAATCAACATGAGTATTATGGATGATATTTGCTTAATATTGCTTGATTACACGATGACTGTAATTTCAAGGTAAATCATCCTGAGATACTTAAATATTATTTGATAAACTACTATAGAGATGGATAATTAAAAATGATTTCAGTTGCACCTATTGTTGATGTGTTACAAGGCAAGATAGCTGTTGGAAGCACTATTTCAGTTCAAGGTTGGGTCAGGACCCGACGTGATTCAAAAGCTGGTATTTCGTTCCTCGCTGTGTATGATGGTTCATGTTTTGACCCAATCCAAGCGGTAATTGAAAAAGATCTACCGAATTATGAACAAGATATTTTACGTTTAACTGCGGGCTGCTCAGTCAAAGTCACAGGTACTGTTGTTGAATCTCCAGGACAAGGTCAGCAATATGAATTGCAAGCAACACAAGTTGAAATTTATGGCTTTGTTGATGATCCAGAAACTTATCCTATGGCGGCTAAACGTCACTCAATTGAGTATTTACGTGAAGTTGCTCACTTAAGAGCTAGAACCAATATTGTTGGAGCGATTACACGCGTTCGTCATACACTTGCTCAAGCTATTCATCAGTTTTTTGATGAGCGAGGCTTTTTTTGGCTTTCTACACCAATCATTACCGCATCAGATACTGAAGGTGCGGGCGAAATGTTTCGCGTTTCGACACTGGATCTGTTAAATCTACCAAAAACTGACAAAGGTAACATTGATTTTGATAAAGATTTTTTTGGTAAAGAGGCTTTCTTAACGGTTTCAGGGCAGCTGAACGCTGAAACTTATGCTTGTGCCTTGTCTAAAGTTTACACTTTTGGTCCTACTTTTAGAGCAGAAAATTCAAATACAACCCGTCATTTAGCTGAGTTTTGGATGATGGAGCCAGAAGTTGCTTTTGCAGATCTTGATGATAACGCCAAACTTGCCGAAGATATGTTGAAGTATGTTTTTAAAACCGTACTTGAAAAACGTGCCGATGATATGAAATTTTTTGCCCAGCATATCGATAAAGATGCGATTAATCGTTTAGAAAGCTTTATCAACGCAGATTTTGCACAAGTTGACTATACTGATGCCATTACTATTTTACAAAATTGTGATGCTAAATTCGAAAATCCAGTAAGCTGGGGAATTGATTTAGCTTCTGAGCATGAACGCTATTTAGCTGAACAACACTTCAAAGCACCTGTGGTAGTTAAAAATTATCCAAAAGATATCAAAGCATTTTATATGCGTATGAATGATGATGGTAAGACCGTTGCTGCTATGGACGTATTAGCACCGGGTATTGGTGAAATTATTGGTGGCTCACAACGTGAAGAACGCTTAGATATGTTAGATAAACGTATGGATGAAATGGGACTTAAAAAAGAAGATTATTGGTGGTATCGTGATTTGCGCCGCTATGGTACTGTACCTCACTCAGGATTCGGTCTCGGTTTTGAGCGTTTAATTGTATATGTTACTGGTGTACAAAATGTGCGTGATGTTATTCCTTTTCCAAGAACACCACGCAATGCAAATTTTTAATATAATTAAATTGTAAACCATTCGCTTACTAGGTTTATTAAAAAAACGATTTGTATAGATTTTATTGAAATAATGATTAAAAAATAATCAAACAGGTGTAATTTTAAGGTTAGACATCTTATTTACTAAAAAGTTCTCTTGATTTTAAAAAAAATTTATACATAATTTACGGTACTGTAAAAAGTAGATAAAAATAATAGAAGTACTATTGTTTTTGGATGAATGATTTTTGTACAAATGACACATGACTTAATGGATAGTGTCAATATTAAAATAACCGTGAGGGTAAAAAATGAAACGTAATCTATTAGCAATCGCTATTCCTGCACTTTTAGTTGCAGCTGGCGCAAATGCATCTATCGAAGTATGGAATAAAGATGGTAATAAAGTTGACTTTTATGGTCGTGTAAAAGCAGCTAACAACATCACTGATCGTAATCAAGTAAAAGAAGGTGATGATACTTCTGCTCGTTTAGGTATGTCAGGTCAAACTCAAATTACTGATAGCGTAACAGGTTATGGTCGTTGGGAATATGAAGCGAAAGCCGGTAAAGATTCTCATAACGAAGTGCGTTATGCATTTGCTGGTTTAAACTTTGGTGACTTTGGCTCATTTGATTATGGTCGTAATGACGGTGTGTTAAAAGCAATCACTGCTTATACTGACGTATTACCGCAATTTGGTGGCGATGCTGCAAATAATAATTGGAATGTGCTTTCAGCTAGAACAAAAGCGGTTGCAACCTACCGTAACAATAATTTCTTCGGTTTGACTGATGATGTAAGTTTTGCATTACAATATGCTGATAACGGTGATAATTCTAATACATATGATCGTTTTAAAAGTGATGCAGATAACAAAGTATCAAGAGAAGCTTATGGTGCAAATGCTCAATGGCGTATTTTTGATACTGGTTTAACTGCTGGTGCCGGTTATGCGCAATCTACTTCAAGTGATCATCGTCATAATACTTGGACTGCTGGTCTAAAATATGATAACTACAATTTATATTTAGCTGCTAACTATTTCCAAAGCAAAATTAAGAAAAGCAGAACAGTTGTATGGGATAATGGTGTAACTAAAGATTATGATAACAAGGTTAAAGGTATCGAATTAGTTGCTCAATATGGTATTGACTTAGAAATTGGTCGTTTAACTCCATCATTAGCTTATGTTCAACACAAAGTTAAGAGCCCTTCAGACCGTTTTTCGGATGCTGAATATATTTACACTGCAGATGGTTACAATTCACCTCTAGCTAAATATGTTTCTGTAGGTGCAACTTATGATTTAAACAAAAACTTTAGTGCTATCGTAGAGTATAAATTTAACTTACTTGATAGAGATGATGTTGGTGCTTATCAAAATACAAAAGACGTAGATTTGAGTAAGCGTCATCCGAGCAAACCAGGTACTAAAGATGTGTTAGGTGTTGGTTTAATTTACCAATTCTAATTTCTATTCTTAATATCTTATAAAAAGGCACTTAGGTGCCTTTTTTTATCATTATTGAAATTTATTTCATATCAAAACACATTTTATGCTTAAAAAATTTTATAGTAAGTATTAAAATTATCGTAAATTTTTAGAATTTATTAAATAAACATTGTTAAATATACTACGTGCATTATTTATTGGTCATTGTTGGTTAATATTAATATTGCATAAAACGTATAATTACTCTGGATTAGTAGTAATTTATGGGTCAAAAGCAAAATATTTTGCCTTATTTAGTAATATAAAAATACCTACGAGGGTAAAAAAATGAAACGTAATCTATTAGCTATTGCTATTCCTGCATTATTAGTTGCAGGTACTGCAAGCGCTTCTATCGAAGTATGGAATAAAGACGGTAATAAAGTTGATTTTTATGGACGTGTTTATGCACTAAATTATATCACCGACCGTGATAATCAAACCGGTGAAGGTGATAAAACCACTGCACGTTTAGGTATGTCAGGTCAAACTCAAGTTACAGAGAACATTACTGGTTATGGTCGCTGGGAATACGAGGCAAAAACTGGTTCAGATGCTGAAAACGAAACTCGTTATGCTTATGCAGGTATGAACTTTGGTGATCTAGGTTCATTCGACTATGGTCGTAATGATGGTGTGTTAAAAACGTTAACTTCTTATACTGACGTATTACCTGAGTTTGGTGGTGATGCATCGGATAATGATCTTTATGCATTAAGTGCTCGTACTAAAGCGGTTGCAACTTATCGTAATAGTGATTTCTTTGGTTTAGTAAACGGTTTACGTTTTGCTGTTCAATATGCCGATAATGGCGATAACAGCTCAACAAGCTATTTTAATAAACATGATCGTGATGGTCACGACAGTGCCGAAGCTTGGGGTTCAGTAGTTGATTGGGATGTGTTAGATACAGGCCTATCTATTGGTGCTGGTTATGCGCAAACTGGTGGTCATAAAGATGCAAAAGCTTGGTCAGCTGGTGTGAAATATGATAATAACAACCTTTATTTAGCCGCATTATATATTCAAGGCAAACAGAAATATGGTTGGGATAATGCTTCAGCTACCCATAGTGCCGATGATTTAAAAACTAAAGGTTACGAAGTCGTCGCACAATATGGTATCGACTTTGATATTGGTCGCTTAACCCCATCTGTTGCTTACATTCAACATCGTGTACAAGACGCTTCAAGCTTTTCAAGAAGTGGCGATGCAGGACTTAAAGGTAATGACTTAATTAAGTATGTTGATGTTGGTTTGACTTATGACTTCAACAAAAATCTACAAGCTATCCTTGATTATAAAATCAACTTGTTAGATAAAGATGACATTGGTGCTCGCCGTGCTTTATATGATGATAGTTCATTTAGTCGATCTCAAATTAAAGCAACGACTAAAGATACTGTAGCATTAGGTTTAATTTACCAATTCTAATTACCCGTAAATTAGGTTTTTAAAAGGCACTTAGGTGCCTTTTTTATTGTCTTAAATCTAAGCAAATAACGCTTGCACTTTAATACATACTCTGTTAAAAACTATCGAATAATCATCGATAGGGACAATAATGATGCTTTACACAACGCGTAAATTGGCTGCCAAAAAAAATATTGCTTTAGTTGCTCATGATCACTTAAAAAGTACTTTATTAAATTGGTGCAGAAAAAACCGAGCAGAACTTGCACATCATAATTTATGTGGTACCGGCACGACAGGGAATTTAATTAAAAAAGAGATAGGGTTAAATATTACTCCAATGTTAAGTGGTCCAATGGGTGGCGATCAACAAATTGGTGCATTAATTGCCGAAGGTAAAATTGATATACTCATCTTTTTTTGGGATCCACTTAATGCAGTACCGCATGACCCCGATGTTAAAGCATTATTGCGTTTATCAACAGTTTGGAATATACCCGTTGCGACGAATGAAGCAACAGCTAATGCGTTAATTCAATCAGCTATTTTTACCCAAGAAGTTGAAATTGAAATTCCTGATTACCAAAGATATTTAGCTGAAAGAGTAAAATAAGTGCCAGTACTGTCGCAAATTCGTAAAACCGGTAAACAAATATTACTACTAGATAATTTATTTATTGTTCTAGGATTTTATGTTGTTTTTCCATTGGTTTCGACACACTTTGTTAGTCAAGTTGGTTGGAGTGCTTTGTTTGTCGGTTTTGCTTTAGGATTCAGACAATTTGTTCAACAAGGATTTGGTATTATTGGTGGTGCTATTGCTGATCGCTTTGGTGCTAAACCGATGATTGTTTGTGGAATGTTTTTACGTTGTGTCGGGTTTATATCAATGGCTATTGCTAGTCAACCTTGGCTTTTATTACTATCTTGCTTACTTTCTGCTTTAGGTGGATTACTGTTTGATCCACCTCGCATGGGGCTGACCATCAAGTTTACCCGTCCACATGAGCGCGGTAAATTTATTTCGCTGTTAATGATACAAGATAATGCCGGTGCAGTGATTGGTGCACTTATTGGTGGTATTTTGATTGATTATGATTTTCATTTAGTTTGTTGGTGTGGTGCATTTATCTTTTTCTTATGTGGTCTTTTTAACCTCTTCTTTTTGCCTGCTTATCATATTGCTATTGGTAAAGCACCCATTGTCAATGGTATGAAAATGGTGCTTAAAGATAAAAAATTTACACGTTATGTCTTAACACTAACGGGTTATTATGTGCTTGGAGTACAAGTCATGTTGATGCTACCGCTAACTATTACCAATATTTCAGGAAGTTCAAGTTATGTGAAATGGATGTACGTGATTGAAGCAACTATCTCATTAATTTTGCTTTATCCTCTTGCTCGGTTTAGTGAAAAACATTTTAGATTAGATCAACGCCTTAAATTTGGATTACTTTTGATGTCGTTTGCCTTTATAATAATAGGATTTACATCCCAATTATCTATTTTGCTATCTCTTATAGCGCTTTTTTACCTTGGTGCAATTATTGCAGAGCCGGCTAGAGAAACTTTAGCAACCGTGTTAACTAATCCAAAAGCCAAAGGTAGTTACATGGGATTTAGCCGATTAGGGCTTGCTTTAGGCGGATTTATTGGTTATACCGGAGCAGGATGGCTTTATGAAATTGCAATCAAGATGGGTTTTCCACATTTGCCGTGGATTATTTTAACGTTAATTGGATTATTAACGTTAGGTTATTTACAATATCTATTTAAAGATGAACCACCTTTCAATTTAGTCAAGATGAAAAAAATTGATTAATTTCACCATATTTAAATAGAATTGCTTCACCAGTGTTTAATTTATGCCAAGTTTCATTTGAAGTTAACGGCATAGTTGAAATAATAGTAACAATATCATTTGGTGTAGTATGCTTTTGAAAATCGATTTCAACATCTTCATCAATTAACTTTGCTTTGCCAAAAGGTGCTTTGCGCGTAATCCAATGTAAATTAGTTGAACAATAAGCAAAGACATATTGCCCATTAGAAAGCAGCATATTAAATATGCCAAGTTGATTCAGTTCAAGTGCACATTGTTGGATATAAGTAAAAAGCTCAATATCATCAGTCGGTTGTTTTGGATATTTTTTATGTAACTGATTAATTAAGTAACAAAAAGCATACTCACTGTCGGTTAATCCAACTGGTTGAAAAATTCCCATATCCAGCTTTTCGTAATCAGTTAATTGCCCATTGTGGGCAAAAGTCCAATTTTTACCCCACAATTCTCGGGTAAAGGGGTGTGTGTTTTCAAGCGCTACCCCCCCACGATTTGCTTGACGAATATGCGCGATAACAGCCTTGGATTTAATTGGGTATTGTTGTACCATTTTAGCGATAGGTGAATAGCTACAAGGCTCAGGATCCTTAAACGTTCGACAGCCTTTACCTTCATAAAAGGTAATACCCCAACCGTCTTTATGTGGTCCTTTATCTCCGCCACGTTTAATTAAACTCGTGAAGCTAAAACAAATATCAGTTGGCACGTTAGCGCTCATACCCAATAATTCACACATTTTAAGCCATCTCTTTTTCAATTAGCATAATTAAAATATGAATAACTTTGATATGGATTTCTTGTACACGATCAGCATAACCAAAATGTGGTACACGAATATCGACATCAGCCAGTCCATTCATTTTACCGCCATCTTTACCGGTTAAGGTAATGATTTTCATCCCTTTTTGTTTAGCTACGTCTATTGCTTTTAATACATTAGCCGAATTACCTGACGTTGAAATACCTAATAATACATCGCCTTTTTGTCCAACACCTTCAACATAACGTGAAAATATAGAATCAAATCCGAAATCATTGCCTACACAAGATATATGACTGACATCTGATATAGCTATTGCAGGATAAGCTGGACGATTATCACGGTAACGACCGGTTAACTCTTCAGCAAAATGCATAGCATCACAATGGGAACCACCATTGCCACATGATAAAACTTTACCACCTTGTTTAAATGCGTTAGCTATAAGCACAGCTGCTTGTTGGATTTTGTGAAGATTGCCATCATCCGAAACAAAATTTACCAATACATTTAGTGCTTGGTTGAGTTCATCACGAATAGCATCAATATACATCTAAATTACCTCATAAATGAAAAATCTTACTACCATTGTAGTGCGTTCAAAACTGCTTGCAAGGGATAATAAAAATAAAATGATAGATAGTGAAAAAAGTTGAAGTAAATTTAATTTATTAGCATAAAAATCAATCATAAAAAATTAACAAAATTGTTTAATTAAAATTTTTTTATATTACTCAAACTATTTAAGTTCTCATAAATAAAATCTTTGTATTTATTTTCCAATAAATTGTTAATCAAAACGAGGTTGTAGCGTTATTTGCTGATAGGATAAGCCTTCAAATCATGATATAATCAGCAAATATTTTCACCTACAATTAATCAAAGTGAAATTGCATTTATAATCGAACGATAAGGAATCACTATGCAAACAGTTAAAGGTAAAGTTGCTGCACCAAAAGCGAAAGTCGCTATAATTGTAGCACGTTTTAATCATTTTATTAATGAAAGTTTAGTTAACGGTGCTGTTGACGCGTTAACGCGTATTGGTCAAGTTGATGAAAAAAATATTACGGTTATTTGGGTACCGGGCGCCTATGAAATTCCGCTTACTGCAAAAGTTGCTGCACAATCTAAAAAATATGATGCTATTGTGGCTTTGGGGACAGTAATTAGAGGAAGTACTGCACATTTTGATTTTGTTGCAGGCGAATCAAGCTCTGGCCTATTAAGTGCTAGTTTAGAATTTTCAATTCCAGTCGGTTTTGGCATTTTAACGACTGAAAGCATAGAACAAGCCGTTGAACGTGCTGGCACTAAAGCAGGTAATAAAGGTGCTGAAGCTGCATTAACTGCACTGGAAATGCTTAACGTTATCAAAACAATTAAGGAGTAATTTAGTGGCATTAGTTAATCCTCGTCGTCGAGCAAGAGAATGCGCCGTTCAAGCAATTTACTCTTGGCAAATATCTAGAAATGATCTTGCTGATGTTGAGACAAGTTTTATGACTGAACAAGATATGAAAGGTGTTGATACGAAATATTTTCGAGAGTTACTTCATGGTGTTGCTAAAAACACTACAGAGTTAGATGAAAAAATGGCACCTTATCTTACTGAGCGAACAGTAGATGAGCTTGGTCAAGTTGAGTTAGCCGTATTAAGAATTGCGCTTTATGAATTAACCAAACGTCACGATGTACCTTATAAGGTTGTTATTAATGAAGCTATCGATTTAACTAAAACTTTCGGAGCAGAAGATAGCCATAAATTTGTCAATGGTGTTTTAGATAAAATTGCGCCAACCATTCGTACACGATAACCAATTATTTTGAGATAAATATGAACGATAATACTGAAAAAAATAAACCAGCTATTTTTTACGCTACAACTAATGACCCTAAAAAGCATTCTCGAACTAATAAAGAAAAAATTAGTGGGCATAAAGATAATCGCAAAGATAATTCTTTTCAGTTTAACGCTAAAAGAAGAGATAAGCGTAATAATGATCGAATTGAAACGTTCAAACCTAAAGCGGCTAAAACAGGTTTTGTCAAACAAAGTATTATTGTTGAAGTAAATAAATCTACGTACGATTTACAAGATGAAAACGAATCCCCTTGGCGCAAAAAAGTACGGGATAATGATCAAAGCCCTACATTTGGTTATGATGGCTACCGCCAACGTAAAGAAGAAACTTTAGTTTATAGTGAAAACAGTTGTAAATCGGTTTTTAAGCACCGCCGCGCGGCAATTGTAAAATTGTTCATTACGCAAGAAATGACTTATCAATTTAGGGATTTAATTAATTGGTTAGTTAAACAACGTTTAGGCTACGATATTGTTTCAAATGAGCAAATTGCCAAAATAACTCAAACTTCGCATCATGGTGGCGTTTGTTTGATCGTTAAAAAACGCGTTGCTATCACTATGTTTGACTATTTAGACAAATATCATGATAAACAGCAAGATTGTATTTTAGCGATTGATGATGTAAATAATCCCCATAATTTGGGTGGATTAATTCGTAGCGCTGCATTTTATAAAGTAAATGCTGTAATGCTACGACAAACTAATTTACTCGATAGTGGCGCAGCTATGCGGGTGGCAGAAGGTGGAATTGAAGCAGTTGAATCAATAAAAAGTGATGATTTTATTGTTTCACTTGATCAATTCAAACAGCATGGTTATCAAATTATTGTCTTATTACCTTGTCAGGTAAAATCAATTGCCTCAACAGAATTAGCAAAAGTTGAGTTTCATAAAAAAACGGTATTAGTCATATTCCAACAAATTAATATAAAATTAGTACAATGTGCTGATGTTGTGGTTCATTTGAAGGGGAATGATAACATGCCTTCACTTAATATCTCTGTTGCAACAGGTATTACTTTATCCTCAATGCAATATTAAAATATTTGATGTTATTGTTGACTATTTACTATGTTGAATAGTCAAAGTAAAAAAATGCTACAAAAACATTAAAATAGCATCAATTCATTAGACAATGTTAATATTTTCTGTACATTGTTAGCAGGATTTCAATGCGTTGGTAATAGTCATGGTATCTAAACATAAAGTTGGTTTGATTTTCGGTAAATTTTATCCTTTACATTGTGGTCATATCTATCTAATTGAAAAAGCGATGACACAAGTTGATGAACTCCATATCATGTTAGGCTGTGAGGCAAATCGTGATAAACAACTTTTTGCAAGCGGTCGCCTACCTAAACAACCACAAGTGTGTGATCGTTTTTCATGGTTACAAGAAACGTTTAAAGATCGCCATAATATTCATGTCCATATTTTAGACGAATCTAACATTGAATATTATCCAAATGGTTGGCAAGATTGGAGTGATCGGGTAAAACAGATTTTAACTGATCATAAAATAGAACCTACAGTGGTTTTTACCAGTGAACCACAAGATATTAAAAATCATGAATTATATTTTCATTGTCCAGCCGTGTTAGTCGATGCTAATCGCGATTTTATTAACATTAGTGCGACTCAAATTCGTGAAAATCCATATCAAAATTGGTCTTTTATTGCCAAAGCTGCAAAACCTTTTTTTGTCAAAAAAATAGCAATTATTGGACAGGGAAAATTCAATGAGCTCCCTTTACAATTAGCTAATATCTATAACACACAATATGTATCAAATGGGTATATTAATTACATTGAACGTGAAATATCAACCCCTTATAATCAGCGTTATTTGAGTGAAACTGATTATATCCGTATTGCAATGTTACATGTGGAGCGGTTATCAAAAGCGATCGAAACAAGTAATAAGGTGCTTTTTACTTCAATCGATTTCGAAACACTGTCCCAATACTATACGCAAATCTTTCAAAAAGAACATGAGGTTTTAAAAGGTTTGAAAGAAAGCTATCATTTTGATTTAGTTATTCATCAACAAGATCTTGATTCGTCCAACACGATGTTACAAAATTTTGAAGCTATTTCTAAAATGGTTGAGTCATTATTGATTTAGTTCATCACATTTACAGTGGCTTATGCTAAAATAAGTCAACTCGATGTGATAGGTAAATTTTTATGTCTCAATCCCCTGATAAACAAGATAATAAAGAACAAGAAAAAATTGATTTTGGTTATACACAAGTTTTAAAGCAAGAAAAAGTCAAACGAGTTGCAGAAGTATTTCATTCCGTTGCTGATAAATACGATGTAATGAATGATCTTATGTCGTTTGGTATTCATCGTATCTGGAAGAAGGTTACCATTGAATATAGTAGCGTACGTAAGGGCCAAAAAGTATTGGATTTAGCAGGTGGGACAGGTGATCTAACAGCTAAGTTTTCTCAACTCGTGGGGGATGATGGGCTAGTTGTGTTGGCTGATATTAATGAATCCATGCTGAAAGTTGGTCGAGACAAGTTACGCGACAAAGGTTTATTCAAAAATATAGAATATGTACAAGCGAATGCAGAAGAACTGCCTTTTGCTGATAACTATTTTGATTGTATTACCATATCGTTTGGACTGCGTAATGTGACTGATAAACAAAAAGCATTGTGTTCGATGTGGCGGGTATTAAAACCAGGCGGTCGTTTACTTATTCTTGAGTTTTCTAAACCTCAATACAAAATTCTAAATAAAGCTTACGATTTGTATTCTTTCACGATGCTACCATTAATGGGTAAAGTTGTGGCAAACGATGCCGATAGTTATCGTTATCTAGCTGAATCTATTCGTATGCATCCTGACCAAAAAACATTAAAGAAAATGATGGAAGATGCCGGTTTTGTAGACGTTAAATATCACAATATGACAGGCGGCATTGTGGCTTTGCATACTGGTTTTAAATTTTAAGGCGACATGCGACAACGATTATGACATTTTTTCGACTTTATAAAATATTGGCAGTATTTCGTGCATATCGATTAGATGAATTATTGCCAAAACACCATTCAGTAAGATGGCCTAAATTTTTGTCAAAGTGTTTATTTTGGATCCGCCCCAAAGCAAAACACCAAGAAATAGGGGAAAGGCTACGTCAAGCTTTGCAAGAGTTAGGTCCAGTTTGGATTAAATTTGGACAGATGATTTCAACTAGGCGCGATGTATTACCTATACATATTGCAGATGCGCTGGCTAAATTACAAGATCAAGTCGACCCTTTTGATGGGAAAATTGCTAAACAACTAATTGAAAGCGCATTAGAACAACCTCTAGATTACTATTTTTCTAATTTTGATGAAAAACCGCTAGCATCCGCATCTATTGCTCAAGTGCATACAGCGATATTAAAGCGCAGCCAAGCTGAGATAATAATAAAAGTATTACGTCCAAATATTCTACCGGTAATTCGCTCCGATATTGACCTAATGTATTGGGCCGCTAATCAGTTGACTAAACGCGTTAAATCGGGTGAAAAATTACGCGCTTTAGAGATTGTACGCGATTACGAAAGTACCTTATTAAAAGAGTTAGATTTACAGCAAGAAGCTTATAATACAGCTAGATTACGTGATAATTTCATCAATAGTGATATTTTGTATATACCGTATGTCTACCAAGATCTATGTCGAAAAAACATATTGGTTGAAGAGCGAATTAGAGGTGTTCCAATAGCCGATATTGAACAACTCAAGCATAAAAAAGTTAATATGAAATTACTGGCTGAACGAGGTGTTCAAGCATTTTTTACCCAAGTGTTTCGTGATAATTTTTTTCATGCAGATATGCATCCCGGTAATATCTTTGTGGATATTACTGATGTACAAAATCCAAGATACATCGGCATTGATTGTGCTATTGTCGGCGTACTAAGTGAAGATGATCAACGTTATCTTGCTGAAAACTTTCTTGCTTTTTTTAATCGGGATTATCGAAAAATTGCTGAAACTTATATTGCTTCGGGTTGGGTGCCTGAAACAACTGACGCAACTGCTCTTGAAATGGCAATGCGTAATGTTTGCGAGCCTGCTTTTGCTAAACCATTGTCAGCGATCTCTTTTTCACAAATTTTACTACAATTATTTCAAGTAGCCCGTCAATTTAATATGGATATTCAACCTCAATTAGCTCTACTTGAAAAAACGTTATTTTACATAGAAGGATTAGGACGTCAGCTCTATCCCGAACTCGATTTATGGCAAACCGCTAAACCATTTTTAGAAAAATGGTATGAAGATAAGTATAGCGCTAAAAAAATATTACAACAATTTTGGACAGCATTACCGCAATGGCGCTCAATTTTGCCTGACTTACCTGTAAAATTAAATGATAATGCGCGCATGACAAAGCAGTTGAACCAACAATTAATGCAAATCCAGCAAGAGATAAAACAGAGTAAAAAGCGCGAATCTTATCTTTTGGGGTTCACGGTTGTTATCAGCCTATTATGTATAATGGCGCTGATCATTCATTAGCATGTTATTTTAAAATCGTATAAATTAAGTGTATAATTTGTTTACCTAAGCTTGTTGGAGAAAGTTATCATGATGCCAAGTTTACCCCAACTATTAATATTGATTGCTGTTGTTGTATTATTATTTGGAACTAAAAAATTACGTTCATTAGGATCGGATCTTGGTGCGTCTATCAAAGGCTTTAAAAAAGCGATGAATGACGATGATGACAAAAAAGATCGTAATGATTCACAACAAGTTGAAAATCTTGATTCTTCCGATAATAATACTAACAAAAAAGAGTAGCCTGTGTTTGATATTAGCTTTGGGCAATTACTATTAGTAATGATTCTTGGGCTGGTTGTATTAGGTCCCGAGCGCTTGCCTGTGGCAATTAAAACCGTTGCTAGCTGGATCAAAGTACTTCGTCGCATGTCAGCGACTGTACAATTAGAGTTAAATAAAGAACTTAAATTACAAGAGTTACAAGACAGTTTAAAAAAAGCTGAACAAAGTGGCTTAAAAACGCTCACTCCCGAGATTCAAGCTTCAATTGACGATTTAAAACGCGTTACCGAATCATTACAAAAAGAAATTGATTCAGCCGCTCACATTGATACTCAAACTCATTCTGATAAAGATAAATCATGACAGAAGACGCTACACAACCGTTAATTGGACATCTAATCGAGCTTCGGACTCGACTTTTACGCTGTATTATCTGTATTTTACTGGTATTAATTTGTTTACTCTATTTCTCAAATGATATCTATCATATTGTAGCTAATCCTTTAATTAGCCAATTACCGCAAGGCAGCAGTATGATTGCGACCGATATCGCAGCTCCTTTTTTTACCCCAATTAAACTCACCGCTATAGTCGCTATTTTTATTTCGATTCCCTATGTACTTTACCAAGTTTGGGGATTTATTGCTCCAGCCCTCTATCAGCATGAAAAACGTTTGGTTATGCCACTGATCGTATCAAGTACTGTACTTTTTTATATGGGGATCGCTTTTGCTTATTTTGTGGTGTTTCCATTAGCATTTTACTTTTTTATTCACACTGCACCAGTTGATGTTGCAATTAATACTGATATTACGAAGTATCTTGATTTTGTCATGACACTTTTTATCGTATTTGGTTTTGCATTTGAAGTGCCTGTGGCTATTATATTGCTCTGTTGGACAGGTGTTACCACTCCAAAAAATTTAAGAAAAAAACGCCCATATATTATTGTTGGTGTATTTGCTGTCGCTATGTTTGTGACCCCACCTGATGTATTTTCACAAATTCTTTTAGCGATTCCTATCTGTTTATTGTTTGAAATTGGTACTTTTTTTGCGAGGTTTTATCGCCCAAGAACCGCAGATATTAAAGACAATGAAGATGATAGCGAATCAAATAAAACTGAATAAGTCGTTATATAAAATATAAATGATAAGTAAAGGATAATTATTGATAATGAAAACTTCATTACCTGATTTTAGTCAAGCCAATGTACTAGTTGTTGGTGATATCATGTTAGATCGCTATTGGTATGGTGGAACCAATCGTATATCGCCTGAAGCGCCTGTACCTGTGGTTAAAATTGATGCATTAGAAGAGCGGCCAGGTGGCGCTGCCAATGTAGCAATGAATATCACTTCATTAAGTGGCAATGTTCGTTTAATTGGCTTAACAGGAATTGATGAAGCTGCTAAAATTCTCGATGAAGAATTAAGCAAACATCATGTTCATTGTGATTTTGTTGCTGTTTCTACTCATCCAACCATAACTAAATTAAGAGTACTTTCGCGTAATCAACAATTAATTCGAATCGATTTTGAAGAAGGATTTGATAAAGTTGATGCTAGCCCAATTTTAGAGCGTATACAAACTGCATTAACTACACATAAAGTATTAGTTTTATCTGATTATGCAAAAGGCGCGTTATCGTCCGTACAAAAGATGATTGATCTTGCTAATCAGGCTAATGTTCCTATTTTGGTTGATCCTAAAGGAACTGACTTTGAGCGTTACCGCGGCGCAACGTTACTGACGCCAAATATGTCAGAATTTGAAGCAGTGGTAGGGCAGTGTGATAGTGAGCAAGAAATTGTCGAAAAAGGGCTTGCACTTATCAAAAAATATCAACTTAAAGCATTACTTGTTACGCGTAGTGAAAAAGGCATGACACTATTACAGTTAGATAAACCAACTTATCATTTACCGACACAAGCTAAAGAAGTCTTTGACGTTACTGGCGCGGGTGATACTGTGATAGCCACATTAGCCGCGGCTTTAGCATCAGGTCAATCACTCGAAGATAGCTGTTATTTAGCCAATGCAGCAGCGGGTGTGGTTGTAGGCAAATTAGGTACTTCTACAGTATCACAAGTTGAGCTTGAAAATGCTATTCGTGCTCGAAAAGATAATGGTTTTGGTGTAATGACGGAAGATGAGCTAAAAGAAGAAGTTAAAAAAGCGAGACAACGCGGTGAAAAAATTGTCATGACCAATGGTTGCTTTGATATTTTGCATGCCGGTCATGTTTCTTATCTAGCCAATGCTCGAAAATTGGGAGATCGATTAATTGTCGCTGTAAATAGCGATGCATCGGTAAAACAATTGAAAGGTGAATCAAGACCGATTAACCCACTTATGCAACGTATGATTGTTTTAGGTGCGCTTGATTCAGTTGATTGGGTGGTACCATTTGAAGAACAAACACCACAACGACTGATCGCTAATATATTACCTGATGTATTAGTTAAAGGTGGTGATTATAAACCGGAAGACATCGCCGGTGGCAAAGAGGTGATTGATGCTGGCGGCATTGTCAAAGTACTTAATTTTGAAGATGGTTGTTCAACGACAAATATTATTAACAAGATTAAAAGTCGTTAAATATGGTTCTTAACAATAAATTTACAAAATTAATTGTTTTATTTTACATAATCGATGTTATTGGTTATTATATGAACATGTGACTAATAAATTTAATTATACAAGAATTTATTCAATGAAAAAGAATCTCATTATTTTAACTCTATTATCAACTTCTTTAATGGGGTGTGGCTTTTCAACTAAGGGACCATCAGTAGATATAAAACCTGTTCCAAATAATATTAATTTAAATAATGTTTGTGTTTATCGAAGTGTTAATACTCTTAGTTCATATGATAAAGCAGGTCAAATTATTGCTAATAAGCTTAATGAATTGAAAATAAGTAACAAACTTACCACTAAAGATAAATTAACAGAATGTTCTTATACTTTAAGCTATGATATTAGAAGAGCAATCGAAATACCAACTTATCTATCCATCATGTACGTTCAACTTGATGATAATGAAGGATATTCGGTAGGTTCCATAAAATATAGTCATATTGTTGAGGGAGGCTTTTTAACACTTAGCTCATCAAGTTTTACTAATACAGACAAAAAAATAAATGAGTTATTAGATAGGTTTCTCAATATTCAATCAGATAAAGGGGTAGCGAATGAAAAGTAAACTAATCTTTTTATCTATTTTATTTTTGATTTCAGGCTGTAGTGTTTCAACATCAGATTACAAGTATATTGGAAAAGAAAATGATCCGAATTTAGAATTTTCGGCTGATTTCGGTGGTGGAACCATTCCACCAGTGCACTTCAGTCTAAATATTGACAATCCTGAAGATAATAAATGTAATGATTTTAATGAAATAGGATATTATTATCCAGAAAGCAGTATTTTTATTTTGGCTAAAATAAATCCTGAATTAAGCGCGAAGGTACCTGCTAATAAGTTTGTTTCCATAGCAAGCAATTATGATGTTGCAAATAGTGAATATTGTTACGCTGAAACTAAACAATTTATGGCAGAAGAAGGAAAAAACTATAAAATTAATTTCAAGATAGAAGGTGGATACTGTAATCTGGAAATTCTTGATAAAAAAACATCTCAGCCAGTTAAAGTTAAAGTTAAAGATAAATGTAGCAAATAATCAAGTTAATTAGCGACTTGATATTCAATCAAAATTAAATGAAGCGAGATATAACTATCTCCTTCATTGTTATTCCACTAAATTCATTCATATTTTCAATTTTGCCGGTTTTAATTTTATTATAACGATTAACCAACGATTAATGATTAATCGTTAATAACTATCATTAAATTTTAAATTTAATACTTTTTTTATTATCTCGTTTGTGCAAAGCTATAGCTAAATGAAGACAACGAATATTAAGGATATTGAATGACGAAACATTATGATTATATTGCCATCGGTGGTGGTAGTGGCGGTATTGCGTCAGTTAACAGAGCGGCGTCATACGGAAAAAAATGCGCAATTATTGAAGCAAAATTATTAGGTGGTACTTGCGTTAATGTTGGTTGTGTACCTAAAAAGGTGATGTGGTATGGTGCGCAAATTGCCGAAGCAATAAAACATTATGGTCCAGATTATGGATTTGATACAACGATAAATCAATTTAATTGGGACAAATTAATCTCAAGTCGAAGCGCTTATATTGATCGTATTCATCAATCTTATGATAACGTGCTACGTAAAAATAAGGTAGATGTGATTCAAGGATATGCTAAATTTATTGATTCACATACGGTTGAAGTAAATGGTGAATGTTATAGCGCGGATCATATTTTAATTGCAGTTGGTGGTAAACCAACTATACCTAACATTCCTGGTGCGCAGTATGGTATTACTTCTGATGGCTTTTTTGCATTGAAAGCATTACCAAAGCGTGTTGCAGTTGTGGGTGCGGGTTATATAGCTTGTGAAATTGCCAGTGTATTACATTCATTAGGCGCACAAACTCATCAATTTATTCGTAAAGCGACACCATTACGTTCTTTTGATCCACTTATTGTTGAGACATTAATGGAGGTTATTAAGACAGAAGGCCAAACTTTGCATACGTTTGCTATTCCTCAGTCTGTTACTAAAAATAGTGATAATTCATTAACATTAACGTTAGAAAATGGCGAAAGTTATACTGTTGATTGTGTGATTTGGGCAATTGGTCGAGAACCAGCAACCAACGATCTAAACTTATCCGCAGCAGGGGTAAAAACTAATGATAATGGCTTTGTTATGGTCGACAAATATCAAAATACCAATGTTCCTGGTATTTATTCTGTTGGCGATGATACAGGTGCTATCGCTCTAACACCTGTTGCCGTTGCAGCTGGACGCCGCTTATCTGAACGATTATTTAATAATAAAGTGGATGAACATTTAGACTATACTAATATTCCAACAGTTGTATTTACTCATCCAGCAATAGGTACGGTTGGTTTAACTGAACCTGAAGCCATTGCGCAATTTGGTGAGCAAAATGTAAAAGTATATACCTCAACTTTTACTGCAATGTATACTGCGGTCACAACGCATCGCCAACCATGCCGAATGAAGTTAGTGTGTGTTGGTAAAGACGAAAAAATTGTCGGAATTCATGGTATGGGTTATGGTATGGACGAAATGCTGCAAGGTTTTGCTGTGGCGCTTAAAATGGGTGCAACCAAAAAAGATTTTGATAACACTGTTGCTATTCATCCAACTGCGGCTGAAGAATTTGTAACAATGCGATAATACTATTCAAATTTTAAAGTGACAACTTAATGAAAAAGCAGATCGGTTTGATCTGCTTTTTTTTACTAAAATGATTACTGATCTGCTTCGTTTTGCCAGCCTTTTTGAGCCAAAGGGTAAAAACCTACGGCAACCGCAATTAGTGCGACAAACGAAATATAAATGCCTGCACCTAAATAACTATATTCACCTAATAAATGGTCAGGACTTAATAAATAAATGGTCAACGTTGGTGTGATGGCACTAAATAATGCATATGCCAAATTGTAGGAAAACGATAAACCCGAATAACGAATAGCTGGTGGAAATGTTCTGGTACCAATAATTGGCGTCATGGCAATTGAACCAATAAATAGTCCAAATATCGCCCAAAGGCAGTACAGTTTTGCTAACGACATATCAGCAGTCAGTGAACTATAGAAAATGATACTGGCAATCGCAAGTCCGCCCCAGGTTATTACGACTGTTTTACTTGTTCCTAATTTATCATCAAGCCAACCAGAAATAACACAGCCTATTGTTAGTGTCAAAGCCGCAATACAGCCACCAATGCGCCAATCAAGATTGGCAAAGTGGTACATTCCACCAACAATTCGTCCTGGCGTGATTAATATTCCAACCATAATTGCAGTTGATAATGACCATGTTAACAGTGCAACAATGATACAAGCTGTTTTATGTTTTTTTAATACAGTAACAACAGGGATATTTTTTTCAATAGCTTTCCGTGCAGCTAATTCTTTAAAAATTGGTGTTTCTGAAAGAAATCGACGTAAATAAACTGAGATCACACCAAAAATACCGCCAATAATAAATGGAATTCGCCAAGCATAATCTAAAATATTTTCTTTGGTAAAATAAAGATCGATAATGATAGTGACAATAAAGCCAAGCATAATTCCACCCGTAATGCCTGATGTTAATGTGCCGACACCTAAACCATAGCGCTGTTTTGGCACATGTTCGGCAATAAACACCCATGCACCTGGCATTTCACCACCAATAGCTGCGCCTTGCAGCATACGCATCACTAATAGCAATAATGGTGCAAAAATGCCTATCATTTCATAAGTAGGTAAAACACCAATGATAAATGTCGGTAATGCCATCATTGCGACACTTAAAGTGAACATTTTTTTACGTCCTACTTTATCGCCAAAGTGCGCCATAATAATGCCACCAACAGGCCTTACCAAATAACCAGCAGCGAAGATACCCCATGCGAAAAGATCTAACGTCAATGGCGATAAAGTGTGGGGTAAAAAGAGTGGTTTGACAATGGTATCAATATATAGCGCATAGATAACAAAGTCATAAAATTCTAACGTTCCCCCTAAAGAGGATAAAACTAATGTTTTTAAATCCTTACTGTTTAATGGCCGGGCATTGGGTTGCCACTGCGCATTGATTTCAGATTGACTCATGAAAAGACCTTATAATTATTGTTAAATTAAGATAGATAATAAAAAAATATACTTTTTTTGATTAAAACTAAATATAAAGCGCTCATTTTGCCACAAAAAAATGTGTTTTTTTTTATCATAAAAAAATTTAATGGATGTTATAAAACCGACTATTTGATTTATAATTTACTATAGCTAAATTATGTATAATGTTTTTTTTAAATGAATATTAAAAAAATTCATTTATTAGGTAATAACTTGATGAAAAATAATGAAATAACACGTTGTAGTTGGGTTTCAAATGATTCGTTGTATATTGACTATCATGATAATGAGTGGGGTATTGCACAATACGATAGTCTTAAATTATTTGAAAAAATTTGTTTGGAAGGTCAGCAAGCAGGCTTATCTTGGATTACCGTACTAAAAAAACGTGATGAATATCGTCGCTGTTTTTTTAATTTTGATCCTAAAAAGATTATTCAATTAACAGCGCAAGATATCGATAAATTACTTACAAATAAGGGATTAATTCGAAATAAATTAAAACTTAATAGTATTATAAAAAATGCTAAAGCTTATCTTGCAATGCAAAATAATGGTGAAGATTTTTCACAATTTATTTGGTCATTTGTGGGTGGCAAACCAATCATTAATCATTTCAACGATATAAGCGAAGTTCCTATTACTACTGATATATCAGATAAAATGTCTAAAGCGTTAAAAAAAAGAGGCTTTAGTTTTGTTGGTTCGACGATCTGTTACGCTTTTATGCAATCGATGGGATTGGTTAATGACCATTTTCAATACTGTTATAAAAAAGGGTGTGAATCTAAATGCTAAAATTTATTAAATATGGTGTATTGGTTGTTTTAACATATTTCATTATTTGTAATATTGTTATTTATCTTTATGCACTTAAAAAACCTGAGAGTCACGCTGATGTGTTGATTGTCTTAGGCGCTCAAGTAGTTGGTAACCCAGCAGAAGCATCACCCAGTTTACAAGTTCGCTTAGATTCGGCAGTAAATTATTTAAACGATAATACCGAAACTAAAGTCATCGTTTGTGGTGGTAAAGGTCAAGATGAGTCAGCTACAGAAGCCAGTGTGATGGCTCGTTATTTGCTCAATAAAGGCATTGATTTATCAAGAATCTATATTGAAGATAAATCACTACGTACAGTGGAACAAATACATAATGTACTTAATATTTTACCACCAAGTAAAACCGTAATTGCGACTAACGATTTTCATCTATTACGCTCTATAATGTTAGCTAAACGATTTGGTATCGAAGATGTATCTGGTTTATCAAGTCATTTAAGTTATGACAACGTTGATAGATATTTAGCATTGATCCGAGAACCACTGGCATTACTTAATTCATGGCTCTTCGATCATCCCAACGATCCAAGACAGTCACAACCATAAAAAAATGGTCATGCTGCATACTCCCAAACTAATTAATTTATCAATAATTTGTTGATGACCGAACAATGATTTTGCTAGTTTGCTAACGGTAAACACTCGACAAATACTGTATTTGCAATGTGTACATGGTATGATGAACACATTGCTTTTTAATTTTTTAGAAAAAAGAACAATATGAAATCAGATACAATTGTTGCACAAGCAACACCGCCTGGTCGTGGTGGGGTTGGTATATTGCGTATTTCTGGCCCTAAAGCTCAAGAGGTTGCCAAAGCAGTTTTAGGCATTTTACCTAAGCCACGATATGCGCACTATCTACCTTTTTTAGCTTCTGACGGGACAACGTTAGATGAAGGCATTGCTTTATTCTTCCCCAATCCACATTCATTTACTGGTGAAGATGTACTTGAACTTCAAGGCCACGGTGGACCCGTTATTTTAGATCTACTGTTGAAACGTATTTTAGAAATTGCTGACGTGCGTATAGCAAGACCTGGTGAATTTTCCGAACGTGCTTTTATGAATGATAAATTGGATCTGGCACAAGCGGAAGCGATAGCCGATTTGATTGATGCCAGTTCTGAGCAAGCTGCAAAATCGGCAATTTCATCATTACAAGGGGTATTTTCACAAAAAGTTAATGCATTGGTTGAATCGTTAATTCATTTAAGGATTTTTACTGAAGCTGCCATCGATTTTCCCGAAGAAGAAATAGACTTTTTATCTGATGGCAAAATTGAAACTCAGCTTAATGAAGTGATTATTCGGTTAAATGAAGTCAGACAAGAGGCGAAGCAAGGTTCGTTATTACGTGATGGTATGAAAGTTGTCATAGCAGGGCGCCCCAATGCTGGTAAATCGAGCTTACTTAATGCATTAGCAGGGCGCGATGCGGCTATTGTTACTGATATCGCCGGCACTACCCGTGATGTGTTACGTGAACATATTCATATTGATGGCATGCCATTGCATATTATTGACACAGCAGGGCTACGTGAAGCCAGTGACGAAGTCGAACGTATTGGTATTGAACGGGCTTGGCAAGAAATAAACCAAGCTGATCGCGTACTATTTATGGTTGATAGTACTACAACAACCGAAACCAACCCAGAAAAATTATGGCCTGAGTTTATTGAACGTTTACCTAAGAATATACCGATGACAGTTATCCGTAATAAAGCTGATCTTACGGGTGAACGACTTGGTCTTAGTGAAGTAAATGGCTACTCACTGATTCAACTTTCTGCACGGACAGGTGAGGGTATTGAACTATTACGTGAACATCTTAAACAAGCCATGGGCTATACCAGTAGCACAGAAAGTGGATTTTTAGCCCGTCGTCGCCATTTACAGGCACTAGAAAAAGCCGCTGAACATTTAAATAACGGTAAGTACCAACTCACGACATTTCATGCAGGTGAACTATTAGCTGAAGAATTAAGGTTAGCACAAGAAGCTTTAAGTGAAATAACGGGTCAATTTACTTCGGATGATTTACTTGGACGGATATTTAGTTCGTTTTGTATTGGAAAATAACATAAATCGATAATTATTCTAATTATTGCCATAATTTTCACTGTATAAATTAAACTGGGCTGTATTTGAAATATAAGATTTAATGCTCAAAAGAGGTGAATATTATCAATATAACAAGGATAGTTTGTTGTATTAACATTAGATTCTAACTAGAAGAAACGTAATTATAATAACTTTGTATAGAATAGAAATAATCTAGTATGCGTGTAATGCGATTACTGTATAAGTTGGATGATTTATGAAAAACTATTTAGTCAAATTTTTCTTTTAATTATACTAATTTAATTAACTGGTTGTAGCCTTATGGACTATAAAAAAGTTATCCAATATGTAGAGCCAAGTGCTAATGAACCAAGGGCAAGGGTTATGCTTGTAGGGGATTATGATAGTTGGTATCATTTTAGTATTATCAATTTTGATATAATAAAACCTAATTTTGGTTATCTATATACTGAAGGTAAAACAACAAATAGACCAAAAGTAAAAAATTTGGGAATGAACATAAAGGTGAAAGGCAAAAATAAAGCTAATCAAGTTTACTTACCTGCTGGTCAAATAATAAAAATTGGCGTTTATGGTCAACCGTCTGGTATGAACGTTACTCTTTTTGTATTCGTGGTAAAACTATGACTCTAGAGCAAAATATTGATTATGTTCTTTCCTTTGATAAAGTTACATTAAATAATAAAAAATATTGCCTTCTTTAGCTATACAAAGTTATTAATAAAACTCAGCTTGAACTTATTAAAAATTAGTTATATATAATGCTATATAGGTACAACCGAAAACAATTATTTAAAAGAATGGTTCTTTGTGTAACGTTTAAATGATGTTAATTGAATTTTTATTCAATAATAGATTTTATCAGATTGATTAGAGAGGTTTATCATGAAATTAATAGTCGATAATATGAGTTGTCAGCATTGTGTTAAAGCCATTACTAAGGCGATTAACGATATCGATCCCAAAGCTAAGGTGACGGTTGATTTAGCCAAACATGAAGTTGATATTGAGGGGGGTAGCATTTCGCAAGAAGCAGCAATTGCAGCAGTCAATGAAGCCGGTTATGAGTTTGTGGGTATTTCATATTAATTTTAATCAGTTTAATGGTAGATAACTATCCGGTGATTTTACTGTGTAGCATGTGGCAAAATATTAAGTCAAATTAAAAGGGGATTTTCGCTAAAATCCCTTTTTTGTTTTCTGCTATATTTTTGTTGACTATTCATGGTTGCAATGTATTTCACTTAAAGCAATCTCAATAAAACCCCACTCAAAATCATGATAATGATAGATGCAATTATCAATGATTAAATCTACTTGACTAAGTCGATATTTTCGCCATAATTGCCGTAAATATTCAATATTTCAAAATGTTATTTACCTGCAATGCTTAAAAGGATAATCAATATGCAAGGAAAAACGTTAAATGCGATCGTTACAATCATTGTTGGGTTTGCAATGGTTTTTACCGTCAATGCTTACCAAATTGATTGTCCAAAATCGATTGATGTTAAAGAAAAAGTTGAAAACATGTCAGACGGATGGGGGGCAGCTGATAGGGAAGAATTTTGGAATAGTGGTTTTGTGAAAAACATTTCACATAAATCTACCGGTGTAGGTGTTTTTTTGGGAGAGCCTTTAGTGGTACAAAAATCTGAGGATTATGTGCTGAATAACAAGAAAGGTTTTAAGAAATATCGCAATGAATGGGACGTAAGTTTACGACCTGAAGATACTGATCGTTATTATGCTTCATGTTTCTATTATAACAGTGAGGTTGTATTAGTAAAAAAAATTGATACATCGATGAAAAGCTGCTGGACTGACGTCTCTTTAGATGAGCTTGGTAATGAGATAAATAGTGAACACACACTTTATTGCAGTACCAATAAAAGGGGTGATAATCATTAATGTTATGTGGGATCGCTAGTCATTGCAATCCCCCTAGTTTAACACTCTATTTCATCATGATTTTCACTCAATTAGGCTAAAATAATTGATTATGTGCCTAAAAATTTTAAAAGGATGAACAATATGCAAGGAAAAACGTTAAATGCGATCGTTACAATCATTGTCGGGTTTGCAATGGTTTTTACCGTCAATGCTTACCAAATTGATTGCCCAAAATCGATCGATGTTCGAGAAAAAATGGTAAACATGCCAGAAGGTTGGGACCTGATTGGTAAGAGCAAATATGCTGATGCTTCTGATATCGATAAGACTATCCTTTCACAGGACTTTTGGGGTATTAATGTTTATCTAGACGATCCGGCGGCGATACAAAGACCCCATCAACGTTTGCTAAGTAAAAAGAATGGCGTTAAAAAATATCAGTTTATCTGGGAGGTTGAACAATTTAAACCTAATGAGAACTTTTATGTTCGTTGTGACTACTCTGGAAGTAGGGTTAAATTGGTGCAAAAAATTGACTCATCGATGAAAAGCTGTTGGATTTTTTATTCTGAGGATAAATACGGCAATAACGTATCTCATGAAAATACACTTTATTGCAGTACAAATAAAGCCGAAGATGTTAAATAATCCTATGTGGGATTGCAAAGCTTGGCAATCCCACACCCGTTCAACTCTCAAACTGTCATGATTTTCCCTAATAACGGGTAATCAAGCATCAAGTAATCCATTATTTTGCTCGCTAGCTTTTACCACCATTGATAAAAATGGTGGGTTGGACCAATTCCTTTGCCAATCGATAAATCATCGGCATGACTAATTGCACCTTGTAAGTAGTTCTTTGCTTGTTGAATGGCATCTGGCAAGCTGTGTTGCGGTAATAATGCGGTAATTGCAGCTGATAAAGTGCATCCTGTACCATGCGTATTTTTAGTTTGGATACGAGGCGATACCATTCTAATTGTTTGGTTTGGAGTAATTAAATAATCTGGGCTTTCTTGACTAAGTAAATGCCCACCTTTGATTAATACCGCTTTACAACCTAATTTTAGCAAGGCATGTCCTTGTGCCTGCATTTCGTCCTCATTTTGGGCTTCTTGACAATCGAGCAGGGCAGCCGCTTCTGGTAGATTCGGGGTGATAACGGTGGCTAATGGTAAGAGTAATTCACGGATTGCATTCACCGCATCAGATTTCAGTAGTGGATGACCGCCTTTAGCCACCATGACAGTATCAAGTACGATGTTGGCAATCGGATGTTTTTTTAAGAGATGATGAACCACTGTCACAATCTCTTTATTCATTAACATGCCCATTTTTACACTATCAATATTGATATCCTGATACAGAGTATTAAATTGGGCTTCTACAAATTCAGGCGAGACAGGTAAAACAGCATCGACGCCTTGCGTGCTTTGTGCGGTTAATGCGGTGATCACTGACATGCCATAAGCACCTAACGCCGAAAAGGTTTTCAAATCTGCTTGTATACCCGCGCCACCGCTAGGATCGGAGCCGGCAATGGTTAATGCAACTGTTGTCATTCTTTGATTTCCTATCTTGCTTGTTGAATTTTGGTCAGTAGCGATTGACTGGCATTAGCAATATCTGCTTGACCACAAATAGCGGATACTACTGCGACACCTTCAATACCAGTTTTTATGACCTCAGTGACATTGGATAAACCAATTCCGCCAATGGCAACCGCAGGACACTGTTTGAGTTTCACAAGTTCAGCTAATTGTGCAGTACCTATGGCGGAGGCCGCATCTTTTTTGGTTGAAGTTGGGAAGATTGGCCCAATACCCAAATAATCAACCAATTGCCATTCAACGGCATCAAGTTGTTGTTGATTACTAACAGAAAAGCCGAGCCATTTATTTGCACCGATTAATTGACGAGTAACGGCAACAGGTAGATCACGCTGTCCAATATGTACGCCGTCAGCGTCTATCGCTAATGCGATATCGACATGATCATTAATAAGTAGCGGTACTGGTGTGTCTTTTAAAAGGTGTTTGAGCTGCATAGCTGCATGATACCAATCTTTACCTGATAGTTCTTGTTCTGATCTTAATTGTACGGTAGTTACACCATTTTCGATGGCAATTTTGGTGGTATTAAGCATACCTTGAATACCGCCACACAATTGCGGATCGAGCACTAAATAGAGGGTTAAATCGAGTTGTTTTTTCATCTGCTTGCCCTATTTTGAACCATCAACAAAAAGTGAAAGCTGATCGATAAGCGACACAGCAAAACTGCCTAGTCCTTGCTGTTTATTGGCTCGCTCACCAGCTTTTTTCATCATATAACAAGCACTGGCTGTGGCAGCTAAACTATCAGCACCACAAGCAATAAACGCAGCAACCATCGCGGATAATGAACAACCTGTACCGGTAACAGACGTTAATGCAATATCTCCACCCGCAATGCGATAGGTGTTCTCGCCGTCAGTGATATAGTCAATATCGCCTGTCATGGCGACAATGGTTTGATAACGACGAGCCAATTGTTGAGCTGCCGTTAATGCAACCGTTGTCGAATCTTGGCTATCGGTACCTTTAGAAGAAGAATGTTCGCCATTTAGCGCTAAAATTTCAGAGGCATTACCCCGAATCGCTGTAGGTTGGTATTTTAATAATTGTTGAGCGATATCAGTGCGATAAGCTAAGGCAGGTCCAACGGCAACCGGATCAAGCACCCAGCGTGTTCGGCTTTGTTGGGCTTGTTCGGCAGCTAACAGCATACTTTCAGCAATATTGCTATGCAGTGTTCCAATATTGATTAATAAGCTATTGGCAATATCGACAAATGATTTCACTTCTTGTTTGGCAATAATCATCGCTGGCGATGCACCAATTGCCAGTAAGATATTGGCGGTAAAATTTTGCACGACCTCATTGGTGATGCAATGCACTAATGGGCGTTGCTGCTTAACAAGGTGAATAAATGGTGTGGCGTGCTCAGCCTGAAAGGTTTTTATCTCTGACATATTCTTTCCTTAACGATTAATACAACTTATAACAGGTTAGGAAGAATTTGCCAATCAGAAGGTTAACGGCTTAGACTTCCCTACGCTGGTATAATCCAGATCAGGTTCAACGGGTAAAATCTCAGTTTTTTGTATCAAACAAAAAACACCCCGAGTCAAAACAATTTGTGTATTATGAACTGAGTATCAGTTTTAAACAAGATTATTGTAATAATCTTTCAATATCGGTTATGGCTTTTCTATCAGGTAAAAAGATGATTAAGTGGTCATTATCTTCAATAGTTAAATCAGTATTAACAATAATCACATCTTCACCTCGTACTACTGCACCAATTGTTGCAGCTGAAGGTAATTTTAATCCATTGATATTTTTACCAACAAGTTTTGATGTATCACTATTGCCTTTCGCCACAACTTCAATAATTTCGGATTCCCCTTGTCTGAGTGAAACGACTTTGACGATACCCGTTTGTCTTACATGGCTTAAAAGCTCAGAGATTGTGGCATGCTGTGGTGAAATAGCAATATCAATCACACTATCATTGATCAATTCTAGGTAAGCTTGCCGTTGAATCAAAACAATCACTTTTTTAGCGCCCATTCGTTTAGCCAGCATTGATGACATAATGTTAGATTCATCATCACTGGTGACAGCGATAAAGAGATCGGTTAATTCTACCTGTTCTTGTGAGAGGAGTTCTTGGTCTGAAGATTCGCCATGTAATACGGTTGTATTGACCAACTGTTCAGCAATAAACTCAGCTCGTTGAGCATTACGTTCAATTAACTTTACTTGATAATCGTTTTCTAAGCGTTTGGCTAGAGCGACAGCAACACCGCCTCCGCCACTAATAATGATACGTTTATAGGGCTTTTCTAAGCGTTGTAATTCACTTGTTACGGCTTTTATGTTCACCGGAGGGGTAATAAAATAGACCATATCACCCGCTTCAATTAAGGTTGAACCGATTGGGCGAATAAAACGATTTTTTCGATATATCGCAACCACTCGAGCTTCTACATGCGGTAAATGCTCTTTTAGTTCAGATAATTCACTGCCCACTAATGCACCGCCATAATAAGCAGTGACTGCAACCAGACAGACACGATTATCATAAAAAGAGGCAAATTGTAAAGCGCCTGGATATTGTACTAACCGGCTGACATGATTAGTGATTAAATTTTCGGGTGCGATGATGTGGTCAATATTAATACAATCTTTGTTAAAGAAGGGATATTTTTCGTCGTTATATTCAGGTGCTCGAATACGGGCAACTTTTTGCGGTATTTTAAACATGACATGACCAATTTGACAGGCCATCATATTAACTTCATCAGAATTGGTTACAGCAACAAGCATATCAGCGGATTCGGCACCGGCGCTTTCTAATACCTGAGGGTATGAAGATTTTCCTAAAATAACTTGTAAATCAAAGCGTTCTTGTAGTGATTGCAGTTTGTCATGATCTTCATCAACGACAGTAACATCGTTTTGTTTTTCGGTAACCAGATACTCAGCTAATGCACTGCCGGTTTGTCCTGCACCTAGAATAATAATTTTCATAACAGACCTATCATCGTTAAATGACTTTACTACGCTTGCCATCTTATGACAAGCGTACTTATGTCAATTAATATTGTTTAAGTTTACCCTTAATTCGTGCTATTTATTCGACTCGCTATTAAACAAAACCGATTACATCGTATACTTTTTTCAAGGTCGGCTCGGCTTTAGCGCGCGCTTTTTCAGCGCCTTCACGCATAATAGAAAATAGATAATTTTCATCGTTGCGATACTCATGATAACGGGCTTGTAATGTTGCTAACATATCGATCACTTGCGTTGCTACTTCCGTTTTCAAATGACCATACATCTTTCCTTCAAACTCTTTTTCAAGCTCTGCTACCGGTTTACCTGTAACGCCAGTTAAAATATCTAATAAATTAGAAACGCCGACTTTATTTTTTAAGTCATAGCGAACTACTGGTGGCTCGTCAGAATCGGTCATCGCACGTTTGATCTTTTTCTCCACATCTTTTGGATTTTCAAGTAGGCCGATCACGTTATTGCGGTTTTCATCAGATTTAGACATTTTTTTGGTTGGTTCTTGTAATGACATCACTCTTGCACCAACTTTAGCAATAAATGGCTCTGGTACAGTAAAAACATCACCATAAAGTGCATTAAATCGCATAGCAATATCACGTGTTAGCTCAAGGTGTTGTTTCTGATCATCGCCAACCGGTACTAAATTGGCTTGATATAGCAAAATATCAGCAGCCATAAGTACAGGATAATCAAATAGACCTGCGTTGATGTTTTCTGAATGACGTGATGATTTATCCTTAAATTGCGTCATGCGGCTAAGTTCACCAAAATAGGTATAGCAGTTTAACGCCCAGCCTAATTCTGCATGGGCAGGAACATGAGATTGTACAAATATAGTGCTCTTTTGTGGATCGATTCCGCATGCCAAATATAATGCCATTGTATCTAGCGTTGCTTTGCGTAATTTTTGTGGATCTTGTCTTACGGTTATCGCATGTTGATTGACAATACAGTAAATGCAGTCATATTCGTTTTGTAGCGCAACCCAATTTTTTAAAGCACCTAAATAGTTGCCAAGTGTTAGTTCTCCTGAAGGTTGTGCACCACTAAATACAATCGGTTTACTCATAATTTATTCCTAATTTATTTATGCTCTGTTTTTTGCTAATTATTTTTTTGCATCAGCTTTGGGATGAGGTAATAACGTTAATATATCTTTAAAATCATCAAATAAGAAATCGGGATCACTTGTTGCAATCGATATTCCATAATTATAACCATAGCTTAATGCTACAGTAGGGCAATGTGCATTTTTAGCTGCCATAATGTCATTTTGAGAATCACCCACAAATAATAATTGATCACTAAATAGACCAAAGGTCGCCATCACTTGATAAAGTCCAGCTGGATGAGGTTTTAATTTGATCACATCACCACCCCCTAAGACTAACGAAAAGTATTCTTTTATCCCTAAAGAAGTCAGTAAATCAGGCAAAAATTGTGCAGGTTTATTGGTGACTAAAGCAAGTGGATAGTGGTTGTCATGTAATGCTTTTAAGGTTTGTTTGACGTGTGGAAATAACTTAGTTTCTACATCCATAACCTTATCATAATGTCGATTAAAGAGTGCCTTGGCTTGTGAAAACATTTCATTGGAAGGTTGGACATTGATAGCTTTAAATATGCGTTCTAACATCACATCAATGCCATTACCTACAAAGTTTTTAACCTGTTCATTGGTTATCGTATTTAATTTTAAATCGGCAAGCATATGCTGGGCTGCAAGCGCAAGTCCAGGAACACTATCCACAAGTGTTCCATCCAGATCAAAGGCGATGGCTTGAATATCGTCGAGTTTAGGCATGAGTTACTCCTGATAGCGCTTTACGCATTGCATCAATCACTGTTTTATAATCTGGTTGACTAAATATTGCTGAACCTGCAACAAACATATCTGCACCAGCTTTAGCAATTTCGGCAATGTTATCAACTTTTACACCACCATCAATTTCTAAACGAATATTTTGTTTAGATTGATTAATACGCTCTCTTACTTGTTGTAGTTTTTTCAATGTTGATGGAATAAATGATTGCCCACCAAAACCAGGATTTACGCCCATTACTAAAATAATATCGACTTTATCCATCACATAATCTAAGTAGTTTAAAGGTGTAGCAGGATTAAGCACAATACCCGCTGTGCAGCCATGATCTTTGATTAATTGTAAAGAACGATCTAAGTGGATAGTCGCTTCTGGATGAATAGAAATATTCGTTGCACCTGCTTTAGCAAATGAAATAATCAGCTCCTCAACAGGGGTAACCATTAAATGGACATCTATCGGTGCTGTTATACCAAAATCGCGCAGAGCCTTACAAAACATACTGCCCATGGTAAGATTGGGAACAAAGTGATTGTCCATTACATCAAAATGAACAACATCTGCTCCTGCATCAAGTACTTTTTGAGTATCCTCACCAAGCCGAGCAAAGTCAGCAGATAATATTGATGGGGCTATAATAAATTCTTTCATGATAAAACCTCTTGTGCTAAAAGCTCATCCCTGTCGTTTAAGATTTTTGATATAGTGCTAAAATCTCGTCAATTTTTTTTCGCCCTTCACCAGCACAGCTAATCGAACGACGCATTTCGGCCCGATAAAGATGACGTGCTTTTTTATATAAGCTTCTTGTATAAGAAGTATCATGATTAGATACAAGAACCGGAATATCATTTTGATAGGCGATATTTTCAGCAAGTTGCGATAACTTTTTATGTTCTTCAAAGCCAAAATTATTCGAATAATAGGCTGTAAAACCCGCCGAATCACCCGCTGAAAGGTAAGGAGGGTCACAATAAATTACGGAATTTTGTTTAGCTTTTTTCATTACTTCATAATAAGGAGCACAAATAAATTGGGCATTTTGAGCTTTTTTAGCAAAAAAATAGAGTTCTCTTTCTGGAAAATAGATAGTTTTGTAACGACCAAATGGTACATTAAAAAAACCACTATTATTATAACGGCATAAGCCGTTATAACCATGTCGATTTAAATAAACAAATAATAGTGAACGTATATATTGATCTTTACTATGATTAAATACATCACGCAGTTGATAAAAGGCATCAGACTGGTTATTCTGATGAGTAAATAATAATTTAAGATCATTAATAAATTGATCTGGGCTGGATTTTAACAAGTTAAATAATGCAATCAGATCATGATTGATGTCAGCTAAAATATAGCTTTTATAATGTGTATTTAAAAATACTGATCCAGCACCAACAAAAGGTTCAATTAATTGATCGCCTTCAGGGAGATATCGCCTAATTGTGTCCACAAGCTCATATTTTCCTCCTGCCCATTTTAAAAAGGCTCGTTGCTTTTTCAACGGTTACTCCTAGTTTTTCTTTGTAGTCGGATAAATGAACGATATCCTTTAGTTGTTTGCAATTTTTTCTTTGTTAATAGCGGCTCCAGATTTAACCCATGGTTTATCTTTTTGGAGTGCTGCTGGTAAAGATTTCATCGCTTTATGAGCTTCATCTCTTGATGAATAATTGCCTTTGATTAAAATGAACCACGTACCATTTTTATGTTTAGTTTCATAAATATGATAATCAGTAATATTATTTTGTTTTACAAGTTTTCTTAGACCTTCAGCCGATTTAGAAGCACTAAGCTGAATTGTATAACGATCGTTTCCTATCTTGGCATTTTTAGCGGTATTGGTTTTTTCGTCTTTTCTATTAGTTGATTTTCGATTATGACTATCTGTTTGGTGTGAAACATGGGTTCTACCGTTAATGTCATTAATTGTTGTCGTTCTATTTGTTGACGTTGTTATATCACGATTAACTGAAGGAGCAGTTGGCGTATATGTGTTCGCTAAGTCGCTACCTGTATCGCTAGGAATATCCAGTTGTTGTTGCGTATTTGTTTGATTTAACGCATTTTCAGTTGGTGTCTGGGTTGCAACGCCAGCACTTTCTGTTGGCATTGCATTTGTCGCTGGACTGTTTAGTCCGTCAGTGACAGGCGTAGTATTGGCATCAGCTGAACTTACACTATTCACTTCAGGAGGCGTTACAAGCGTCGGCTCATTTTTACGTGAAGAAGATCGAAAGATAATTAAACTAAGTAATAACAGAATAATAACGATTGCCAAACCAAGAATAATTAATTTTTTTCTTGGAAAATCTTGTAAAAAACTTGGCAATGTCAACGAGGGCTTAGCGTCCTTACTAGGTTGTTCTGTTATATAACGGTCATCTCTATCTACACGCATACTTGCTCCTTAACCTATCCAAAAGGTTTAATGCTTTATGACTAACCATTATTATTTAAATAAATGGCTTAAATTTGCTCTATTTTTTCAATGATATAACCCGCAACACCTTTGGCACTTTGTTCATCTGTTTTAATAGTAATATCCGCAATTTCTTCATAAAGAGGTTCACGTTCACCTGCTAATTCTTCATAAAGTTCTCTTGGAGTATTACCACCTTGTAATAATGGACGACGTTTGTCTTTTTGCGTCCTTGCCATTTGTTTTTCAATAGTTGTTTCTAAATAAACAACAATGCCACGTGCTGATAATCGATTACGGGTCTCTTTTGATAATACTGAACCACCGCCGGTAGCTAATACTACACCTTGTTTTTCAGTTAATTCATTAATAACTTTTTCTTCTCTGGCTCTGAATCCGTCTTCACCCTCTAAATCAAAAATCCATGCAATATCAGCACCAGTACGTTTTTCAATCTCTTGATCTGAGTCGAAAAATTCCATGCCCAACTGTTGTGCAATTTGTCGGCCTATAGTGCTTTTTCCAGCCCCCATTGGGCCAATTAGAAAGATATTTCGCTTTTCTGCCATTGTAGTTTCATCATCTATTAATTTTGGTTAAAATATACAACACAATGTTAATGTTCATGACTGATTGAATCATTTACTTCATTAACTGTGTAACTTTTCTTGGATCTCCGTCTAACGACAAAAATTTAGGTCGGTAATTATCTCAATAGATAGTACCTTTTTGCAATAAGTATTTGTAATAGTTTTCTAGCTTATTCCTGCTTGGTGTAAATCATGAATATTTAACGCACCGACTAATTCACCTTCGGTATTTACAACGGGTGCAGCTGTAATATTGTGGTCATTAAATGATTTTAAAGCCTCTACTGCTTTCCAATTTTCGGGGATTTGATATCCTGGGCTGGTCATCACGTCTGTAATGCTGTCTTGCAATGTTCCATTTTTGAGTAATAAACGGCGTAAATCCCCATCAGTAAATACGCCAACAATTTTATTATTATTTTTGCAGATTGCAACTAAACCCACGCCAGTTCGGCTTAATTCTAACATAGCATCCAATACGGTTGCCGTTTGTGGTACTTTTGGAATTGAATCGCCCTGTCGCATAACATCTTTAACATGATTAAGTAATTTAGCGCCTAAACTCCCCGCAGGATGAGAGCGTGCAAAATCTTCTTCTTTAAAACCTCGAGCACGCATAACCGCTATAGCAAGCGCATCGCCCATTAATAAGGTATTGGTCGAACTCGAAGTCGGTGCAAGTCCCATAGGGCAGGCCTCTTTTTCAATTGAAATATCAAGCACAGCCTGAGCAGATTTAGCTAATGGTGAATCTAACCCACCTGTAATTGCAATAATAGGCACATTCATTGCTGTAAGGATAGGGATAATAAAATTAAATTCTTTTGCCCGACCAGAATAAGAAATTAAGATAACAACATCATTTTCGGTCACCATACCTAGATCACCATGTAGTGCTTCGGAAGGATGCATGAAAAAAGCTGGGCTACCAGTGCTGGCAAGTGAAGCCGCAATTTTTTTACCAATATGCCCAGATTTCCCAATACCTGACACAACAACTTTGCCTTTTGTTGTTAAAATCAGCTGACAAGCTTTAATAAAATCTTGTCCGAGTCGGTTCGGTAGTTTTTGAGCTTCGTAAAGTTCTAATTCAAGTAGCTCACGACCATATTGTAATAATTTGTCCATTTTCAACAAGCCTAACGCATTTAATATGAATAAAATGAAGTTATAATCGGTAATAACAACGTAAGATGATTATAAAAAGTCAGATTACTGATATTTTATCAATTAACGATTGAATATTCAAAAAAGAAAGGTATGACATTAAAGCATTTGTGGTATTTCAAGCCTTTAAACATCAATACATAATAATTTATAACCCAAAAGCTACTTTTATGCCCAATGTGATTAAAATTACCCCCAATAATTTATCGATAATTAATTGCATTTTAAAATAGTGTCGTTGAACTGCTTGTGTTTGAAAGATGAAAACCACAAAAGGCCACCATAATACGGCTTCTATCCAAATGATAAATGCAACTAGCAATTTGTCGGTGGTTGACGAGTTAGCATTTAATACTTGGGTAAAAATAGCTAGAAAAAATAACGTTGCTTTAGGATTAAGCAAGTTACACAACAACCCTTGCATAAACGCGGATTTAGCGGACATTTGTTTGTCAATTAATTGTTGACTGACATAAGTAGTATTGGTCTGTTTAGCAAGTAATGCTTTAATGCCAAGCCATAATAAGTAAGCGGCGCCCGCATAGCGTAATACATTATACAATAATGGCGTAGCAGCAATCAGTACTGCCACACCGGCTACACAATAACTCATATGGATTAATATTGCAGTGATGACTCCCAAACAC
>NZ_JAFNOU010000006.1:0-212291 GCF_026536125.1 Gilliamella sp. B3783
ATCAATTAACTAAACACGAAATCCGATTTATCTACTTTGCCAATCTAATATTAATCTTTATGGGATTGGTCGCCTTGTTAATTGCATATTCCTGATAACTATTGGCAAGCGGGGCGTAAGAAGGTCGTGAATATAAAAACATGATTTTTCAATCAACTCAATTAATGAAAAATACTTTTTTTAACCATAAATAAAAAATATTTTAATTAGGATAACTAAAATTCAAACATCCATACCAATTTAAAGTTAGTACTCAAAGAATCAATCAAATTAAAAATAAGCATCTAATCATACAAACAGCTTTATTTAAAATGAGATGTCTGTCTGGTTATACCCTTATTATTTATTAATGAGTGACTTAATAAAAACATCGAATTGATTTAAAACAATTTTAATAATTTTCCATGCAACAAAAAGAGAATATAACCATGAAATATTACTTATTAATTATTACTTTTGGAATGTGTAATTTAATTACTAGCTGCGCTTTTTATTATAGGTAATTGCAATGAAGTTTATCATGATATTAATTTCAACCTTATTACTTTCAGGCTGTATTACCGTTTATGAATGCGAAGGAGACCATAAAGAAACATATAATAATATATCCCCAACGACACAAGCACCTGAGGATAATACCAATAGTAAACAGCAATAAAGTAGTTATCGATTTAAATTTTTACGCTAATTATTTAGCGTAAATGTATTGAGTTTAAAGTTGAAAATCCAATAGTAATATTTTTTAACTATTTATTCTTACAATGCGTTTCTATTGGCATGAACGCCTGATTGAACCCATCTAAGCTAAATTTCATATTAACAGTTTTAGTTTTATTAAATGCTTTAACCAATAACATTTTTTTATCTTTTAAACTTTGATAGAACAGATGATCAAAATTACTGAATAGAATTTTATCATCAAACTTTAATTTTTGTTGGCTTAACTCTTTACCATCTACCGTAAAAATAAATGTCCACTGCGTTTTTGGTGTTATTAATTCATTCATAATTATTATCGAAATAATATTACTTTCACAACTAACACCTAATAAAACATCAGGAGTTGATGAAAAACGATCAAAATCAGCTGTGATTGCTAAATCTTTATTCTGCTTAGTTGTGACATCTAAAACTTCACCATAAACCCACTTACCACTCGTTTTAAGTTCATTTTTAGCTTGTACAGAAAAGATAAACAACATACCAATTATCACAACAATATAACTTATTCTTCCTTTCATTCACTATTCCTTATCTATCAATATGAAAAATTTTATTGTGTATCATGTTTATTTTAAACACGATTATTAATGATTAGAAAGTTTTTACGTGAAAAAAGATATATATTTATAGATTGAGATAGTTAATTGACATACATTTGGGACAAAAACGAAAGCCCTGCTTAACAGGGCTTTTATTAGTGTGATAAATGATAAATGAAATTATTCCCATTCGATGGTTGCTGGCGGTTTTCCACTAATATCATAAACCACACGGGAAATACCATTAACTTCGTTAATAATTCGATTTGATACTCGCCCTAAAAAGTCATATGGCAAATGTGCCCAGTGGGCGGTCATAAAGTCTACAGTTTCAACTGCTCGTAGTGAGACAACCCAATCATACCTACGTCCGTCGCCCATGACTCCAACTGAACGCACCGGTAAAAATACGGTAAATGCTTGACTGACTTTGTGGTATAAGTCAGCTTTATAAAGTTCTTCGATAAAGATAGCATCGGCTTTGCGTAGTAAATCACAATACTCTTTTTTCACTTCACCAAGAACACGCACTCCTAAACCCGGTCCAGGGAATGGATGACGATAAAGCATTTCGTAAGGTAAGCCAAGTTCTAAACCAACTTTACGTACTTCATCTTTAAATAATTCTCTTAATGGCTCGACTAGCCCCATTTTCATATCTTCAGGTAAACCACCAACATTATGATGAGATTTAATCACATGAGCTTTACCGGTATCGGCCGCAGCTGATTCAATCACATCTGGATAGATGGTACCTTGAGCAAGCCATTTGACATCTTTTAATTTTGCCGCCTCTTCATCAAAAACAGCAACAAATTCACGGCCAATGATTTTACGTTTAGCTTCAGGATCAGCTTCACCCTTTAACGCAGCCATAAACCGATCTTCGGCGTTAATAGCGATGATATTTAAGCCAAATTTATCACCAAACATGTCCATGACTTGTTTTGCTTCGTTTAAGCGTAATAAGCCATGATCGACAAACACACAGGTCAACTGGTCGCCAATTGCTTGATGTAATAATAAAGCTGTAACCGAAGAATCTACACCACCAGATAAGCCAAGTAATACTTTATCTTTACCAACTTTTTCTTTTATACGGGCAATTGCATCAGTAATAATTGAAGATGGCGTCCATAATTTTTCACACTGACAAATATCAATGACAAAACGCGTTAATAACTCTAATCCTTTAATGGTATGAGTAACTTCAGGATGGAATTGTACGCCATAAAACTGTTTTTCATCGTTGGCCATAATGGCGAAAGGACAAGTTTCTGTTTGCCCAATTAAGGTAAATGTGTCAGGTAATGAAGTAACTTTATCACCATGACTCATCCAGACATCAAGTTGCTCTATACCAGCATCATTGGTGCTATCTAAAATACCGTCTGTTAATTTTGATTTTGCAACAATATCAACTTTAGCATAACCAAACTCTCGTTGATTAGATGCTGTAACTTGTCCGCCCTTACCCACTTGAATCGCCATAGTTTGCATACCATAGCAGATACCAAGCACTGGCACGCCAGCGCTAAAAACATATTCAGGTGCGCGTGGGCTATTTTGTTCGGTAGTACTTTCTGGACCACCTGATAATATAATACCTTTAGGATTAAACTGTTTGATTTTTTCTTCTGATACATCCCACGGCCAAAGTTCACAATAAACACCAATTTCACGGACTCGGCGAGCGATCAATTGGGTAACTTGAGAGCCAAAATCGAGGATTAATATGCGCTGTTGGTGGATGTCTTGCTTCATTAATTTTATTCCTAAGGTATGAAATAATATAAAAAATAAGAGGTGATATTGTATCACCTCTTATCTATGGTTAGAACTGCATGCTTCGCTTATTTTGCAGCATTTTCTTGTGCTGATTGAATTGCAGTTAATGCAATAGTGTAGACGATATCGTCAACTAATGCGCCACGTGACAAATCATTAACAGGTTTACGCATACCTTGTAACATTGGACCGATAGACACAAGATCCGCTGAACGTTGTACCGCTTTATAAGTAGTGTTACCTGTATTTAGGTCAGGGAAGATAAATACTGTTGCACGACCAGCTACTTTTGAGTTTGGTGCTTTAGATTTAGCCACATCTGGCATTACCGCCGCATCATATTGTAACGGACCATCAATCATCAGATCAGGACGTTTTTCTTGCGCGATGCGAGTGGCTTCTTTCACTTTTTCAACATCGGCACCTTGACCAGAACTACCTGTTGAATAAGAGATCATCGCAACGCGTGGTTCAATACCAAAGGCAATTGCAGTATCAGCAGATTGGATAGCAATTTCAGCAAGCTCTTGCGCATTTGGATCTGGATTAATCGCACAGTCGCCATAAATGTAGACTTGATCTGGCATTAACATAAAGAACACAGATGAAACAAGTGAACTACCCGGTGCTGTTTTAATTAATTGTAATGGTGGACGAATAGTATTTGCTGTTGTATGCACCGCACCTGATACTAAACCATCTACTTCATTCGCTTCAAGCATCATAGTACCAAGAACCACATTATCGGCTAATTGTTCACGTGCAATAACTTCGGTCATACCTTTGTTTTTTCGTAATTCAACTAAACGCGGCACATATTTTTCACGAATTGATTCAGGATCAACAATTTCAACACCTTGACCTAACGTCACGCCCTGTGACGCAGCAACTTTACGGACTTCATCAGGATTACCAAGTAACACACATTTAGCAATATTACGTTCCGCACAAATAGCAGCAGCTTTAACAGTTCTTGGTTCATCACCTTCAGGCAATACCACCACTTTTTTCGCATTGCGAGCAAGTTCAGTTAATTGATAACGGAACGCAGGTGGTGATAAGCGACGAGCAGAATTCACTACTTCATTTAATGATTTAATCCAACTAGAATCGATATGATCAGCCACAAAGTTTTGTGTGTTTTCCATACGCTCTTTATCATCAACCGGAATTTCTAAGTTAAATTGTTGTAAATTGATTGAAGTTTGGAAAGTATTTGTTTGTACTGTAAATACAGGTAAACCGGTATCAAAAGCTGGTTGACATAATTTATAGATTTTGTCATCAATTTCATAGCCGCCTGTTAATAACACACCGCCGATTGATACACCATTCATAGCCGCTAAGCAGATAGTAACAAGAACATCTGAGCGATCTGCTGAAGTTACTAATAAGGCATTAGGTTGCAAGTGGTTAATGATATTAGGAACGCTTCTTGAACAGAAAGAAATATGTTTAATACGACGGTTTTTAATGCCACCTTCATTGATAATTTTAGCATCAAAATGTTTAGCAATATCGATTGCGCGGCAAGCGCTTAGATCCATATTCCAAGGAATACAACCAAGAACTGGAAGTGGACTATATTCGTTTAAATCTTTAATGGTGATTTTTTTATCGTCAAATTTTGGTGTGTGGTAAATTTCTGCAACATCTGGACGGGCAAGTGATTGCTCTTCAACTGGTGCATTCACTTTATTGACAATTACACCTACAATTTTTTCATTTTTAATACCACCAAAATTAGAGCGCGCAATTTCAATACGATCTTTAAGCTGCTCTGGTGTGTCTTTACCCATGTTAACTACAAAAATAATTTCAGCGCCAAGAGTTTTAGCAATATTATTATTTAGTTCATTCGCAAACGGATAATCTGATGTTGGCACAATACCTTCAACTAACACAACATCTGCACCTTTGGTGTTTTCAGCATAAAGCGCAACAATCTCTTCCATTAATACATCTTGTTGATTTAAACCTAATAGATTTTCAACATGACTCATTTTGAGTGGTTTTAAAGCGGGAATAGACGTGTTATGACTAACTAAAGTTGTAGTATTGTCTGGCGCATCTCCACCTGCTCTTGGTTGTGCAACGGGTTTAAATACATTTAGGTTAATACCTTGACGCTCCATAGCTCGAATAACACCAAGACTCACACCTGTTAAACCGACATTGGTTCCGGTTGGAATTAGCATAATAGTACGAGACATAATTCATTTCCTCTTAATTCTTTATTAAATAAAAACAAACCGCCATTTGGCGGTTTTAATTGTTTTTTAAGCAGTTAGACGCGCAGCATCTTGAGCAATAACGAGTTCTTCATTAGTTGGAATAACCATTGCAATTGCTGACCCCTCTTTAGTGATTGTACCACCTTTACCAAAACGGGCTGCTAAATTGCGTTCTTGATCAAGTTCGAAACCTAATAAACTTAATTTATTTAAAGCCATACGACGAACTTCTTCAGAGTTTTCACCAATACCACCAGTAAAGATGATTGCATCTAAACGTCCATCTAATAACATAGCATAACCACCAATATATTTGACTAAACGATGTACAAATACATCTAACGCATTTTTGGCGTTTTCGTCTGTGTCATAATTATCTGTAACGTAACGGCAATCGCTGCTAACACCGGTTAAACCTAATAAACCAGATTTTTTATTTAATAGGTTGTTAATATCAGCAACAGACATTTTTAAGTTGTCATGTAAAAAGAACATAATTGCAGGGTCGATATCACCACTACGGGTTCCCATCACCAAACCTTCAAGTGGCGTTAATCCCATAGAAGTTTCAACACATTTACCATTTTTGACAGCTGAAATAGATGCCCCATTACCTAAGTGACAAGTAATCACATTAGTTTGATCAACAGGTTTATTTAATAATTTAGCTGCTTGTTGGCTAACATAATAGTGACTTGTACCATGTGCACCATAACGACGAATACCATGTTTTTTATATAATTCGTTTGGAATAGCATATAAATAGGCTTCTTTTGGCATAGTGGTATGGAATGCTGTATCAAAAACTGCTACATTTTTGTTTTTTAAGTGAGGAAATGCAGCAAATGCTTCACGAATACCAATTAAATGAGCTGGATTGTGAAGAGGTGCGAATGCCGCTGCTTCTTCAATACCTTTTAGTACTGAATCATCAATAACAACAGATTGAGTATATTTTTCACCACCGTGAACAATTCGGTGCCCAATAGATTTAATACTATCTAATAATTCTGGTTTTTGTGGGAAGATACTATTAACAATAAATTTAATTGCTTCACTATGTGCAGCGCCTGCACCTAAAGATGCTTCGCCTTTAACACCATCGAGTTTCCACTTAATACGAGCATCGGGAAGGTTGAAACATTCAGCTAATCCAGAAAGAAATTCATCACCATTTTCAGGGTTGATAATAGCAAATTTTAAAGATGAACTTCCGCAGTTAAGAACAAGAGCGTTATTACTTGATGACATAGTAATTCCTATATTTTGAATAAAAAGATATATACCAATCAAAATTGGTAACTCAACACATGATTCAACAACCAATGTGATTACACTAAGGTGACTTCTGATATCGCACTTTTTGATATAAAATAGAGAGCCGCCAATTTGAATGGTGACTATTTTAAGACAATAAAATGTGAATGTCGAGGAATCCAAAAGATATGAGTATTATTAAAACCTTTAAGTCAGGTCAGTTATACATGCAGCTTTGCCCTAATGATAAAGAACTCGCTTATTCATTTCCTGAATTAAAAATCATTAATTACATAAAAACCGCGGCTAAATATCTTCCACCTATCATTATTGCGCTATTGGTCTGGCAATATTATATGCCAATACAACTGGCGGTAACCGTCATTACCATACTTTTTGCACTCAGTTTGCCATTACAAGGTATTTTTTGGTTAGGTAAACGCGCTAAATCGCCTTTGCCACTGAACTTAATAGACTGTTATAATCACATCAAATCACAATTGATTGCTAAAAAAATAATCATTGAAGATAAAAAAAACAATGATAAATTAACTTTTGAATCTTTTATGAGATTAATTTCGCTTGCCAAATTACATTTGGGTAACTATTTTGGTGAAGATAACAATTCTACTCATGATCAGAGATAAGTATTAGTCATGCCTAATTTATTAACTACTCTTAAGCAACAAATCGACGCACTTGAACAACGGGTTAATTTTTCGGATTTTCCTGAATATCAAGAGTGTTATTTTGATGAGCAGCTATTTAATAACAATAAAGTCATTGCTGATCGCTCTTTTTATCTTGAAAAAATAAAGCAAACTTACACAGCATTAACTCAATGCGTACTTTCGCAAAAATTGACTCAAATGACATTTTTATCTGAATCATTAGTTAATCAAATAGAAGCCCTAACACGTGAATTAGCTACTCATCAATTACGTCAAAAACAGCCAGAAACTTGCATTGAAGAAACGCTATCTGAAAAGCATGCACGCCATTTAGATTATTTACGTCGATTACAAGAGATGAAATACGAACTTGAGCTTAGCACAGATTCGCTTGATTACAAGAAAATTGCAACTATTGATAACCGTATTTATCGTTGCGAACAAGCAATCCAAAAGATTGAGTTAGAGATGGAAAGTGATGTTTAATCAAATAAGCGTATTTGAGTTAGCGATGTAAGCTTAATGTAGAGAAATATGGCGCCAAATTTTAAAAACTTTAGTATAGATGTGGTTGGAAAAAAAACTAAAAATCGCTTTAATCAAACACGTGATAAAAATAATATTATGGCGGGATATAGCGCTGTAAAAAAGCTTATTAGAATCAGTTTTTATACTGTTATCATTCTGAATTTTTTACTATTTTATTTTAAATCGATTAATGTCACCCTTCTTTCCAATATTTTCGACAGCAAAGTTTACATATGTTGGTCGTTAATTAACGTTATAATTAGTATAATCCTTTATAAACTAACTAAGCCCAATCTAATTGGTTTTTTAGATCCAATTTCACGCTCTAAAAGAGTTAAATATTTTGTAGGATACTTTTTTGAGTATTTTTGCGCTCTAATGGTTACGATGTATGTTGTTCCTCATAATTTAGTTTATATTGTTCCTAGCGAAATACAGACTTATACAACAGTATATAAAATGACTTCACCAGGCCCTTCGCGTGGAAAACATGGCCATTATAAAAATGGTATCAAGATCTATGAAAAATATACCGGCGATAGATTTTTTTTACCTTTTGATAAGTCCGACAATAAACAGTATCCACCCAAATTATCAGTCCAAATAAAAAATAATATATTTGGTTCTTATTTAGTGAGTTACCGTTTTTATAATAAGTGAAAACAGTTATGCATTTAAAAAGGGGTAAGATTTAACATAACAAAAGCAAATTAACGTAATAAAGCTACCATCGTTTTATTATTTTAATGATAAAAAGTAAAAATCAATCATTTATAAATAGAAAATCTTACTACATTGAATATATTAAAATATCAATCAAATTTGGCTGATAAATGTTAGGACAATGCACGCGATAAAACATTAATCATCAATCATGCATCTGTTAATAATATTTATTAATGCCATATCATTAGACAATTTTGATCAATTTAACCTATATCAATGTAACCACTAAATCTGTTATGCATTATGATCTTAGTAGCAATATACTCTTATTGAAATCAATGGATATTTTCAAAAATTCAACAACAAGTCGATGCCATATAGCCAAAATGCATATTGTTATAATTATTAATTAGTATCTTCTTTTTACGTTATATTTATAATAATCACTATAGTTAATAATTAATGAAGTAATGCTATTTCCTTTAAAGCGACAAATAAGGATTTTAATATGAGTAAAATATTTGATGATAATTCACAAACCATTGGTTATACCCCATTGGTACGATTAAAACACTTTGGTAAGGGCAATATTTTAGCTAAAGTTGAATCACGTAATCCAAGCTTTAGCGTTAAATGTCGTATCGCTTCTAATATGATTTGGGATGCAGAAAAGCGTGGTTTACTCACCTCTGATGTCGAGCTAATTGAGCCAACAAGTGGTAATACGGGTATAGCACTTGCAGCCGTTGCAGCGGCGCGTGGTTATAAACTGACTTTAACCATGCCTGAAAGCATGAGTATCGAGCGACGTAAGTTATTAAAAGCGTTAGGCGCAAATTTAGTGCTAACCGAAGCGGCTAAAGGTATGAAAGGTGCTATAGAAAAAGCGGAAGAGATTGTAGCAAGCAATCCACAAAAAAATATTATGTTGCAACAATTTAGTAATCCTGCTAATCCAGAAATACATGAAAAAACAACTGGACCGGAAATCTGGTTAGATACAGACGGCCAAGTTGATATTTTTATTGCAGGTGTTGGTACAGGGGGAACATTTACTGGGGTTACGCGTTATATAAAAAAAACGCAAGGTAAAAAAATAACTGCCGTTGCGGTTGAACCAACTAACTCACCGGTTATCACACAAGCACTAGCGGGCGAACTTATCAAACCTGGTCCACATAAAATTCAAGGTATAGGTGCAGGCTTTATTCCGGCAAATTTGGATCTCAATTTAATCGATCTTGTCGAAAAAGTATCTAACGAAGAAGCAATTGACACAGCGCGTATTTTAATGGAAAAAGAGGGAATTTTAGCAGGAATATCATCGGGCGCAGCAGTTTTTGCCGCTGATAAGTTAGCTAATTTACCTGAAAATGCCAATAAAACCATTGTCGTTATTTTACCATCTTCCGGTGAACGTTACTTAAGTACGGATCTCTTTAGTGGCATATTTACTGAAAAAGAATTAGGCTGATTTAAAAGAAAACCACCACACAAGGTGGTGGTTTACATACTGAATAATCAACGAATCATTTACCAATCGTGCAATCCATCTAGACTTATATGTTCCACTTTATACATCTTGAATAATTCCAAAATGACGGTAAGCATGAGGCGTTGCAATTCGACCGCGAGGTGTACGCTGAATATAACCTTGTTGGATCAAAAACGGTTCGAGTACATCTTCAATGGTTTCGCGCTCTTCGCCTATTGCCGCTGCAATGTTATCCAAACCAACAGGACCGCCCATAAACTTTTCAATGATCGCCAATAATAGTTTGCGATCCATAAAATCAAAACCTTCATTATCTACATCAAGCATATCGAGCGCTTGAGTTGCTATTGTTTCATCAACAATGCCTTTCGATTTTACATCCGCATAGTCTCTTACTCGTCGCAATAAACGATTGGCAATTCGAGGCGTACCACGAGAACGCTTAGCAATTAAATGCGCACCTTCTTGAGATAAATCCATACCTAAAAATTTGGCACTACGACTAACAATATATTCCAAATCTTCAACCCGATAAAACTCTAGGCGCTGCACAATGCCAAAGCGGTCACGTAGTGGTGAAGTTAATGAACCGGCGCGAGTGGTTGCCCCAATCAAAGTAAACGGGGGTAAATCGATTTTAATCGAACGTGCGGCAGGCCCTTCTCCAATCATAATATCTAATTGATAATCTTCCATTGCTGGATACAAAATTTCTTCAACCATAGGTGAAAGTCGATGAATTTCGTCAATGAAGAGCACATCGTTGGGTTCTAAATTAGTTAACATAGCAGCCAGATCACCCGCTTTTTCTAATACCGGGCCCGAAGTTGTACGCAAATTAACGTTCATTTCATTAGCAACAATATTGGCTAAAGTCGTTTTTCCAAGACCAGGTGGACCAAAGATAAGTAAATGATCTAATGCATCATGCCGCTGCTTAGCAGCTTGAATAAAAATTTTCATCTGCTCACGAACATGCGGTTGACCAATATATTCATCCAAAAATTTAGGACGAATTGCTCGATCTAATGATTCTTCTTCTTTTTGAGCCTGAGGAGCTATCAAACGATCCGCTTCAATCATATCCTTGACCTATTTTATAATGCTGATTTTAATGCTTCACGAATAAGCGTTTCACTATCCATTTCTGGCTTAATGACTTTACTAATAATGCGACTAGCTTCTTGCGGTTTATAACCCAGTGCAATGAGTGCAGAAACTGCTTCGCTTTCAATTTGATTAGACGTTTTTTTAAGGTCGCTTGATGAAATTATACTACTAGTTGTGGACAAATCTTCGCCAAATCGTTTCAGGCGATCTTTCATTTCAACAATCAAACGCTCAGCGGTTTTCGTCCCCACGCCTGGTAATTTAACAAGTGTTTTGATTTCACCTTGTTCAACAGCACTAATAAATTGTTGGGCTGACATACCCGATAAGATCGCCAATGCCAATTTAGGTCCTACCCCATTCACTTTAATCAGTTCTCGAAATAGCTCTCGTTCTTGCTCATGATTAAAGCCATACAATACTTGTGCATCTTCACGAACGGCAAAATGTGTTAATACAATCACTTCTTTACCATTGTCCGGTAACTCATAAAAACAGGTCATTGGCATAAATACTTCATAGCCAACACCGCCGACCTCGATTAACACTTTGGGTGGTTGCTTTTCTATAATGAGTCCTCGTAAACGCCCTATCACATTTAATCCTTAATAAAGAGTATTATTTAACTTTATTTTAACTATCAATAACCGAGGTTTTAAACATCGCTTAAATAAAATAATAGAAATTATTTGATAGTCAGTATTAACAACATTTATAAAATAACTAGTTTGTAGTTTACCTGATAGATAATAATTAATAAAGAAAAACTGTATAAATAGACAGGCAAAATCATATACCAATTTTGGTCATTACTTATTATTGAAAGTAAGGCCTAATAATCATTTATATACATGACACGGGTAAATAGTGCTAAATCTATTTATAGTAATGCTTATAAATTATAATCATTAACATCAGTTTTCTAGGAATAACTTGAATGATTAAGGAGTATTATGCGTGATTAGTCAAATTAAACATTTGTGTCCGAATAAGAATAATAAAGATAACTATTAGGGCTTTATAAAAGCACTAGACGAAAAAAACGATTACTATTTTGCTAAAAAAGATATCAATAATCTACCCATCGAAGAACTAAAAATAGGTACAAAAGTTAGTTTTACTGCAAATGAAAAAGACGCAGGCAAAAGATATGCAACCGATATCAAACTTATCGATGAGCGAAAAATAAAAGAGAATATTGATGTATCGGATGCCAATTCCTTTCCTGATAAAATGGATGCTAAGACTTATCAAGCATTATTAATACACTCGGTACGACAAATCGAAAACATCACCGATCCAATCGCTTTTGAAGATTCTGTTTTTAACTTATTAAAAATAATTGGGTTGAATAAAATTTTTCAATTTGATAGAGAAAATCAAGCCGGAAAAGCGGATGGCTTTTTTATTATTGAAAATTTAGCGGTAATGTATGATTGCACTCTCAAATCAAATTATGAAGCATTTAAAGAAGAACAAATAGAAAATTATATTAATCAACTTAATCATAAAGCACATTTAACGTTCAATACAAAAAAATGGATGGACCAACGACGCCAAAAACAATTCCGCTGACAGGCAAAAGCAAACAAGTTTGGATTATCACTAAAGGTAGAAGCAAAAAAATCAGCGATTATGATAATGTTAAAGTCAAAGAAATATCAATTCATGATTTGTGCAAAATATTCCAAAAAAGATTACATAATATTAACTATGATAATGAAAAATTAATGAATGATTTTATTTTTATTGCTAAATAATTTCTATAAATAAATGGGAAGACTAGAAAACTAGCCTTCCCACTAAATTAGATAAAGTTAATTTTTATACCGACAATAATCAATATTCAACGGCAATCATTAAAATGGCATTTTAAAGCCTGGTGGTAATTGCATGCCACCGGTAACTTGTGCCATTCGCTCTTTTTGCGCCTCGTCTAAACGACGAGTAGCATCGTTATAAGCAGCAGCAATAAGATCTTCTAACATCTCTTTATCATCTTCTGTTAACATTGATGGGTCGATTTCAACGCGTTTGCAGCTATGTGCTCCATTGACTGTGATTTTAACCATTCCAGCACCTGATTCACCGGTCACTTCCAATTTAGCGATCTCTTCTTGAGCTTGCTGCATTTTTGCTTGCATTTGTTGGGCTTGTTTCATCAAATTACCCAAACCACCTTTTCCACCTGAAAACATATTTATTCCTCTTTTAAAACATTTAGCTGTCAATTATACAGGACGAATACTCGCTTCATCAATCTTCGCTTCAAAATATTGGCAAATCATCTCAATTTTAGTATCTCGTTTGATGATCTGCTTAGCCTGTTCTAACTTTTGTTGATATAAATCTTCGCGCATTTCTAAAGGCGTTTTATTTTCTTGATTATCATCAATCATTACCTTGAGTTTTACTAATTGTTGTCGATGGTTAGATAAAGCTTTTTCTAATTTGTTAGTATTAACAGATGAGTTGATCAGATGTTTAACTGACGAGCGCATATGTAAGACAACATTATTTTCATCAACTTGTTCTAAAAATGAATTTATTGCTATTTGTTTAATTAACGGAGCCAATTCTAGTTGTTCGATCTCTGCACACCATTTATCTTTTTGAGCCATTTCACCAATAAGTTTTTGAGTCATTTCTGGTGTTTTATCACCATTTAATGATTCTCGAAAAGCCTTTGTATCGATAACCATATCATCTTTAGTTTCAACCAGACCATAGGATTGCCATTGATAATTTTCAGCAGTAATCTCTTCTTCGTCATTATCATTAATTGTATGGCTATCTAGTTCAGTATTTTTCTCTTTCTCGTTAGTTAATGGCAAAATGTTTTTTATACGCGCTAATGAGGAGTGCTCCTCGCCATTTTGTGACTGCTCTTTTCCAGCCACTGATTCAGACTTTTTTGTATTTTGCTCCTCTTTGATTAATTGCATTCTCATTTCTAAAATATTTTTAGTAATCGAGGATGCTTCATCAGGGATGACTAAGTCTGATTGTGCAACATTATCCTTTACATCTTCTGTTATCGTTTGTTCAGCTACAATCTTTTCTGTTGTGGTTGACCTTATTGGTTCCAACTTTTGTTGTTCTTTAGCATTAGACGAATTAACTGAAGTATTTTGTAAGTTTGACTTCGGTTCAATACGTTGCTGATTTTGCTGACTTGATACCATTGGCGGGACTTGTGGTTTGCTATCCGCCATTTTTGGTGATTGCTCAGCGACTTTAGCTTGCTGGGTATGCGGTTTAACTGCCTCATTTGTCTTAGGGATAAAGGCTAACGCACGTAGAAAGCTCATTTCAACACCAACTTTTTTATCAGGTGCATAAGCAAGTTCTTTTCTACCCATCAACAAAATTTGATAAAACAACTGGATATCATTTGGCGCCATATATTGTGCTAAAAAGCGTATGCGATCTTCATTATCACTGTAATCCCCCAATGCAGTAGGAACGACTTGAAGTAATGCTATTTGATGTAAAAGTGCAATGCTATCAGCAAGTAGATTATCCCAATCAACACCTTGCGTCGCAGCAACATTAATTTGCTGCATTAAAGCATTACCATCCCCGTGATAAAGCGACTCTACTAGTGAAAATGGTATTGATTTATCTAACGTGCCTAGCATCATGGCAACTGACTCAGCTTCGACTTTACCATTGCCTAAAGCAATCGCTTGGTCAGTAAGACTTAACCCATCACGCATACTACCGTTAGCTGCTTTGGCCAATAACTGTATCGCTTTACTATCACTTTCGATCTGTTCGAGTTGTAAAATGTGTGATAACTGTTCGGCAATTAACGAGGTATCAAGTACATTTAAATGCAAATGCAAACAACGAGATAAAATCGTAATCGGTAATTTTTGTGGATCGGTTGTGGCTAATAAAAATTTTACATGTTCTGGTGGTTCTTCTAATGTTTTTAACAAAGCATTAAAACTACTACGTGAAAGCATATGGACTTCATCAATTAGGTAAACTTTGAATCGTCCTTTAGTTGGCAAATATTGAATATTATCTAAAATTTCACGCGTATCTTCGACTTTTGTCCTTGATGCTGCATCGATCTCAAGCAAATCAACAAAGCGACCTTGTTCAATATCGCGACAATTATCACAAACACCGCAAGGCGTTGCAGTTATACCTGTTTCGCAATTTAAACCTTTAGCGAGTAAACGTGCGATAGACGTTTTCCCAACGCCGCGAGTACCCGAAAACAAATAAGCATGGTGTACGCGCCCAAGTGAAAGCGCATTCGACAAAATTTTTAAAACATGCTGCTGTCCAACCACTTCAGAAAATGATTTTGGTCGCCACTTACGTGCCAGAACTTGATAACTCATAATCACCATTACTAATTGCTAATGAAATTGCCAATTATCATATCATAATGTGTCAAATTAGTCTTTACTATGCCGATAACCGATTTAATATTCGACAATGTTTTATACTAAAATGCATACCTTTCCTTAAACTTCATGTCAGGAATTTTTGGATGTAAAGTTTATTTAACAACCTATACGGCTGTGGGCATATAGTTACAGGTGCTCTTGGTGCTGGTAAATTTCTAAGCAACCTTTACGGCTGTGAGCCAAGTGGCTGTTTGAAAAATATTTAGAGGGCGTTTCTAAGCAACCTATACGGCTGTGAGCAAGTCCCTACAGTAGGACTTAGTTTAGTTACTTTTCTAAGCAACCTATACGGCTGTGAGCTAGAACGTGAGATACTATAATCGTTGTTAGTGTAAAGGTAAATGGTATTTTTTTTGATGATTTTTTAATGTTTTGATTTTATTTAATTTTAAATTAACTCGAAAAAAAGGGATAGCAATTGGGTTACTTGAATTCAAGTTTTTTTGTAAAATGAAACTGTATAGACTCCTCAATAATTTTTACAAAAATATTTTAACCAATTAAATATTGATTGTTTTTTATGTTTAAACGCATAGGGTTCCTTAAACTTTTTGGCAGTCATTATTTTCATTTATTAATCAAATTTGTTTCTTAAATTTCTTAATAGAATTTTTGGATTTTAGATTGGTTAAGACTTTGGACGTTGGTCGTTTTGTGATGTTTTCTTTTTTGTAAAAACGCCCGAGTAAAGAGGGGTTTATATGCCTTCCCCAAATTACTCGTATCGTTCATTTTTGCTTGCCGATGCTATCGGCTCGGATTGCCCCTGCCGCTAAAACCGCCCTTTTGTTGCTTAACCTTTATTACGCTTTATTAAACGCCCCCGACTTAAGGATTAAGGATAAGCGCAAACCCCCCCATAGCTACCGTCGCCGGGGTTGATCCTGATAACGTAGCCGTCTCTCGAGTAGACAGTCAACGGGTACGAAGAGCTGATGTCACTTGTCCAATCGTAGTTGTAGAAGAAGCCGGCAGCGGTATAATCGCTCATGTTGCCCCATTCGGTAAACAAACCCGCACCAATATTACGCTGGTAACCATTCCAATTCGATGACGGCGTGGCGCCCACTGCTCCTTGGCAAAAAAAGCCTGAACTAGTTCCCGAACAAACCGCGTTAGTTAAGTCTTTGACCTGTGGCAGGCGGTAACCGCCGCCTAAATTGCTACACCAGGATGAGGTGTTAGCATAAGTATCTTGTTTATTTCTACGGTTAACGAACCACTGTTTTAACACAAAGCCATAGCTTAATACCGTTTTATTACGACTATCTTTACCGACTAACACGAATGTCTGTGGCAAGATGGGAGTAGCGACGCTACCCGGTGTGGCTGAATTGATTTGGGATGCTGTTGCCGCCGGACCCGTGAGGGTGACGCGAATGTTATTAGCATTATCGGGGGATGGCGTCATGGTGGCGGTAATACCGCCTTGGCTGACTGTTGGCCATGTCAATGCTGAACCTTTAACACCACCTATGTCTAAATCAAAATACAGATTATTAATACCAGTAGTGGGGAAGTTACGACTGTAAGTTGATGGCTCAGTGGATTGTACCAGAAAACCTTTATCCGGATTCCAGATAGTGGCGGGACCGGCGTATTTGCCGTCACCATAATTCAGATTGGGTTTGGCATAACAGATTTTTGGTGCGGCTTTAGGACTGATATAATAAGTAGCAGAACTACCATTGAAACTACGACTATTAGGCAGCCCATACTGAGTAGCTATACTTCCATTAGTACTGGTTAATTCCACTTTATAAGGCGCATCACAGATATCTAAAGTAGCACTACGACTCACAGCATGATTGGCTTTATCGGTAATACGCACGCTTAAATTACCGGTAACAGCAATACCATTAGTACCTTGACCATCACCATCTTCATCACCCCAATAATTATAGGGTGCACCAATTAAAGCACTTAAGGCAATGGAATTGGTATTGGTAGGTATTGACATAGCAATATTAACAAAACTCTGATTAGCTACCGGCAGCTGTATTGGGTTGACTGCGGTTGAACTATTGGTTGCTGGTGTAATGTGAGTACCGTCGGATAGGGTAATCCATAACAAACCATCTGTAGTGGTAACCTTAGTTACCCCATTATCAAAGGTTAAATAAGGTGGATTACCATGAATATATTCAGTTGTACTTGCCGATAATGCTTGAGTATTAGAGCAATAAAACAACAATAACATCGGCATCCATGCTAAACCAAGTTTAAATAACCTACCTGATGCTTGAGTTTGAGTATAAACCCCTAGTGAAGTTAAGATTAACCTTAAATTTATATCTTTAATTAAGCTTAAGGATAACGCTGAGCTCAAAGCGTATCTTTTGTTTACACTTATTGCTAAAAAACGATGATTATTTACGCTGTTTCGATGAAATAAGTTAAAAGTAGAAGTAAGAATTGAATTAAATTTCAGCCTAAAGAGAGATTGATGAGTTTTTAAAACATTATTTTGCCAGCGCTGGTGTCTGGTGTCTGGTGTCTATAATTATACTGCATGGCGTTCCATCCGTCAACTAATCTTTTATTTTATTTAGTTTTTTTTATGCTAAACGGCTATAAATTAAGCCTAAATCGTTTTAATTATAAGGGGATAATAAAAAAAAGCCACTCATTCAGCCGAATTATTTGTAAGGAAATGTAAAATAGCAAGATATATTTGAAATATATCGTATTATTTTTTATTCGAAAATATATCACCCCTTTTATTTCTTAAATTTCTTAATAGAATTTTTGGATTTTAGATTGGTTAAGATTTTGGACACTGGTCGTTTTGTGATGTTTTCTTTTCGGTGAAAACGACCGAGAAAAAAAGAGGTTTATGAGCCTCCCCAAATTACTCGTATCGTCCATTTTTGCTTGCTTCTTCGAGGCTATTATCGCTATGTACTAATCTTCAAATTTGTTCCATAAAAAATTTGTCCCCACAACCGCTCGAATACTGGTCACAGCTTTACTGCTTTCGTTTCACATTAACAAACCAGCGAGAATCGTAGCTCGTGTATGCCCTCGCCTTATTCAGTATTCTGAATGTTCTAGGCCAATTCCCTCACTCGGCAAAATTTATATTGGAAATGAACATCTCGATTGGAATTAAGTAATCGCCCAAGAAAAAAACTTAAGTATAAAACACCCTGTGAAGCCTTTTTTAGGCTGAATTCATACTTAGTAGTTGAATTCAAGCAAAGTTTTTATGCTAAAACGTACATATTTCCTTAAGCTTTTTATCAAAATTTAATTTGTTAAATGATCTATTTGTCAGCAGTTGTGAAATAGTTTAGGTTAATTGATATGTTGAATTATCACGCTGCCAAGCCATTTGGCTGGGCAGAGTATCCGCCTAAATCAACTTTTTATTCAAGTTTTTGGCGTTTAGTTTTGATTTAAATAAGCCCAAGCATATTGTGCATAAAATTCTGCACCTAAGGTCATACCATCTTCGTCAACATTAAAGCAACCATGATGATGTGGCCATTGCGTGTCTTTTTCAGAATTACCGGAACCCACCAAGGCAAAAGCGCCTGGAATGTTTTCTGTATAGTAACTAAAATCTTCACCACCAGTTGTCGGCGGTTCAAAATAAAGGGTTTGTTCACCAAACGATTCGACAATAACTTTTTGTGCTAATAAGGCACTCTCTTTATCATTAATCACGGGAAGTGTACCGTAAATATATTCAACTTCGGCCGTAGCTCGGTACATAGCAGCAACTTGGTTAGCATATCGACGAATTGCTGCTTCAATTTTGTCACGTACAGCAACATTAAAACAGCGTACAGTGCCCTCTAATACCGCATTTTCGGCAATCACATTAAAACGAGTACCAACATCCATTTTGCCAATGGTGACTACAGCTGGATCAAGGGGAGATACCTCACGCGAGACAATAGATTGTATATTCATTACAAATGAAGATGCGACCATAACGGCATCAACAGTGTCATGTGGCATAGATCCATGTCCACCTTTACCTTTAAAACGAACAGTTAATAAATCTGCCGAAGCAAAACTAGAACCGACCACACAAGATACTTTCCCTACAGGTGTTTGTGACCAAATATGCATGCCAAAAGCGCTATCGACATCTTCAAGCACACCCTGTTTAATCATGCTTTTTGCACCTTGGGCGATTTCTTCCGCCGGTTGAAACACTAATCTCACATTACCTTTTAGCTGATCGCGAATAGCATAAAGTGCTTTAGCCGCAGTCAGTAGCATAGAAGCATGGGTATCATGACCACAAGCATGCATTTTGCCATCAATTGTTGATTTATAATCGATGTTGGTACTTAATTCTTGCACCGGTAATGCATCGATATCTGCTCTCAGTAAGATTCTTTTACCGGGTTTACCACCTTGGATATCAGCAATAATGCCTGTTGGTTTTGTCCGGCGGTAAGGAATACCGATTTTATCAAGTTGTTCGGCTATTTTGTCGGTGGTTCTAAACTCTTCCCATGGTAATTCAGGATGTCGATGTAGGTCTCGACGAAAAGCAATCATTTCATCAATATTTTGTTGAACGAGTTTTTTAATATCTGGATTTATCATGATACTACCTTTAATATTTCAATGTATTCTATTTTTTAGGATTAGATATGCAATCATCTAATCCTTATTTATGTCATTACTCTTTTTTAATTGTGTCGGTTACTTTAGCCAATCAACACAATTATATCTGTCGCTAAGGCGTAACTGCTGATGGTGCGACAATCATATTGACCATGATACCTGCAAGCACCACAGATACGATTGTGACTGAAATAAATCCACCAATCAGCATCGGGGGTAGCATATGGCTAGTCAGCACCTCTTTTTCTTTCTGATCTTTAGTTAAATTGTTGATCACTTCATTGGTAATAATATAATCGGCAGGAAAACCATATAAGGCGGTCAGTGCGATAGAAAACGCCATCTCTTTACTCACTTTTAAAACTTTACCCACAATCACCGAAAAGATAAACATGCCAACCACCGCAGATAAAATAAAGATGATAAGTGGTGTAATTAATCGAACTAGCATTTCAGGCGTTGCTTTACTTAAGGTATCAAAAATAAAGAGCATTAATCCCATCACCGCTAAACCAAATCCACCTGCTTTTTTGAGTGGATGACGTTCTAAGAAGCCACACGATGCCGCAATAACACCAAATAGTAAACATAAGACAAATGGGCTAACACTGACAATTGGCTTTAAAATTTCAGAGACAGAGTAAGCTAAAAGCCCAATAATTGCGATACGTAAAAAGATGAAATAAGATGAATTATAGCTGGAAGGAATTTTAGCAAACATGCGTGGCATCGGATTTTCATCATATGCGACCACTGATTGTTTGTCAATCGATGACTTTGGATCGTTATTGGCATTCCAAGTACCTGCATGATACTGGCTTAACACTCGTCGCCCTTCTCGTTTAAGCATGATTGAGGTAAGCGGATAACCAATAAAGCCTTGCATCACATAGATAATAATGGCAAATACAGCAAGATCAGGTAATCCAGCATCGGTTGCACCTTTCGCCATAATAATGGCCGATACAATGCCGCCAACTAGAGGCGGAATCGCCACAACAACGGTATTAAAGTCAAAGAATAGATAGCCCACTATTATTGCAATAATAATGATCCCCACAATTCCTGCCAGCGAAATTAAAATAGTTTTCCACTGTAGTAATAGTTCCTTAACCGATAATAGTGTGCCCATATTAACGATCAGTAAATACATAAACATTACAGCAACGACAGTTGGGATACCCGCACGAGCGACGATATCTTTTGGGAAAAACGTCCAATAACCAAGTAAGAAAAGTACAGCACAAATAAATACAGAGGGGATCCAAGCTTTGGTTCGGGTTGAAACAATATCGCCAAGATATAAAATAATTAACAATAATACGAGCGCTAACATTTGTGGCATGTCATTCATCGGTGACATAAAAAGCTCCATTTTTTATCTTTTTTAATAAATTTGTTTTCTTAAGAGACGCTATTATAGTTAATTATTTATGATGTTATATATTTTTTATCATGAAATCGTTAATTTCATCTAAAAATAAATTGCCATATTTCTCTAATTTAATTTTACCTACGCCTGTAACATTAAGTAGTTGTTTTTTGCTTTCTGGCATAGTTTGCACCATTTCTAATAAGGTCGCATCGCTAAATATGACATATGGTGCAATATCTTCAACATCTGCAATATCTTTACGTAATCGTTTTAGATTATTAAATAAAATACGCTCTTCATAAGACAAAATGGTAGTTAAGTTAATTGCTCTAGCATATCGATTTAAGCGACTCTTCTTCACAATCTCTAGTCGAGGTTTAGCTAATGATAAGCTAATCTCACCTCTTAAAATTTTTCGTGCCTCTTGAGTCAGTTGTAACGTTGTAAAAGTTGAAATATTTTGACTTAAGTAACCTAAATAAATTAATTGTCTAATGACACTTAACCAATAATCTGTTGAATGCTGTTTCCCAATTCCATAAACAGACAATTTGTCATGTCCGTTTTCTTTTATTTGCGAGCGAGCTGATCCTCGTAATACATCAGAAATATATTGCGCGCCATAACGTTGCTCAACGCGATAGACACACGATAAAACTTTTTGCGCATCAATTAAACCATCGTACATTTCTGGTGGATACAGACAAATATCACAGTTATTACAAGGCTCGCTGTGATTTTCGCCAAAATAATTAAGCAATACGATTCGCCGACAAGTTAAGCTTTGAGCAAATGATTCCATAGCATTAACTTTATGTTGCTCGACCTCTTTATGCTTACCATCCATTTTGTCAGCAATTTGTCGATGATACCAATTTAAATCTTTTCCATTAAAAAGTAATATTGCTTCGGCAGGTACGCCGTCTCGCCCTGCTCGTCCCGTTTCTTGATAATAAGCTTCAATTGTTCTTGGGCAATCTGCATGGATAACAAATCGAATATTCGGTTTATTAATTCCCATACCAAATGCAACTGTTGCAACAATAATTTGTACATTATCTTTTAAAAAAGATTCTTGTGCCTGTAAACGTTCGCTGTTGGTTAAACCAGCATGATAAGCTATAACAGAAAAACCACGTGCAGCAAGCCTTGTCGCCATATCTTCAACTTTAGAACGACTTGAACAATAAATTATGCCACTATTGCCTTTTTGTGTTTCAATAAAAGAGACCACTTGCTCGGTTAAATTAAATTTATCCACTACAGTATAACGGATATTGGGACGATCAAAACTACGTACGACAACTAAAGGATCCACTAGTTTTAATTGATGAATAATATCCGTCTGAGTCATCTCATCCGCTGTTGCAGTCAGTGCAACCAAAGGAATATCAGGAAAACGCGCAGAGAGCTGCCCTAATTGGCGATAATCAGGGCGAAAATCATGGCCCCATTGTGAAATACAGTGTGCTTCATCTATGGCAATTAATGAAGGGGGATGTTTTTCAATCATGGTAGAAAATGATGATACAGCAAGTCTTTCCGGTGAAATATAAAGCAATTTTATCGAGTGTGATAAATATTGTTCAATAACGGCTTGCTGTTCATCTGATGATTGAGTTGCATTTAGATATGCTGCCGAAATACCGTTGGCAATGAGTTGATCAACCTGATCTTTCATTAAAGAAATTAACGGTGAAATGACCAAAGCGGTACTTGGCAATAATACGGCGGGTATTTGGTAACATAACGATTTACCACCACCGGTAGGAATAATTGTTAAGGTATCTCGACCATCGATAATTGATTCAATAATTTCTTTTTGTTGATTTCTGAATGATTTATATCCAAAAATATTATGTAAAACATCCTCTATCTGATCTTTTATCGACATGTTAACCAAAACAAATAGCTCCTTAATTATTCCATGGAGTATAGCTAAATAAGACTAAACAAACCACAGAAAATTTACATTTATTTACAATTCGAGAAAAAAAACTAAAACTGTTTTTTAAATTGTAATAATGATAAAAATAAATCTATTTTACAACCCTTATCTTGATCATAAAAACAACGGATTCGGTTATTCTATAACCACAATCGTTCAATAGATTAAAAAACAGGCTATTTTTAATTTTTTTACTTGATACAAATCGATTTCACAGCTAATATTTGCGTGTTTCAACATATACGCCCGTAGCTCAGTTGGTTAGAGCATCACCTTGACATGGTGGGGGTCAGTGGTTCGAGTCCACCCGGGCGTACCAATTCAAGTCCTTATCCGAAAAGACTCCGCAAGAATTAATCTTCATCTCAATTCTATTAAAGGGGTTAAATCGGGGTAAAACTGGGGTAAAACCCATACCATTTTTTAGCAAATCTATTATTATCCACTTTCCACCGCCGCACTTCAAATTTCACCATTGCAAAATTCGTTTATTGTTAATAAAAGACCGTTTGCTTGTAACATGATAACAATTAACAACACAATACCATTTACAAACGTGGGCTATAGCTTATTTTGAATATATACAATTATTCAATTGATTATTATACTTAAAAATCAAGATAATTATTGCATATAGAATAACTTCTAAACACGAGAATAAAAAAAAAGCGATCAAAATCGCAATTGTTACAACAAATTATCTTAACTTACTTTATTGTTGGATGATATTCACTTTTTCACACGTACAAAATACGAGAAAGGCTATGCTCTTAATAACACCATATTGTGCCTGTTATTTCCCATCATCATTTTTTAATTTAATATTTATTATTATTAAATTCAGATCTGATAAGTTAGTTAACTAATGATTGTCTTCGTTGATGTCAAATTTCGATTAATCATAGGAACGGTATGACATATTTTTTATTTTGAACGTTCGATTGGCTAGCCTATCAAGATAAAACAGAGTTAACAGCATAATTCAAGTCATAAAAAAATTTTGATAAATAATAAATTAAAATTTTTTGACTGTATTTTGAATTAACCATGGTTAAATAAATTTTTACTGATATGATCTAAGTAATTAAACACTTTAATAGGAAAATACAATGAAAAAAATTTTATTAATATCATTTATTTCTGCAATGCTATTAGGTTGTGATGCTAATGTTGAAACAACCGTGACAATTTCACAGCTTGATGCTAAACCATCTTTTGTTAAGGGAAACTTAACATTAGAAGTCCCTGCCTGCTCAGATTATAAAGACTCCAGAAGTGAATCATCGTCACTCATTACAGCTAAAAAAGAGATAGCCCAACTATTCAAATCAGTTGAATATAAAGAGTGTTATACTCAAAAAATGAAATCATATGCATCATTTGAAATTCCTATTTTAGTTGGTCAAGACATATCAGACACTGAACTTTTAAAACAAGCAGATATCCTAACGGTTAAACATGATAAAGGAATATATGCTATAACTAACCCCGAGTTCACAAAAAAATTAATTCAATATAAGAAAAAAGCCATGTCAAATATTGATTTTAAAATTTCAATTTCACTTATCAATGACACCGATAAGTCTATCGATAAAATTTCTGTAACAAAAGCTTTTATCAATAATAGCCCATACGATGCGGCAGAGTTCTCTTTAACACCAAATGCTAAGGTAACAATAACACTGAGTGATGTTTCTACCCAAATACTGTTAAACCCGACTACAGATTCAAATAATAAACAAGGCATAACTGAAATCGCTAAATTTCAGTAAAATAATATTGTTAAATGCATATTATATGTCTTTATGATACTTACATAATTAAAAAAGGGCGCTTTAACCCGCCCTTTTTATATAAAAATCATCTTAGAAAAATAGTCGAGAGATTGTTTGGTTCATTTAGAAATTAATCTCAGTACCAACAAAATAACGTCGACCTTCTAACGTTTTACCAAAATCATCGTTACTTACGTCTTTATCAAACAAGTTATAAATACCAGCATATAATTTTGCTTGTTTATGGATTTTATAAGAAGCGCCTATATCCCAGAAGGTATAGCCTGCATAAGTGACATATTTAGTTTTTTTACCATCTCTTTTTGTTGCATTTTCTTGACCATAATAAGCCATTTTAGCCCATAAATCCCAATCATGGGCCACATACCAATCAAGTTGTGTATTGAACTTCTGTTTAGGTGTACGATTTAGCGCTCTTCCTTTATTTGGACCTGTTTTTTGTTCAGTCTTAGTCCAAGAATAATTGGTACTTAATAAGAAATCAGTAAATAATGGCGATTTGAATGATAATTCAATACCTTTCAGATTAGCTTTATCTACATTTTCTCTACCTTGTACAAAATCAAATTTTTCTTTATAACCATCAATTTTACATAAACCTTTACCTGCTGGACCATTACAAATATAGTAAGTTTGAATTTTATCTTTATACTTGGTATAGAAAGCAGTTGCTGATGCATCAACACCATATTCGTTAGTATAACCAAGACCAATTTCATAGTTATCAGATTTTTCCGGTTTTAGGTCAGGATTTCCCATTACCATGCCTTTATTCCCAGTACCTGCTCCACCGGTTACTTGTCCCCAATCAGAAACGACTTGACGTAATTGAGGAGTCGCAAAGCCAGTTGAATAACCACCTTTTAACGTAAAGTTATCATCAATATTCCAAACACTGTACACACGCGGATTCCAGTTGCTACCATAATTTTCATCTTTGTTATAACGCAAACCAAGCGTTAAACTCCAATTCTCCATTAATTTTAACTCATCTTCAGCAAACAAAGCATAATTCCAACGATCAATTTTAGTAACGGATTTATTTAACTGATTACCTCTGTCATGCAGTTCTTGATAGTTATATTTACCACCAACCGTTAACGTATTGATATAAAATGGAATTGTTATTCTTGAATCCACATCCGTGTTTCTAATTTTCATCTTTCTTTCTGGGTTATTATTACCTTCATAAGAAATAAAAGAAGTCGTTGATACATCACCAAATATCCCATTATGCGTTAAAGCAAATGAGTTACGAGCATTATCACGAACAAAATCACCTCTATTTTTGTCTCTGGTTTTCCCAGCTGATCCTTTACTATTTTGTAAAGAACGACCAAAGTCTAAATCAAATTTTTGAGTATCGGTTGCATTCAACGATAATTTTCCATTTATACTACGTAATTTTTGCTCGGAATGACCATTTAAAAACTCATCCTCATGGCGATTAGAGTATTGCCCATAAAGTTGAATACCTAAAATATCATCAATAATAGGGCCCATTGTTGAAAAGCTGCCAGTATAAGTATCTTTTTCTTTGGAACGATAAGGGATAACTGACTCTAAACGTAAACCTGAATGCCACTTATCTGATACTTTTTTGGTAATAATATTAATGACCCCGCCCATCGCATCAGAACCATACAGTGAAGACATAGGCCCTCGGACAACTTCAATACGTTCAATTGCGGTCAATGGTGGTAACCAACCTTGCTCAAAACCGGAACCATCACTATTTGGCCGTGTTTCACGAGTGTTAATTTTTTTACCATCAACTAAAATCATCGTGTATTTAGCATCCATACCACGAATACTAATATCAGTTGAATCACCGCCACCTGTTATTGTGACACCTGGAATATCTTTTAAAGCGTCAGTGACATCACGGTAAGGTTTATTATCAATTTCTTCGGGCGTAATAACCGAAATTGTCGCCGGCGCTTCTTTAACTTGTTGCGCAAATCCCGAAGCGGTTACAACCATAGTATCAGTATCAGAATTAGTTGCCGCCAAAGCCGAGGTTGATAATGATATTAAAATACCTGAATTGATTGCATGTTTAGCAAGTTTAAGTTTCTTTTTGAAAGCCATGATGTATAACCCTATTATTAATAATGATATTTTTATTTCAAGTGGAATGTGAACACTACAGTATATGAGAACAATTATCAATATCTTTTCGAAAAATTATTTAAGACTAGACAATTTTAATTTATTAAATAATAATAGTTCTCATTTACACATAAACATAATGCGAGAAATTATGATGAAGAGAAATAAAAAATGGTTAGTAATTAGCCTTATTGCCGCGACATTAGGACTAACCGGTTGCCAATCATCAAATACGATGATAGTAACAGCCGATAATCAAACAGTAACGGTTCCCAAATTACCACATAAAGTTGTCGTGATGAATTATGGAGCCTTAGACACCTTAGATGCATTAGGCAAAGGTTCTATCGTTGTTGGCGCACCACAATCAGTAATTCCAACCTACTTAAATCAGTATAAAAAAACCAATATTAAAGATACAGGTAATATGAAAGAACCTGATTTAGAGGCGATTAAACAAGTTAAACCTGATTTAATTATTATTGATGGTCGTCAAGCTAGTCGTGCGCCTGAGTTAACTAAAATTGCGCCTGTTATTAATCTAAGTGTTGATGCTAAAAACTATATTCAATCAACAAAAGATCATATTAATGTGTTGGCAAGTATTACCGGAACAGAAACTAAAGCTACTAATTTGATTCAATCGCTTGAAAAAAAGGTAAATGATGCACAATCAATTGCTTTAGCAAGCCATAAAAAAGCGATTGTAGCAATTCATAATGATGGAAAAATGATCCTTATAAATACTAGCTCAAGTGCGGCTTTAATACATGATGTACTAAAAGTTAAACGGGCAGTACCCGTCGATGTTAAATCTAGCAATAATAACGACAAACCTAAACCGGTATTTATTGATAATCATTACATAAGCACAGTAAAACCTGATGTTATCTATATCGTTGATCGCAGTAAAGCGATTGGTAAAGAAGGCATGAGTGAAAATTACTTTGACTCAAAAGTATTGAAAAAGGCTAAAACACAGGTGATATATTTAACGCCTGATCTTTGGTACTTATCTGGCGGCGGTGCAGAAAGTTTGGATCGTCAAATTGATGAAGTGGTAAATTCACTAAAATAAATTATTATTAAATTTTTAACTTCCTATTTATGAGCTGTTATTGTCAAATAACGGCTCTTTTTTTAATTAGATAAATCAACCATAATAAATTAAAATACGAGGAATAATTAGCTACTTTTTAGCTATTCTAATTTTAATAACTCAATTCAAAAAACAGTTTACTTAAAATTCAAATTAACCCCATTAAAGCATAAGAAACTTATTTTAACGTAGAATAACCATCTATTAATACATTGATGCTAAAGATGTTTATACGCAATGAGAAATTCTTTATATCAACTAAGATGAAATATGGTAAAATGCACCCGTTTTTTTATTATTAGCTACAAAATTAAACTAATTGACTGATAAAATTCTCAAATATACCTCTAATTAATAAACACACTATAAAAATATGAATATGTCATCCCCTACTATTGGATTTGTGAGTCTTGGTTGTCCTAAAAACCTTGTTGACTCAGAGCGAATTTTAACTGAGTTACGTACTCAAGGTTATCAAGTTGTACCAAGTTATGATAATGCTGATTTAGTTATTGTTAATACCTGTGGTTTTATTGATAGTGCTGTACAAGAATCGCTTGAAGCTATCGGTGAAGCATTAAACGAAAATGGAAAAGTCATTGTCACTGGCTGCCTTGGCGCCAAAGAAGATCAGATTCGTTCTGTTCATCCTAAAGTGCTTGAAATATCAGGTCCACACAGTTACGAATCTGTGCTAACTCATGTAAACAAATACGCGCCTAAACCAGCTTATAATCCCTTTACAAGTTTAGTGCCACAACAAGGTGTTAAATTAACACCAAAGCATTATGCTTATTTAAAAATTTCTGAAGGTTGTAATCATAACTGTACATTTTGTATTATTCCATCACTTCGAGGCGAGATGGTCAGTCGCCCGATTGGTAATGTGCTTGATGAAGCTAAACGCTTAGCCGACAGTGGTGTTAAAGAATTATTAGTGATTGCACAAGATACATCAGCCTATGGTATTGATATTAAAAATCGTACCGATTTCTGGAATGGTATGCCACTAAAAACCGATATCAAAACGCTTTGTGAACAATTAGCGAGTTTCGGTATTTGGGTAAGGTTACACTATATGTATCCCTACCCGAGTGTTGATGAATTGATTCCATTAATGGCTGAAGGTAAAATTCTTCCTTATTTAGATGTACCTTTACAGCATGCCAGCCCATCAGTGCTGAAATCAATGAAACGACCGGGCACCATTGAACGTACTCTTGAACGAATTGAAAAATGGCGAAATATTTGTCCTGAAATCACCCTACGTTCAACCTTTATTGTCGGCTATCCTGGCGAAACCGAACAAGATTTTGAACTATTACTCGACTTTTTATCGCAAGCACAATTAGATCGTGTTGGCTGTTTTACTTACAGTCCTGTTGAAGGTGCAGCAGCGAATGCGCTACCAAATCAAATTCCTGACGAAATCAAACAACAACGTTATGATCGTTTTATGCAACTACAACAAATGATTTCTACCCAAAAATTACAAGATAAAATTGGGAAAACATTATCGGTCATCATAGACGAAGTAGATGAAGAAGGCGCAATTGGCCGTAGTATGGCAGATGCACCAGAAATTGATGGTGTTGTTTACCTAAATGAAGAAAACAGTGTTAAAGTTGGCGATATAGTTCAAGTTAATATTGAACATTCAGACGAATATGATTTATGGGGAACTGTTAAACAGTAATAATAACAATGAAACTACATTATCGGTTAGAGATTAAAAATATTATAAAATTAGCAGTTCCGGTATTGATTGCCCAAATATCGCAAACAGCTATCACCTTTGTTGATACCATTATGGCCGGCAATTATAGTGCTACTGCACTTTCTGGTGTAGCGATTGCGGTTTCCATTTGGCTACCAACAATTTTATTTGGTCAAGGATTACTGACAGTTTTAACACCGATTATCGCTAATTTAAATGGCGCGGCTAAACGCGATCAAATTGCAATTCATACCCGTCAAGGTGTAATTATTGCGTTATTTTTGTCGATAATCATGATGCTTTTTCTCTATCATTCCGATAAATTAATTACATTGAGAAGTTCAACTGATCATCCTATCGATCCAGAAATGGTTAATGTGGCGGTATCGTTTTTACGTGCAATTATGTGGGGAGTACCGGCTTTTTTACTCTTTTTTGTTTACCGTAATCAATGTGAAGGGTTATCAAATACTAAACCAGCAATGGTAATTATATTTATTGCATTACTTGCCAATATTCCCATTAATTACATATTAATATATGGTAAATTAGGGTTACCAGCTTTTGGCGGTGTAGGTTGCGGTATCACTGCCGCAATTATATTTTGGTTAATGTTCGCGTTAATAAGACTATACACATTAACCACCTCAAGTCAGCAAGATGTACGTAAAACACCAATGGTTAAACTATTTGATTTTTCAATCATCAAAAATATTATTGTTCTTGGTACACCTTTAGCATTAGCCTACTTTTTCGAAGTCAGTTTGTTTGCAGTTGTTGCATTATTGATAGCGCCATTAGGTCAAACAACCGTTGCTGCCCACCAAATTATTTTTACCATCAGTAGTTTAACATTTGCTATTCCCCTATCATTAGGTGTCGCAACAAGTATTCGTGTCGGTTTTTTATTGGGTAAAAGCAAGCCAATTTTAGCTAAGCAAAGCGCTTATATCAGTTTAACAATATCATTAATGTTAGCAATTATTGTGGCACTGATATTAGTAATATTTAAATCACCAATAATTGAAGTTTTCACCACCGAAAGCACTGTTATTTCTATCTGCATGCAATTAATTATTTTATTGGCTATCTATCAAGTCTCTGATTATTTACAGGTGGTTGCAAGTAACGTACTGCGCGGTTATAAAGATACACAAAGTATTTTCTTTATTACACTTATTTCTTATTGGGTAGTCGGCTTACCCGTTGGTTATATTTTGGGATTAACAAATATTATTATCGAACCAATAGGAGCTGCTGGTTTTTGGATAGGATTTATATCAGGCCTGAGTGTTGCAGCAATTTTATTGCTTGCAAGAATGGTTTATATTCAAAGACAACCTATCGATACCATTCTAGAACGAGCTGCTAGATAACTAGTTAAACTCTTTTATAAATAATAACAGAGTATTATTAGCATTCATTTGTATAAAATAGTGTTAGATATAGATTTTGAAATATCTGGCACTATAGCAATATCATTATATTATATGACCATATATAAATTAAAAATCAACGTATAAAAATGCTATTTATTTTATTGACATTAATTATATTTTAAATATCCCTTAAAACATCCTAATTTGCAGCCTTTTAATTAAAATAACAAATAAAAACAATACAATAAATTATTTAAATTGGATTTTTGAGCTTAATTTAAAAATAAAGCAAATGGATGGGTGTTCAATTAGATGTCAAACATGATTATATGCAACATGAAATTACAGAAATACCCGAACAACAAAATATCAAAGTCAAAGATTGGAACATGAATAATTTATACGAGTATGATAAATTGAAAAAAGATCCAAACCCTTTGAATTAGTATTTTAAATAATATTTTATAAAAATAGCTTATCAAAATAAAAACGCCATTAGCAATCTACTGCTTATGGCGTTATGAGTTCGTTTTTTAATGTTGTTATTTTAACAAACTATCGGCTTGGGCAATTACATTTTCAACAGTAAAACCAAATGCTTTAAATAATTGCTCTGCTGGTCCTGATTCACCAAACGTTGTCATGCCGATAACTTTGCCATTTAGACCTACATATTTATACCAATAATCACTAATACCAGCTTCAATAGCAATTCTTGCTGTTACTGATGAAGGTAAAACTGATTCTTTATAAGATGGATCTTGTTTGTCAAAGGCATCTGTTGAAGGCATTGAAACGACTCTAACCTTTTTACCTGCTTGGGTAAGTTGATGATAAGCTTCTACCGCAAGTTCAACTTCAGAGCCAGTCGCAATAATGATAAGATCTGGCGTGCCTGTACAATCATTTAGAACATAACCACCACGATAAACATTAGCTAATTGCTGTGCTGTACGATCTTGTTGTTTAAGATTTTGTCTTGAGAAGATCAATGCTGTTGGACCATCTTTACGTTCAATTGCATATTGCCATGCAATGGCTGATTCAACTTGGTCACACGGTCGCCAAGTACTAACGTTTGGAGTAACGCGCAAACTAGCCATTTGTTCAACAGGTTGATGCGTTGGTCCATCTTCACCTAAACCTATTGAATCATGGGTATAGATAAATAATGAACGAATCTTCATTAACGCAGCCATTCTTACTGCATTACGGGCATATTCCATAAACATTAAGAAAGTTGCACCGTAAGGAATAAATCCGCCATGTAGAGCAATACCATTCATAATCGCTGACATACCAAATTCACGCACGCCATAATGAATATAATTGCCATCAGGATTAGACAATATCTCTTTAGAGCCTGACCACATGGTTAAGTTACTTGGTGCTAAGTCCGCTGAACCACCAAGAAATTCTGGTAGTGCTGGTGCAAAAGCTTCGATCGCATTTTGTGAGGCTTTACGCGTTGCAATAGTTGCTGGATTTGCTTGTAATTTATTAATAAAATCTTTAGCTGTTTGTTGCCAATTAGTTGGCAATTGACCTTCAACACGGCGTTTGAATTCTTTCGCTAATTCAGGATAGGCTTTAGCATAAGCATCAAAACGCACATTCCACTCTTGCTCACTTTGCTGACCTTTTGCTTTTGCATCCCAAGCTTCATAATATTCTTTCGGAATTTCAAACGGCGGATATGTCCATCCTAATGCTTTGCGAGTGGCATCGATTTCAGCATCACCAAGTGGTGCCCCATGGCTTTCATGGCTACCAGCTTTATTTGGTGAACCAAAACCAATAATTGTTTTACACATTAATAATGATGGTTTATCTGTTACGGCTTGTGCATGTTCGATAGCTTCAGCTAACGCTTTCGCATCATGACCATCAATACCACGGATCACATGCCAGCCGTAAGCTTCAAAACGTTTTGCAGTATCATCAGTGAACCATCCTTCCACTTCACCATCAATTGAAATACCATTATCATCATAAAACGCGATAAGTTTACCTAATTTAAGGGTGCCAGCTAATGAACAGACTTCATGAGAAATACCTTCCATCATACAGCCATCACCCATAAATACATAAGTGTGATGATCAACAATATTATGACCGGCTTTATTAAATTGGGCTGCTAATGTTTTTTCTGCAATTGCCATACCAACCGCATTAGCGATACCTTGACCTAATGGGCCTGTTGTGGTTTCAATGCCTGGTAGATGACCATATTCAGGATGCCCTGCCGTTTTTGAATGCAATTGACGAAAATTCTTTAAATCATCTATCGTGACATTATAGCCTGTTAAATGTAATAAGCTATAAATCAACATTGACGCATGGCCATTTGATAATACAAATCGGTCACGGTCTGCCCAATGAGGATTAGTTGGATTATGTTTTAAAAAACCTCGCCAAAGAACTTCGGCCATATCCGCCATTCCCATAGGAGCCCCTGGATGACCTGATTTTGCTTTTTGTACGCCATCCATACTTAATGCTCTTATCGCATTCGCGAGTTCGCGGTGAGATAAAGTTGTTGCATTCATTTTGTTATCTCCAAAATATTTAATTTAAATATCATTACTATTTGCAAGTTAAATCACACTTACAAAAATCGTTAAGAAATTAACGATAAAAAATAAAAAAGAGGGGGAAACACGCTCCCCCTGACGATTGTACATAATTAGAGAAGTGCACCAATCATGTCTTCTAATTTACCTTGATCAACAGCAAAAGCACGAATACCTTCAGCTAATTTTTCAACCGCCATTGCATCACTATTATGTTGCCATCTAAATTCAGCTTCAGTCATTAATGTAGGGCGCGCAACAATGGTTTGATTAGGATCTAATTTACGTACTACTGGCGCGTTAGATTGTTGCATTTCTGATAGTAAATTAGGCGAAATAGTTAATCTATCACAACCAGCTAAAGCTAAAATTTGGTCGACTTTACGGAAACTTGCGCCCATAACAATGGTTTTATAACCATGTTGTTTGTAATAATTATAAATATTACGAACCGAAACAACCCCTGGATCTTGATCGGCCACATAAGGTTCAATAGGTTTTTTAGCTTGATACCAATCATAAATACGACCAACAAAAGGGGAAATTAAAAAGGCATTCACTTCTGCACAGGCTCGTGCTTGGGCAAACGAAAAGAGTAATGTTAAATTACAATTAATACCCTCTTTTTCTAAAACTTCTGCGGCTTTAATACCTTCCCACGTTGAAGCAATTTTGATTAAGATTCTTGATTTATCGATCCCTTTTTGCTTATAAAGTTCGATAATTCGGCGTGCTTTTTCGATACAACCCTGTTTATCAAATGACAGGCGAGCGTCAACTTCTGTTGAGATGCGTCCTGGAATGATTTTTAAAATTTCAGCGCCTATATTTACAGCAACTTGATCACAAGCATTGACCAATTGTTGCTCTTTACTGCCACCTAATTTTTTAGCAGTTTCAACAGCAGAATCGATTAAATGACGATATTGAGGAAGTTGAGCGGCTTTAAGTACTAAAGAAGGATTAGTTGTTGCATCTTCAGGCGAAAATTGTTTAATTGAATCGATATCACCAGTATCAGCAACTACAACGGTTAATTTTTTGAATTCATCTAATTGACTCATACATCTATGTCCTCTACAACATTGCTATTTCAAATTGAGTTATCATATCATTTATTCAGTAATAAAACGACACTATCAAATCGCTATTTATATTGTTATTTTGAACTAAGAAAGTTAAAAATGTCGATAAAAACACGCGAGTTCTACTACAATATTTTATATTTTTTTATGAATTTAACTTCACTTTAACTAAAAAATTTCTTACTAACCTAATTACTTTGAATATAACTCATCGTAATAACAGATTCGTTCAACCTTAGCCGTTGATCCACCACCTTCAAATTCCGATTCTAGCCATGCTTGTACGAGCTTTTTCGCTAATTCTACCCCGATGACTCTAGCCCCCATAGTCATAATCTGTGCATTATTACTTTTTCTGGCTCGTTCGGCTGAATAGACATCATGGCACTGAGCGGCACGAATACCGGGAACTTTATTGGCAGCTATCGCTACGCCAATTCCAGTTCCACAAATTAAAATACCTCGCTCATGTTTTCCGGCTTTAATAGCAGATGCAACAGCATTAGCAACATCAGGATATAAACCATTTTCTGACTGCTTATCACTACTATAATCAACGAGTTCAATACCTTGCTTAGTTAAATATTCAACAATACTATTTCTAAATTCAAAAGCAGCATCATCTGCGCCAATTGCAATAGATTTCATGTTTTCTCCTTACTAACTTTTACTAAAATGAACATAAGTTCATATTAATATCATTTGTTATTATTTAAATATAAATTATTTCAGTTATGTGATAAAGGTCTCGAAAATAAAATATTTATTAAGCTATTGATGAGTAGAAGACGAAAATTATTGATTATTTTTTACTTAAAAGCCCTAATAACCTTAATTTCTTTCACAGAAACAATCAAAGGTTAAACATAAAAACATTTGATATAGCCTAAAGAAACATGAGAAAAATGAGATGGCGGCAAATTTATTTTATCTGTTGATACATCTCATTGAAAAGGATGAATTAACTGACGTTATTTAAGATGATGCCCAAGTATAAATGCGTTGACCAGTTAGGTCACAACCGACACAACTGACACATTTTTTTGTTCCACAGGCATTTGAATCCTCCATAATATAGAGCTTTATCTTGCCTTTTTTAATCCAAAACAACATCATTTGTTCAACTACACTTTCAGGCAAATGAAAATAGCGAGCAATATCTTGTAGATTTGCTCGCCCTTTTAATTGAATATAATCTCGAATCGAAATTAACATATGAGTAAAAAGACAAACGCTAGGTTTGCTCTTCTCCAATAAGTTTTATGATCACTTTGATGATGGATCACAGCAGCGAGATCCATTGCTAGTATCATGATACAATTTAGGCGGCATATTTAGAGACGAATATTGCCCCAACCAACGCATTAACAAAATCATTGCACCAATAAAGGCAGCGCATCCCATCAACCAATAAATTGCCGAGACTGATTGCCCTAATAAAGTTATTTGATAATATATCGTCGCAACCAGCCAACCTACTATAAATGTCCACAGGGCAACAAATACCATCCATCTAATTCCCGCTTCACGATAAATCGCTCCCAATGCTGCTGCACAAGGTGTATAAAGTAGAATAAAAATCAAATAGGCAATGGCAACATTGTACGTCATAAATGAAGTTTTAATCTTAGCCACTGTAGTAGAATCAACCGCTAAATCATTTTCAATATCATCAATATCTTCTTTTAAAGATGAGAATCCTAATGGATCTAAAATAGTATCAGTAAAATCGAGTAAATTTTTAGGAATCGATAATATTGAAGCTTTAATACTGTTATTAAAATCGAAGTTATCGCGTTGCTGTTGTTGGTTATCCATAGAATAAAGTGAGTTCAATGTCGCAATAACAGCTTCTTTGGCAAAAATACCCGTAAAAAGTCCAACGGTTGCTGGCCAGTTTTGTTTATCCAGCCCCATCGGTGCAAGTGCAGGTGTAATGGTTTGACTAAATGCAGCAAGTAATGAATCATTAGATTGTTCATGTCCAAATCGACCATCAGTACCCAATGAATTTAGCAAACTCAATACCGTTACCATAATGACAATGGCTTTACCGGCTTTAGTAATAAAACTTTTTAACCTTTGCCAAGTTAGTTTAAACATACTTTGTAATGTCGGAATTCGATAAACAGGCATTTCCATAATAAAAGGTGTTGGCTGACCTTTTAATAAGGTTAGTTTTAAAATATAACCGGTAGCAAGTGCAACGAATATACCAAGCAAATATAAAGAAAAAACGACCATTGATGCATGACGTGGAAAAAAGATAACGGCAAATAAGGCATAAACAGGTAATCTTGCACCACAAGACATAAAAGGAATCATACAAATGGACATAATACGATCACGTGTACTTTCTAGTGTTCGGGTTCCCATAATCGCAGGTACGCCACAGCCAAAACCGACCAGCATTGGCACAAAAGCTTTACCAGGCAACCCAATACAGCGCATGGCTCTATCAACCATCATTGCCGCACGGGCTAAATAACCAGAATCTTCTAAAAAAGATAAGACAAAAAACATAGCAGCAATAACCGGAATAAAGGTTGATACCGTCTTAATCCCCGTTCCAATACCGTCAGCTAAAATAATATTCATCCAAATAGGCGCATCGAGTTGATGCAATAGATAAGATAGACCTTCAACAAAAATAGTATTAAAAAAACCATCAAAAAAGTCGATAAAAATTGAGCCAAAATTGATGGCGATCGTAAACATAACATACATCGCTAACAAAAAGAGAGGTATACCTGTTATTCGTCCTAGCGCAATTTTATCGAGCTTTTCAGAAAAAGTAGAACTTAGCTCCCGGGGTTTATTAATAACGTTTTTGCACACATTATCAATCACGTCATAACGAGCACTGGCTAAAGCAACATCAATTTCATAATCACACCATGCAGAAAGTAATAATCGACAAGCGTTAAGTTTTTCTGATTCACATGGGGTTAATTGATAACGTGAGCCGTCTAATAAAGCATCAATCAATTGCCAACGATTAAATTGATGAACCTGACTGTTTGCCGGCAATTCCTCTATATATCGAGTAATTACTGTTTGCTGATCATGACTTAAGGTATTCATTGCAGGTTGAGTCACTTGCTTAGTTGAGCTAATTTTTTCAATTTGTTGATATAATAAATCAATGCCCGTTTTTCTTTTGGATGATATGGCAATTACCGGACAACCGAGTATATGTGACAACTCTTCAGTATCAATTTGTTCACCAGTCATTTTTAACGCATCAGTCATATTTAAGACAACCACCATTGGCAGCTGTAAATCAATTAATTGTAAAGTTAAATATAAGCTACGTTGTAAATTCGTGGCATCAATAATGTTGATCATTACACTCTCTTTTTCACTCAAGACAAATTGACGCGTGATTAACTCATCTTGTGACACCGACAATGCATCAGATTCAATAGCATAGGTACCGGGCAAATCAATAATAGTATAGTGATTATTTTGATAATTAAGCACACCGGTTTTACGCTCAACAGTCACACCAGGCCAATTACCGACTCGTTGTTTTGCACCAGTAAGTAAATTAAACAGCGTCGTTTTACCACAATTTGGGTTACCAATGAGTGCAACATTCATGACTCAACCTCCATAACTTCGATAGTTGCCGCTTCACTACGCCGCAAACATAATAAAAAACCGCGTATTTTAATTTCAAGTGGATCGCCTAATGGTGCGGCTCGTATCACTAAAACTTTACAACCTGGCGTGACACCCATAGCTAACAGCCGACGACGAAATGGTAACGATTCAGGCAATAGACGCGATATAACCGCCTCCTGACCTAAGGCAAGCTGATTTAAAGTTAGGACTGACATTGTGCTCCTAGATATTACTGAACCATTCGTTTTAATCTGTATAGTTCAAGTCATGATTATCAGAATAATTTAGCTTAAAAATGCGAACAGCCCGCAATAATAATGATTTTTTCAATATAAAAAAACAAATAAACATTAAAAAAATAGAAATAATTGTGGAATTATGGTGTCAAAATGAGATTTTTAATTGAGTTTGTAACGCAATTTTATATATCTTTTTATAAAACGGTATTATATAACAACAAGTTATACTAAACCGTATGATTACCCTAAAACTTGTTGGTAAATTCTATATATTAAAATAATAGCAATAGGTTTTTATAGTTATCGTCTAACGATCAAAATAACAACGAAAATTAACACTATAAGCCTTAAGATCCTACTTTCTCATCAACCGCTATCTTATTTTTATGAACATTAGGAAAAAGATCATCTTCATCTATCTAAAAAATACCTCAACCACAAATACAATTAAACTAAAACTATAGTTAATTAAATACTATATCTTTATCCAAACTACTAGCTCACATTAATCGCAAATTGCCGAACTTAACAGATAACTGTTATAATCTTTTTATAACAATTCAGATTAGGAAAGATCTTAATGTATATCATTTATGGTATTAAAAATTGTAATACAATGAAAAAAGCTTTCACTTGGCTTGATGAACATAATATTAGCTATCAATTTCATAATTATAAAACTGAGGGTTTGTCATCAGAACTTTTAGATTCATTTTTACAGTTAGTTAACTGGCAAAGTTTACTCAATACTCGCGGTACAACTTGGCGTAAACTTGATGAAACCATTCGAGCCAACGTTGATAATGAACAAGCGGCAAAAGATATTATGTTAGCCAATCCCTCAATATTAAAACGTCCTTTACTCATTGATGGAAAACGCGCTTTATTAGGCTTTTCTGACGAAAGCTATTCACAATTTTTTGCTACACAAAAATAAACCGAGATAATTATGACAGACCCTGTTATTACTTTAACTAAAGCATTGATCGCTGAAAAATCAATAAGCCCTGATGATAAAAACTGTCAACAAATGATTATTGAACGATTAAAACCTTTAGGCTTTACTATAGAAGAAGTAAATTTAGGTCACACCAAAAATCTTTGGGCATATCATGGCGAGCCGTCACAAAAGACATTAATGTTTGCAGGGCATACCGATGTCGTGCCAGCAGGTGATGAAAGTCAATGGCTATATCCGCCTTTTCAACCTACAGTCGATAAAAACGGCATCCTATATGGGCGTGGCGCGGCAGATATGAAAAGTGGCGTTGCGGCAATGGTATGTGCAGCTGAACAATTTGTTAAAAACAATCCCAATCATTCTGGTCGTGTTGCTTTTTTAATTACCTCGGATGAAGAAGCCGATGCTTCTGATGGTACAGTCAAAGTTGTTGATCTACTTAAAAAACGTCAAGAACGCATTGATTATTGTATTGTTGGTGAACCGTCTAGTGATCAAAAACTTGGTGATCAAATTAAAAATGGACGCCGAGGTTCGCTAACAGCGAATTTAATAGTCCACGGTATCCAAGGGCATGTCGCTTATCCTCACCTTGCTGATAACCCTGTGCATCGCTTTGCTCCAGCTCTAAATGAATTAGTTACAACAATTTGGGACAATGGCAATGAGTATTTTCCACAAACTACGATGCAAGTAGCAAATATTAATGGTGGAACAGGTGCCGAAAATGTCATACCAGGTGATTTAAAAGTCCAATTCAATTTTCGCTATAGTAGCGAATTGACTGACGAGATCATTAAATCTCGGGTTGAGCAAATTTTACAAAAGCACAAATTAAGCTATAGTCTAACTTGGCGATTATCAGGTAAACCTTTTTTAACGCCGCAAGGAGAACTTACCGATGCAGCTACACATGCTATCAAACAATTAACACAATTAGAGACCAAACTTTCGACAAGTGGTGGGACCTCCGATGGTCGCTTTATCGCCCAATTAGGGTGCCAAGTGATAGAATTAGGCGTAGTGAATAAGACTATTCATAAAATTAATGAGAATGTAAATTGTCAGGATATCATCACGTTAACAGCAATATATCATAACATTCTAGAAAAATTATTATCGATTTAGTGAATAAAGATTATCGTTACTGATACCAAGAATAAGTTGCTAGTTTTATTTTTAGCAGTAAACGATAATTGCTTTTATTTTCGACCATAACCAAAGGTGATTAGATGGAGTGGCTCAAAGACTATTGGTGGATAATTGTAGTTATTTTGATTGGTATTTTTATTAATACAATTAAATCGCTAAGTAAACTTAATTACAAATCTTATCTGGAAAAAAAGAAAGGGATAAAACCTATCCCCTATAATGATGATGACGATGATTAACCAATTCAACCAACCTCAAAGTTAATCATCAACGATTATTATGACCGTCATTGAATATGACTTGATGGCGGTAGCGATCGACCCACATAGCGGTTGAACCACAAACCGCAATAGGCATAATAACAAGGTTTAAAATCGGCATCATCGTAAACAAGCTGACTAAAATACCATAAATTAAATTATCCGTTTTATCCTGCTTTAGTAGCTCACGCATTCGAGGAAAGGTAATTTTATGATTATCAAACGCATAATCGGCATATTGAATGTTAATTTGCCAAGCAGTAAATAAAAACCATATAACAGGCGTGACCGATTGCCCAATAACCGGAATAAAATACGTTAGAAAAATTAGACTTGCCCATAATAGATAATGAATCAGTTTTTGTAATTCTCGCCCCAATATTCTGGGTATATCCATAATCAAACTTATCCAAGAAGTATCAGGTGCCGGCATACCGGTTAATTGAGATTCAACATGCTCGGCTAATAGCCCATTAAATGGCGCAGCAATAATATTAGCAACTGTACTAAAAAAATAGCAAAATACGATAGCGAGTGTCACAACAACAATAAAGCTAATGATGTATCCTAACCATTGAAGCCAACTAGGAACAAAAGATAATCCCCAGTCCACCATACCGGTTATGGATACCAAAAACCAATAAAACAATAAAGACATAATCACAATATTAGCAAGTAAAGGTAAAAAGACATAGTGGCGAATGCTTGGGCTGAAAGCTAATGACCAGCCTTTAATAAAATATTCTAGACCAGTTTTTGGCTGGTAACCTGTTTTGTTACTGTGCATGTTGGTATCTGTTTTTTCAAAATTATTTAATTTCATATTTTGTCCCTTCTAATAAAATATGATCTTATGTTGAGTTTGTGATTAAATTATTTTAAGCCTTGTTATCAACATTGTTTAACCACTGCTTAACTTCATACTTTATTGCCTGCATTAAAGCTGCTTTGCCTGTTAATTGATACTGTTTTATCACATGTGTTAATTTATTATCATCTTGCAATATTGATTTTAAGATAGGTAAATTGAAAGCGTTTTGTTGATGATGACTAAATTGATTCAATCGACAAAGTGCAGCATAAGTTGCTTCATAAGGGCGGTGATAGTAACAAAATCCACGAAGTTCATCAAGATCCTGATGGTTTAGTTGCTGATCGCTATTTAGTTGAAAACGATCAGCTAATGGTAGATCGATAATATTTTTTAACCAGTACCAGTTACGCTGCAATTTTTTGTTTAACTGCATGGTTAAAGATAATCCCTGCTTGGTGATAGGTTTTAATGCCATTACGGAATAACTACCACTGCTTGTTTCTTTACGACTACCAACGTGAACCAGTACAAATCCACATGCAGACCAAAACTGATCGTTTGCTTGATTAAAAGCATAACTGACCGAGATAAAATCTTTACCTTGTATAGTCCCATGCTGATAAATGCGTTCAACTAATTGCTGAGCAATATGCTGGCGACGATGAGACTCCGTAACGGCAATACGATTAATTCTAACTGATGCAAGCTTAGCTGCTAATTTTTCACCGGCATGCGCCACCAACGATTGAGCAACTAAATTACCTTTAGGTCGGCGCGTACCTTGCCACACGGCTTCAATTAAACTGTCAGATAACTGACCTTCATCTATAGTGATGGCTCCAGCAATAAGATAATTTTCTTGCTTTGCTTGCCAAACAGTTTGATTATTTGCATCAAAAATACGTCTTAAATCAATTAAAGTTGTTTGATAATGCGCAGTTTTTAATAAATAAAAAATCTGTTTTAATGCAGTAATATTATTACGGCTAACCCTGTTATATTCAATCGATTGGTTTATCTGATGCCTATCTTGTTTTTGACAAAATAAACCATTTAGCAATAAACAATCAGTAATAGCTTCTAGCTGATCGCCAGCTTGCCAACGTATTGGGTTTGTTAAGTAGAAAAACTCACACGACTTATTTTTAAATAATTGTAATAAAAAACCCTGTCCTGTCCCTTCATAACCTTCCATCGTTGTAGTTAATAAGACTGGGCAATTATTCTCAGATGCAAATTGCAATAAGTTTTCCAGCATCGGAAGTGGAATCATGGCAGCTTCGTCAATAATTAAATAATCAACAGCACTACCAAATCCAACCTCTATTAATTCATCGGGCGCAACAAATTTAACCGATGATTTGGCAAAACGAAAAAAAGTAGTTAAAGCACTTTTGTTAGGTGCGGTAATAATCATTGATTGGTGATACTGGCTAAATAGACCGGCTAAGGCTGATTTTCCTCGTCCGCGTTTAGCCATTAACACTTTAATTGGCGCATCACTTATTAGTAGACGTTCAAGAATAGTTTGTTGCTCTGTTAAACTAAGCGGTGCTGTTTGAATATTTGGAAAGTCAAATTGATCAGATTCAATGTCAAAATCCTTTAATATTTGCTCAAGATGTTTGACAAAATTGGGAACTTCAATAGCTTGGCTGTTCTCATTCCAGCGTATGCTATCTTGATCAAGCCAATGGTTAAAATCTTCTGGTAAAAGTAATATAAGTATACTTCCTTTAACCAAAGTCCCAACCAGCATGGCAAAAGCATCTAAATTAAAACCTTGCGTTGCATCAAAAATCGCATGCAAAAATTCTCGACCTAATAACGATTTGGTTTGATTGGGTAAAAAAGTTTTAGTCAAAAAAGGGGGTAAATTATTCTGTGTAGTAATGGTGATCCAATCAGCTTGATGCTGATTTATTGTATCACGCAATTGATTTAACAATTGTGTTGCTTCGCCTTTTAATACCCAGAGCTTTCTTGTGCTATCTGGACCTGACATAAGCTAACTTTTTCCAATCACGAGCGATAAAATACCTGCCGCTATCAATGGTCCAACCGGGATACCTTTGAAAAAAGCAACACCAATTAATGTACCAATGATTAAACCATTAATTATGGTCGGATGAGCACCAATTAATGATACTCCCCGAGTACCTAACCACGAAACAGCAATCCCTACCAGGATAGCCAACATTGATTGCCACGTCGTGAAGGATTTTAGAATATCTTGAATTTTTAATGTGCCATCAGCCAAAGGAACCATCATTGCAGCAGTTAAAATCACAATGCCAATAGTTAACCCATATTGATTTAATAGTGGGAAGTAAGTTGATAGTGGCGTTAATTTGAATAGTAATAATAACAAAACAGCAAAGGTCACTGTGTTATTATGCGTCACATAACACAGTGCAGCTAAAGCTAATAGAAGAAAAAAAGAAATATCGAACTGAGCAAACATTACAAAGGTACACCAATGCGCTTAGCGACTTCTTCATAAGCTTCAATCACGCCGCCTAAGCTTTGACGGAAACGATCTTTATCCATTTTTTTCAACGTCTCTTTTTCCCATAAACGACAACCATCAGGGGAAAACTCGTCACCTAAGGTTACTTCACCTTTGTATAAACCAAATTCAAGTTTATAATCAACTAAAATCAAACCAGCTTTATCAAATAATTCAGTCAATATTGTATTAATTTTAAAGCTCAGCTCTTTCATTGTGGCTAATTGCTCATCTGTCGCCCAGCCAAAAGCTTTACAATGCGATTCATTAACCATTGGGTCATGCAATGCATCATTTTTCAAAAATAATTCAAAAGTTGGAGGATTAAGGACAGTGCCTTCTTCAACGCCTAAACGTTTGACTAAAGAGCCTGCTGCGCGATTACGCACGACACATTCAACAGGAATCATTTCTAATTTTTTAACTAAAACTTCATTATCTGATATTAAGGCTGCAACTTGTGTAGGAATGCCTTCATCACGTAATAGTGTCATAATAAAATAGTTGAATTTATTATTAACCATTCCTTTACGATCTAACTGCTCAATACGTAAACCATCAAAAGCAGAGGTATCGTTACGAAATTCCAATATTAGTAGTTCCGGGTTGTCTGTTGTGTAAACAGTTTTTGCTTTACCACGATAAAGCTCATCCAACTTTTTCATGCTTATAACCTTATATCATCATAGCCAATAAATAATTAAGGAGCTTTTCGCTCCTTAAATTCGAACTCATTGTTGTTATCTTTACTTCGGATTTATTGAAAGCGTAAATATCAACATACTACTTATTATTAAAGTCATCAATTACGATAAACCAATAACACACCTGACGACTTTTTAATTAAAAACTCGATTTATCACAACAACCAACTCGATAACGACAACTATCGACGGTTGTTGTCTTTAAGATCTTCTTTTAAAGCCTTCATGGACTCAGAATCTTTATCAGACTTAGCGTCCTTTTTGGCATCATCATCTTTAGGATCTTTCACAGGTGGTTGTCGAACTGATTCGGGTGCAACCTCATCCATTATGATATTAAATAAACCAACTACGTAACGTTGTACTTCTGCTGGTTGGGTAGAAATATCTTCAGCACCACGAGTTAGCGAGTTCAACCCAAGTGTAATGGTTTCAGTGTTACCCATAATTTTTCGCTTAAATACGTATGAAGCTTCAGTTTGTTGCGATTCATCAGCACGTACTATATACGCCTTAGCCGTTTTAATAGTTTGATTATCACGACCATCAATAGGAATATTTTTGTTAGTTAAAATATTAGGAATTCGATCCCATATATTATAACTTAATGGTACATTGAACGTTACCATACCATTGTTGTAGATCACAAAAGCTTCAGAAATCGTTGAAAGCGGCAACACAGGTGGGCGAATATCAACTTGTTTTCCTAACGGCCCATCGATTTTGCCATTATTCACAAAATAGTCAGCAACTTCTGCTGGTACTGTAATACCTTGTGGAACAATTAATGGTTTTAAACTTGGTGAATTTAAATAGTCATCATTACCATCAACTTCACGTTTATAGTTTTGATCGCTTCCACATCCTACAAGAAAGAAAGAAGCAACAGCGGTCAAAATAGCGACTTTTTTTATGACATTATTTTGCAATACGGTTTTATTAAACATAGATGTCTGCTTATAAATTAAAAGTTATACGAAAATAAATTACAGTAAATTAGCATCTTTTAATGCTTGTTCCATCGCTGGAATTGAAGCATCAGTCAACGATATCATCGGTAAACGAATTGTACCATCAGCGATTAAACCCAATCTTAGGCAAGCCCATTTTGCTGGCGTGGGGTTGGGTTCAATGAACAAATTATTATGTAATGCTAATAAACTTTCATTTAACGCTCTAGCCTCTTTGATTTGGTTGTTTGCAGCTAATTGACAAACTGTAGCAACTTGTTTTGCTGCAACATTAGCAGTAACAGAAATCACCCCATCACCACCTAAAATCATAAAATCTAAAAATGTAGCATCATCACCACTTAACAGTTTAAAATCATCTCCCACTAATTTTCGCGTTTTATATACGCGAGAAAGATCACCTGTTGCGTCTTTTAATGCAACAATATTTTTGATTTTTGATAAACGACCAACGGTCTCAGGTTTGATATCGCTACTTGTGCGACCTGGTACATTATAAAGAATTTGAGGTAATGCAGTACACTCAGCAATAGCTTTAAAATGCTGATACATACCTTCTTGAGTCGGTTTGTTATAATAGGGAGCAACAGTTAAACACCCCACTACCCCAATATTTTCAACTTGACGAGTTAATTCAATTGCTTCTTTAGTGGCATTAGAGCCTGTTCCAGCAATAATATTGATTCGTCCTTGCGCATAATCAACAGTACGCTTTATAACATCGATATGTTCGTGATGATCAAGTGTCGCTGATTCACCCGTTGTTCCAACAGACACGATAGCAGATGTGCCATTAGCAATATGATATTCGACCAATTTTTTTAAGCTTACGTGGTCCACATTTCCTTTAGAATCCATTGGTGTGATAAGGGCGACCAGACTTCCTGTAAACATAAAATGACCTCTCATATTATCTGTTTAAACAACAACTTTAAAGAATAAAAAATCTGCGAATAAGTATGCGATATTTCTTAGTTAAATTCAACTTTTGTTATGCAGGATTATCAATATCAATAAAAATAACCTCAAGGCTATATTCCTTAGCTAACCATTCGCCAAGCTTTTTAATACCATAACGTTCCGTTGCGTGGTGACCTGCTGCATAAAAATTTATACCATATTCACGTGCAATGTGGATAGTGCGTTCAGAAACCTCGCCGGTAAAAAATGCATCATAACCTTGCTGAGCCGCTGCTTCGATAAAATCTTGCCCGCCGCCGCTACACCAAGCGACGCGTTTTATCACTTTAGGCGCATTATCACCACAAAATAAAATAGAACGCTGACTGTTATGCAAGACTTTTTCCAATTTATGCTTAAATTCAAGAGCGGTTAACGGTTCGGTTAGTGTTCCTTTAAAAAGTAAATCGGTGATATCAGTGCGCGGTTCAACCGAAATATTAAGCATGTTAGCTAATAAGATATTATTTCCAAGTGTGGGGTGGCCATCTAGCGGTAAGTGATAACCATACAGATTAATATCATGCGATAATAATGTCTTAAGCCTCTTATACTTAATGCCAGTAATTGTTTGTGGCTCACTTTTCCAAAAATAGCCATGATGAACTAACACCGCATCGGCTTGCAATTCAACAGCTTTATCTAACAAGTCTTGACAAGCTGTGACACCTGTCACAATTTTTTTTATCTCACTTCGCCCTTGCACTTGCAATCCATTAGGGGCATAGTCACGATAGCGCAAAACTTGCAGTTCTGTATTAATGATTTGTTGCAGTTCGTAATTATGCACAATGCTCCTCGCTACTTTTACTCAATCATAGAGTTGTTCTAAAACAACATTAACAAAAAGCTGAAAATTAGCAGATAAATGTTAAGCCCTTTTGTTTAGCGCCAATTATAGACACTTTCTTGAAATATCTCACCTGATATTATGACTAATTGTTTTTTACCATCCTAGTTGACCAAGGCTTTCATTATTCAATTAGTATCTATCATATTCATTTTAATGTTTATTCAGTTAAATAAAATAGATTAAAAATGTTGTCAGGTTTCAATTATAAGTAGTAGGAAAATGATAAGTGAAGCTTAAAAAAGCTATCTAAGTTAACTATCGTGCCAACGAGGCTTTCCACTTTTATAAAAAGCATTAACTTGTCTTTATCAAACCGCTTCTGAAATAGTATTGCAATAGGTTAACGCACTTTATGAAGATTAACAATTTGCTAAAGCAAACACTCGATTGATTAGAAAGAGAAGGATCGGGATTATTCTTCTAATGAAGGTCATTGACTTTACACAAAAATTTTGATTTCGTTGGATGGTAAAGAGCAAACTAACCAAGAGTTTGGTACACTAATTAGTGACTTTGCAAGCTTAGAAGCAACTTCTTATTTTTTATGTACATCAATCATTTGCAATCAAATTAGTCAAGCTTAAGATGTATTACAAACTGTTGTAACAACGTTTAAAACATCTGCCTAAACATTATAAATGTCTTAATTCACAATGGATTAAAAAGATTGAACTATTAAAACAACAATTATCCCGCTTAGATTGATTTATAAGATTTAAACGATGATTAAATTATCGCTTAAATGCTAAGATGACTTAGGTAAAACTAGGCGAAAACAACAAAAACTGGCATAATAACCTTCATTTTTGACAAACTAAGATAAACAATTGTGCCAAACACAAAATTATGTGAACGCTTTCGGGGTTTTTACCCAGTCGTGATTGATATAGAAACTTCAGGATTTGATCCTAAACTCAATGCCATTTTAGAAATTGCCGCCATTACCCTTAAAATGAATGATGACGGTTGGCTTGAGCCTGATGAAACGTTACAATTTAACGTTAATCCTTTTGAAAATTCCATTTTAGAACCGAGTGCTTTAGCTTTTAATGGCATTGATCCTGATAATCCATTAAGGGCAGCTGTTGACGAAAAACTAGCACTGGAATCCATATTCAAAATGGTGCGTACTGGCATTAAAGCCGCTGATTGTACCCGTGCAGTCATTGTTGCCCACAATGCACACTTCGATCATAGTTTTTTAATGGCAGCGGCAGAACGTGCCGGAATTAAACGTAATCCTTTTCATCCCTTTGCGACATTTGATACGGCATCACTATGTGGTTTAGTATTTGGACAAACCGTATTAGCAAAAGCGTGTGAAGCTGCAAATATTGCCTTTGATCATAAACAAGCTCATTCGGCACTTTATGATACCGAAAAAACCGCTATTTTATTTTGTGAAATTGTCAATCGATTTAAACGATTAGGCGGCTGGCCACTGCCACAAACTAATGAACAACCTGATCAATCAGCATAAAAAAAGAGAGATATAATATCTCTCTTTTCTTTTTAAATATGCACTTACAATTTAATTAAGATTTATGTTTTTCAGCAGTCTCTTTAATTAAGGTTTGTAATTCACCAGCTTGAAACATTTCTAACATAATATCACAACCACCAACTAACTCACCTTCAACCCAAAGTTGTGGAAAAGTCGGCCAATTAGCAAATTTTGGTAGTTCGGCACGAATATCAGGATTTTGTAAAATATCAACATAAGCAAACGGTTCACCGCATTGTGATAAAACTTGCACTGCTTGGGCTGAAAAACCACAACTTGGCAACTTAGGCGACCCTTTCATGTACAAAATAATGGGGTTATCAGCAATCTGTTTTTTAATTTTTTCAAGTGTTGTCATTTCAGTTGTCATACTAGTTAATCCTTCTTTTATTTCTAGCAAATTGTGACTATTCTAACGTAGAATTATGACTTGTCATACTGCTATATTAATTTAGTTTTATTATAACGACAATTTATGAACATCTTGCCATTAGTTGACAAATAAACATCGATAAAAAATTAAGATTAAATGAACAAGGGGTTAATTAACGATATTATAAATTTTGATTTATCGACGATCCTCTATTCATTTTTTGTAAAGATTAAAACTTAACAGTTAAACTTAGCTGACTAAATGTAAATTCTTGATAAGTCATTTTGGCGATCTCTTTTCCTTGCCATCACAATATAGTATGCTTATTGCTATTAAAACGACTTTAATAATATAAATATATCGTGCATCCTTTAATCCTGACTTTACGTAAAGTTTTTTACAGCAGTAATCTCCTTTTTAGCGTTCGTATGCTAATTAGTCTTACCGGTTCTACCCTAGTGCCATGGTATTTTGGTCATGTTAATTTAGTCATCCCGTTAACTTTAGGCGTTGTGGCCGCTGGACTGACCGAGATTGATACCCGTTTACTTAGCCGTTGTATTAATATAGTTTTAACGCTATTTTGTTTTGCTATAGCAACTTTTTCGGTTGAATTGCTATTTGACTTTCCTTTGATTTTTATCGTGGGATTAGTTTTTTCAACCTTTGCATTTATTATGCTTGGCTCACTAGGACAACGCTACGGCGTCATTGCGTTTGGATCATTACTGATTGCTGCATACACAATGCTCGGGCATAATTTATATGCTGACAATTATACTTTACCTTGCTTTTTATTATTAGGCGCACTTTGGTACAACATTGTGTCGTTAATTGAATCTATCATTCAACCTATCCGCACAACCCAACAAAGTTTATCAAACTGTTTTATTAGATTAGCCCAGTATCTTGATGCTAAAGCGGCAATGTTTGATCCTGACGAGACCGATGGATTTACTAAACAAACCTTACAATTAACCGAAAGTAATACTCAATTAATCAATGCATTTAATCAAACTAAACGCTCTTTGTTCAATCGATTAAAAGGCTATCGCGGACAATCTTATGTCAAAAAAATGTTGAGTTATTATTTTGTGGCGCAAGATATTCATGAACGAGCTAGTTCAGCGCATGGACAATATCAAGCGTTAAGTGATAATTTTAAACACAGTGATATTTTGTTTCGATTTGCACGAATTTTAAATTTACAAGCAAAAGCCTGTGCCAAACTTGCAATTTCGATCAAACTGAATCAAACCTATCATCATGATCCTTTATTTGCGCGCTATTTTTCTTATCTTGAAGAAGCGATATCTCAATATCAAAGTCACAATAAAAATTCGTCACTTTTAATAAAATCATTACAAAATTTATATCAAAACCTGTTATCTATTGATCTGTTACTTGCCAACATTGATACAGAGCAGCATCTTGCTAAACAGCAAGAAGAGAATCAATTGGTTGATGATGAGTTAACAAGTTTTTACGATATTTTCGCCAAAATAAAACAAAATTTGACTATCAAATCGGCCCTATTTCGCCATGCTATCAGAATGAGTATTGTGCTCTTTGTTGGTTATGGTGTCATTTATTGCACCGATCTTTCACATGGTTATTGGATCATCCTGACCAGTCTTTTTGTTTGCCAACCCAACTATGCCACAACAAAACATCGACTAAAATTGCGAGTATTTGGCACAATATTAGGGATCATCATTGGTATACCTTTAACCTATCTATTCCCGACTATTGAAGAACAACTTATCTTAATCATTATTACTGGTTGGTTGTTTTTCTTATTTAAAAATTCACAATATGCTTATGCGACAGCGTTTATTACTTTACTGGTCTTTTTCAGTTTTAGCTTAATTGGAGAAAGTAGTATTGAGGTCGCATTGTCCAGAATTATTGCAACCTTAATCGGCTGTTTTATTGCCTGGTTTGCGGTAAGTTTTATTTGGCCCGATTGGAAATTTAGAAACCTTCCGAAATTAGTTGATCGGGTTTGTCACGATGACAGCCACTACTTAGCATTGATTGGTCGTCAGTATCTGTCAGGTAAAACAAATGATCCTCAATATCGATTAGCAAGACGATCCGCCCACGATAGTAATGCAGATTTATCATCATTAATTAGCTTAATGACTAAAGAGCCGCATATGAATCCAGCCTTAATTGATAAAGGTTTTCGATTATTAACTTTAAACCATACGCTAATCAGTTATTTATCAACATTAGGGGCACATCGTGATAAATCTATTTCTAATCAGACATTAGAATTGTTTGATGATTTGTCGGTTTATATCATTAATTTATTGACTGATAAACAGTTAAATAGCGAATATCAACCGATTAAACAATCGGTCGCAAATTATATCGAGTCGATTTCGATCCAAGATGAACAAGCCAATAATGATTTACTCGTTATGCAACAATTAGCACTAATACTCGATATATTGCCGGAATTAATCAGTCTTGTTAGCGAATTAGACAATAAAACGACTTAGTCAAAGCGTACTAAATAAAGTGATTTGCTAACATGAAAATATTTATGAGTAAAGATGTTATACACCCAAAATATAGAGAGAACTGTATTTTTGCATATTCTCATCAATCCAAATGATTAGGTCACTAATCATTTGTGAAAAACTCAATTTATATTACAGAAAATTTTTTGACATCTCTTTTTGCCAAGTTTTATCAAAAATAAATGCAAAATCAAACAGATCGTCTCGCAGTTCAGTAAAATTTTGCGCTTTTGTCACTTTTTGTTTCAGTGTGAATAATTGAGGTTTTATCAGTAACCATTGTTGTTGAGTAACCTGCGTTGCTCCCCAATGTCCAAAATTCTGATAATTAGGAACATTATAATAGATAATACCTTCAATAAAGCTAAATGCGCTTTCTGCCAGATATTTGGACGTTGCATTCCAATGAGTATTTTTGAAAGGAGGGGGCGCAAATTCAAAATTTAGCCCTTCCATCTCTGATTCTAACGATCGTAATTTAAAATTTATCATATCTCAAAACAAAGCTATAACGTTATTTATCGACGAATTACACCATTTTTGACTGAGCTTAAACCGGCGAAAGTAGATAGAATTGATCACAAATTAAAAGAGTAACCATCCCCCTCAAGAAATTTATTTCGCTCAGATATAGCAGATATTTTGACTATCCTTTAGGCTTATCGAATTCAAACTTAGATAACTTTGCTGCTAGTTTCAAAAAAAATTGGATAATCATGATGATGTCACTTATTACGTGAATGTAATTAAATCAAGACTAAAAATCACTTAAGTTAAAGCCATATTTAACCTATTGAACCATCAATAGATTAAATACAGCGTTATTGATATCACTTAAAAGTCAGGCACGGTAGCCGTTTTACTTAGACCATAACTATTAAAAACTCCCTCTACCGCAGTTGAGCTTTTTTCTTGTTTTATCCATAAAATAAAGCGTTGCTCAGTGCTTTGACTATAAAAATGTAAATGCGGATAAGTAAGATTAACACTTCCCCATTTTTCTATCATTTTTTGTTGTACATCGCTAGACCATTTACCCTGAGCAGTTAAGCGTTTTTCGGCACGTCTTAATGCACTTTGTCCTTTAGGGTTAACCCGAATTAAACGTAAATAGCCCTTAACTTCAGCTGGTATGGCTGTGATTGGCAGAATCAAAACATAGTCAGCAATGGCAGCCTGTTGTTGTAACGTACTTTTAAATTCCTGTAACTGGGTTTCAGTACCAAAAATGCGAATAATTCCACCTAGTGTTCGGCGCACATTATAACAGGGAAAACTGATACCAATATTACCTTGAAAATTAACCAAGACTTGATGCAGTTTTTGCATCACTTGATTAATCACCTGCACTTCAGTTATCTCAATTTGTGGTATGGCGCGCAGTTCAAAATAGTGTGTATGCATATCGCTTACTCCTTACCACTCGCCCCAAAGACACCACCACGAATTAATACGGCAATCACATAATGTTGTTGTTCCAAACTTGGCTGCTCACCTTTTAAAACCCAGTTATCAAACAAAGTATAAAAATCTATTTTTTGTTTAGGTTGGCGGAAAGCATGCCCCATAGTGGTTACCGAACCATAAGGTTCAATCGCAATTGGAAATTCCGCTTTTTCATCATACCAGGTATCGATAGTACGAATTGCATTACTGACTTTTTGAGAATGCATCGCTGCTTGACCATTTTTGCCATAAAGCACTTTGCTTTTTTCTTTACCGGTATCTAAAATTAATTCTTGTGATGGATAAACTTCTTGCCCTAAGCCCATTTTTAGTGTTGCGGTAACATCAAAGATCACAAATTTTTTATTGGCTAATCCTGCTTCAATAAGATCAGTCAATGCTTGAACAGATTTATCATCATAATCAAAACTGTTAAGCTGATAATTTTTGGCATCAACGTTAGCAACGTCAATTATCTTAGCCTCATCTTTATCATTGTGCGCTTGATAACTCACGATAATATTAATTTGCTCGGCTGCCATACGGTTTCGCCACAACCAACGACCATTTAAAATATTAATGGCATATCGTTTTGCTAACGCTTTTAAGCCAACATCTTTAATATATTCTTGAGTTGTCGTTGTTAACTGTTCTTGATATTCAACATCATTACATACTGATGGTTTACCGGTAAAAGGTAACACTTTACAGCTCCATGTTACCACTAAAGTATCTTTATCGGCATCTAAGGCCGCAACATCGACGGTTTGTAAATTGGCTTTTTGAATTTCGGCATCTAATTTAGCGGGATCGCTAGCAAGGGCATTTTTAAGGCGATTCGAAATGGTTCCGCGTACTGATTTTTCGGTTAATCGAATTGGAGATAATATTTTAGGATTCGCAGAACTTGGCTGTGAAAAAACAGCATCAGAAATATCAAAACTACGTTCAAAAGCTAAAACGGATGCGGTAGTGATTTTACTTTTACTCATAATAAATTCCTTATTGTATAACTTTAAAATTATTTAATTATTTTTTTGATTAATGATGTAAATCTCTGCACCATTTGATTGCAATGTACTGCATTGATAGCGCCAAAACGCTTGTGATAAGTTTTCCTTTAAGCGCAATGGAAATACCCATTTACCCAGTCCATAAATACATTCAACAAATTGTGATTGATGGTCATTACTCCGAGCTTCTTGCAACTTACCAGCAGCAAATAACGGTGATATTGCTTGATACCCTAATGGTATCGGGACTAACCAACCTCGCCCCTGTTTGACTGATGTGGTTTGCCAGTGTCCTTTCTCTTGTGGATGATGATGCAACATCGCTGTTTCAATTAAAGTATTAAGCGCTGTCGCATTGGGGTCTTTTTGTTGTAACTCAGCCGTGATCTCTTGTAAATCTTTTTGAGCTTCAACTAATACGAAAGCAGGTAATAGAGCATAAATTAAATCTTTATGAGATTTAAAAGCTGAATATAACTCTACCGATTCTATCGACTCGACGTGTCCTCCCGATATCCGCTGTTGTAGTAGCTTTTTCTTCATCTGCTCTTTAAAAACAACCTGTTGTTCTATATCATTTAACGTTTCACGATTTTCGACTTTTACCTCAACAACTAATGAAACATCAAGATGAACACGCCCTTCTTCGATAATTGAACGAGTATCACCATTTTTAGCTAACGGATTACGAGTTAAACGAAAGGTATAATCACTGAAATTATTGGGACGATAAACTTGCACATCACAGTCATGACAAGCAATTAAAACACCATCAAGATAGATTTGTTCTGATTGGTCAATTTTACGATTTAAAGCATGGATTGCGCCTAAAAAACCAGAAATCGCTGGGAATCCATAACTTAATGGGCTAGATATTGCATTGGCATTATGAATTTTAATATGATCAAATAATAAATAATAACGTAAAGAAGCCATTAACCAATCCTCCCATATTTGTGTTGATGTGCTTTAATAGCAGGACGAAATTCACGACACCATTCCTTAAATTCAGGATCAGAAAACTGCTCCTTTATATTGTCAAACTTATTTCTTAAAATTTTTTGCACCCAATCAGCAAATTGCTGTTCAAGTTCTTGTTGCCATATCCCTAATTCGTAATGTTGCTTAAACTTAATTTCATCTTTTAAGTTAATGCGTTTCGGATCAAGCCAAAGTTGTTGACTAATATTTAATGAAGAATCACGAGTCCAACCTGCATGCTTTGAAGATTGAAGATGATTAACAAATTTTAAAATCAAACTGATAATTATATAAAAAGCCTCTTTTCGATTATTCCTTTCTTTAAAAACATTTTTTTTAGCGTTGATAGTATCGAATAATAATCTAAAACCAGATCTACAATAATATTGTAATGATTTATTGAAAATAGTTTCTTGCGAGTTGGCAATCGTTGGAAAAACTGTTCTACTAAATTTTGGTGGCATCGAAGGTAATAAAAAATTACGCCCCATTTGGCTACCAATTAATTGACTAGCATTTTGTGCATTACTTCCGCCTAATTTAACAATAGCTAAATCATGAAAAGAAAAATAATGTTGTTGTTCAAATCCTTTTTTAAATCGCTGTTCCCTAGCTTTTTTATTTTCATCAGAAAATCTTGTTTGCACTTTTTGATAAACAATATTGCATAAACTACTTGGATGAAGAGGTATTAATAATCGATAATTATTATCTACTGGAGATAAATAAATTTCTTCATTATTGGGCCAGAAAAATTGTTTATTAAGTTCTGATGCTTGTGAATCAATCCAGTTGTCACTAAGTAATTTTTTTAAATTTTCTAGATAAATTGCGGCTTTATTTTCATCATCAGATAATGCATTTTTGACTTTGGGATGATCATTAACAATCAATTTTAATATGGTAATATCATCTTTAACTTTCTGTTTTAAAAGTCCAAATATATCCAAAGAACTTGCCCCACCGGTTGCATCAAAGGGTAGATCAATTACTGTTGCAGAAGATACAAAGTTATCACAAGAATCAGGTTTCATCTGGGTGATATAATTAGCATTACTCGCTTTAGAACTAGGATGAATCCCCTTTGAGAGGTGGCTTGCCAGAATTAGAAATTTAATACGCCTTGTCGCTGCATCTTCCATCCAAGTTTCAAAGTCAAATCGTTTAACAAGCTCATTAATTTTTTGCTGTGATTCATTCATTGTAACTAAATCATTTGCTTGCTTGGCTGTATCTAATTTTGCCAGTTCGCTTTTATAATTACTATTATTACTTAATCGCTGATTTAGAAAGTCGACAATGACCTTTCTTATATCTTGCCAAGAAATATCTTCCATTGGCCCTCCTTAATTTCCTTTATGAAATAAAAAAGGCTCATAATAATTCATGAACCTTGATAATTATAATTATGATGCTTGAAATCTTATATATGACTCTAATAAATCACGTGCTTTATTATTGTACATCCATTTATTAGCGACAGTTTGATTTCTATACTTAGGTTGCTGAAGTTCTAATTTCTTAATTAAATATTGTACTTCTTTTGTTGTCGAAATATTTAATACAGTCATTAAATCTTCAATTGAATAACTTTTTAATTGTTCAGATGATGTAATTAAAGATTCATCATTAGCAGCCTTTCTGTTATTCAAAAAATTTTTTAATTTAATTAAGTTTCCTTTTATAGAAGTTATAGAAGGGATTTGACTAAATACTACTAAAAATGTATTATCAAGCATTGTTATTCCTTATATGTAACATGTAAATTTAATACTCTCCTCAGATATACCGAATCTGGGGAGTGTTTTTAATAAACTCTTTGTACAAGAACTACGCTATTAAATATATAATTATATGTTTACCAAGTCAAATTAATTTTAAAATTAAAATAAAATGCCATGGGGACAGAATGCAAATAATATTAAATTAAAATAAAATCCCATGGGAATAAAAAACCGCCTATACGGCGGTGAACTACTAAAAATAAAACTAAATTCCATGTTTCTAAACTGCCTATACAGCAGTAAATAAAAGTATAAAGTAATTCTTTTTTTATTCCTAGCAATAACCTAATTATTTTTACCAATAAACAATTAGCTATAAAAAAACTCTCATATATTAACCTTTATTCTGATAAAACCCAAAATATGGGTGGAAATACCAAGAATTATCAAAATTTAATGTAATATTACAAAATTCATTAGCGAGTCGATATAAGTTTTTATTCGGAAAATGGTAAGTTAATTTTTCAAGCGCTTGTTGTACAGTATTGGTTAACCAAGGCTGAATTTGTGAATCAAAAAATTGCCAACTATTATCATTTTTAATCATTTTATTTTGTGTATCATTACAATATTCGTTCGGCGTTTGCCAAGCAATCTCTGCATAGCTAAACGAATAATCACCATCTTCATCAAGCTGACAAATAAATTCATCTTCTTTATGATTTTGCATTCTAAACGGTGAAATTAATTGTAAATGCGAACAATGGTGATGAGCTAAATCGGGTTGCCAATAGCTCGTAACATAATTACTGTTACGTGCATTAAGCGCAAATAGATGTGCCATCACTTTATGCTCCAATTGCGCAAGCGTAAGCTCATCTTGTGTTAAATTAGTAATACGTGGTGTAGCATCAATATTTGCTAATTGTTGTTGCGGTATTAATTTATTGGTTTGATGTGTCGTAAGTAAAAAAGGTTTTTGTTCAAAACCAGGCTTACAAAAACACGCTGTACCGACACCATAGTTCACACCCTGCTTAATTGATTCAATATTACTGCCTAAAATAGCAACATTCGGACTTTTAGCAACTTTATTGGGGCGATGGCGCCATACACGACCAACTAGCTGTATAATTGAACGCATTGATGACGGTTCAATAATGGCCCAATCGTAATCATGATCTCGCCCGACTTCGGTTACTGGTGTGCCTATAATAATAAAAATATGATTTTTTTTGTCACTATCTTTAATTGCTTCAATAATTTCTGGTTGCTTAAAAATTGCTTTTGGATCAGTACGATTTAAAATTCTATCTAACTTTTGCTCTAATTGGTTACGTAATAATAATAATTGTCTTGCATGGTAAACCACTATATGAAATTGAGTATCTACAGCAAGATCGGTTTGTTGATAGATTTGTTTAGTTAAGGCAATCACATCTTCAGTATGAGCAAAACGGATTAAACCAATACTTATTTGTTTTTGTGTTTTTTCATCGAGTTGATGATGATTTAAATGAAAATCATAAGATTGCCTTAACAGTTGATTAGCTAATAAATAGTAATTTAACTTTTCGTTTTCTGGTTTTTTATGCTGGTAGTCAAGTAATTCTAGAATATGTCCTTGACGACGCACTTCGCCCTTAGCAAGTTCATTAATGCGCTCACTGACAAATAGCTGATGTTGTTGGCTAAATGCCGCATTATCTGAAATTTGCGTAATTGATTGCTGATACTCATCAAACCAACCACAGACGATCGAATCATTATTACGTTGATGGTTTTGATTCCATATTTTTCGTCCCGCTTGATAAGCCGCAAATAAACCCGCAATTAAATCAGGCGTTAAAGTTGCCGATGACAACAACACTTTGCTCCCATAAAGCCCAGCTAAATAAACAAGCCGCGCCAAAGCTGGCAAGTCATTTTGGTCAAAATCATCAGGCTCATCTAAAATCAAATCTGAGGTAAGTAACCTTAAGGTCGGCGCAATATATTTGCCACCTCGTATGCATTCGCTGGCTTGAATAATATGATCAATAGTACATGTAACAATCGGCGCATTAATTAGTTGACGAGCTTTGCTATTTTCAATAATTGTGCCTAATTCACTATCGGCAATACCACTTTCTGCCACATCAACATAGTCATCGACCAATGATTCTATCGATTCGCTACCCTCTTGCTCTAAATTATCTTTTGAGATATTTTGCTTTTCTAAATTTGATTTTTGTAACTTTTCTTCATTCTCTAACTCAAATAACGTTTGCGTTGCTCGTCCACCAACTAAGATCGCTAAATGTTCATCGCTAAGCTGTAGTTTTTCACGCAGCGCTTTACCGGTTTGCAAGGTTAAAACACGTAAACCTAGGGCAATGGTAAATCTAACGCCACGTTTAGGATTCGCCAGTGCATACATAATTCGACCATTGGCAAGCGTTTTACCGCAACCAGTGGATGCCATATTTACACCAAAAAAGCCTTGTTCATCGCTTAATGATTGATAATGCTTAGCGATATCATATGCATGATTTTGCCATTGAAATCGATCGATAGTCGTCCGTTTGGTAAAGGGTTTATGTTGATTAATAGCTGGCAATTCATCAACCATTTTCGGTAGTAAACGCGCAAAGCGTGCAGAAAGATTTGCTACGCCAATTAAATGATCATCTAAACACTGTTTCGCCTTTTTAAGATAATTAGTGTTAGCAATCAGAATGTTATCGTTTTTATCTGCATCTTCATTTGATAGGGATAAACTTGAGTAATTGTGATCAGCCACCATTAGACTTAAACGCGACATATGCAATAAAAAGGCATCAATATTCGTTAATTGCATTAAAGGTGGATGAATTAGCGCCTTATTAGCATAACGGCTGAGTTTTTTTAACCATGCTTGACTTAACGTTATATCGCTTTTAAGTTGCCAAAACTGATTAGGCGAAGGATGTTGGCTAAAACTATTTTTAACCCATTTTTCAACAGCTTTTAACGTTTTATAAAAACTGCGTATTGTCAAACCAGAAATATCGAAATCATCTTTCTGTTTTTCTTTAAGATCTTTTGAGCTAATTGGCATTAAAAATGGCATTCGGTGATGCGATACAATCAACCAAGCTATCCACTGTGTTAATAAAGGCCACTGCATCAGATCGGTTTTTTCAGTTTTGTTAAGTTTTTGATACCAATTGGGGTATTGCTGCTGATATTGAGAAAAATTTGCCAAACGTTCAAAAACAGCTTGATCTGTTGTGCAGTCTTGAATCATTAATAAAAATAATTGTAACGAAATCCATTCATGACGGTATGGATCGCCAGCCACTTTCTCTGTTGCGCGTAATTTAGATTGAAAACCAATAGTCGCTTTACCAAGATCATGTAATAAACCGGCAATCGTTGTGATTAATTGAATCGTTGTTGCATAATGCCAACTACTTTCATTACCACTTTTTAATATATTGCGTTTAGTACGATTAGTTGGTACTCGACCTTGCTGATTAAATTGACTACGATCGCCAACAATCCATAGAAGATCGGTCAAATTTTTACCATGAGTCCAATAACAAGCAACGGCTGTATTTTTGCGAGCCGTTTTGCGCAACAATTTATATAGGGTTTGTAATCCATCTTCGGTCATGGCTGTTTGCCATGTCCGTTCACCACAACGCTCAGCAAACTGATCAATAATCCGCCTTGTTTCGGTTAATGCCCGTTTTTTACATTGGCTTACTAATAAAATATTCATGCTTTTTCTGCTATCTGTTTTAATGTATCAATTATTCGATCCAACGCGCTTAACTGTGCAAATTGTGAAATGCATGCTTGCCGAAACACTTTTTCACTATCGCCTTGCTTTGCAGACAAAAAAGCTTGCGGTAAAACTATGCCATCTTTAATAATATCAGCGGCATCAAATACTAAACCACCACGCCGAGTTTTACCATGCAAAATCGCCAATCCATGCGGTAATCCTAACACCCAACAAGCGGTTGCGCCGAGCCCATAAGCTAAGTAGTTGCCATGATCTAAAAATTGGTTAGCTGGATCATAGCTTTTACCACGGGTACCTTGTTCACGTTTAAACTTATCATCCCTTAACGTTAATTGATTCGCCATACCATACAATGTTTTACTTAAACGCCCTTCTGCTGCGAGCAATGCTTGACTGTTATTTATATTATCAAATTGCGTTATTGCATCATTTATAATACTGTCTAATTGACGTTGATCTATCGTCCAATCAAACTTTGACCAACACTCGCGAATGATTTCAAGGCGACTTTGTTGCAACATTTTAGCCACTTGCAATCTACGTTCATCGTCAAACCAAAATTGACACCAACGTTGTAGGTATTCTGTTGCACGATATTCACTTTGAGGAGAGAAAAACTGACACGCAAATTCAGCTTCGGTAGAGGAAAAAAGTGGCGTTCCACCACCACCGCAAAACCCAATCATCACGCCAGCACGGGAAAGCTCGCGTACAGCCGCTTGCGTTAAAGAGGTACCGGTTCCTAACAAAATACAAGTAGTATTAGCAATCGGAATATTCCAATAAAGCGATTGTTGCCCCTGATCGGTAACATACTCAACGCGCCCACCATTAACCAATACACGGCAATGCTCTAGGTAATAAATGTTGGCACGTTTTGAATGTAAGATGGTTTTAAGATCGGAAGAATGAATCATATCCATGTTTTTCACTAACTTAATTCAATTTAAATATTGACCATAAATTAGCATGATAATGCGCAAAAAACGAGGTAAAAATAATCAAAGATAAAACAAAATCAAAGCTAATCTTTAGCTTATATGAATAAAAAGACATCAAAAAATAGGAGGTTAAAACAGTAAATTGTTTAATCCACTTTTGCAGTGTTGAACACATTTATCGCCCTTGTGCCGCCGAGGTGTGATTTCTAAACCACTTATGCAGTGTTGAACAAAGAATTATTAGCGGTGAACTGAACAAGGTTTTTCTAAACCACTTATGCAGTGTTGAACTAGAAACCGGTATACTATAAACCCTGTTTATAAAAAGGCAAACAAGATTTTTGTACTCAAAAACCCTTTTTTTTAACCCTTTTTTAATATATTGATTTTAATCAATTTTAATTTAGTGTAAAAAAAAGGGTTGATTGGCAAAAAAGTAAATCAAGATTTTTATATTGAAACGTGTATATTTGCTTAAACTTTTTACAAAACTTTTATTGCTGTAATCTTCTAGCTAGCTTTAATATACTTTTTCAAAATGAGTATTTGCTTTTTGTTCGATTTAATTCTACTTTTTTACTCTTCTTCAGCATCATTCCTAATCATAATGGGTAATTGGTAATGCGCATTCTGCATGAGATGGCATAGGTACACGGCTTGTAAAATATGAACGACTTCGATGTTTGGGTGGTTGCCTATTTTTGTCAACACTTGACTTAATGTGTTTAATCCTAAGGTGTCGCATTGATTTTGCAATTGCGCTAATTGCTTTTTATCGTCATTGTTCAGTTTAAGTCGTCCCAAACTCGTTATTGTTTCACAAAAATTGAGCGTCGGCTTGATAATGTAGATAACAATTGGATCGTGTTGGTAAACAATCTGCTGAGGTTGTTTTTGAAAGAGTATTTCGGGTTGTTTACAATAGTCATCGCTGTTATTCGATATTTGGTATAACGATTCGTTGTCAAAATCCAGATTTAAAATATTGATATCATCGGTTAGTGGCTGTTTATAAAATAGTGCAAATGGTTCAAGATCTAAATTATTATCATTTTTTACACATTTTACTAACACGGTTAAGGGTTGCAACTCTATTTCGTGTAGCAAATAAAGTGATTCAATACGTTGTTTTTGTTTACCATCCCAAAAGATGCGTAATAGTAGGTCATTATTCTGTGAATCTTTAACACACCACACCAAGCATTGTCTGATTTCGTCCAAATAAGGTTTTTGTGCTTTGGTAACGTGAATAAAGAGTACTTGGTTGAACAGTGAAATATTAGTATCGTAATTTTGTAAATAGTGACTTAGTAACGACCAGTTATCAAAGCCAACTTGTTGTTGAAATTGCTGATACTGCTGCAAATTCCAACCTGTTGGTTGTAATTTTATGTGTGAACCACGACTTGATAATTTACCATCATGCGATAAACGTGGTTCATATAAGGTAAAAGCTTTATTCATTAAGTCACAAGGCATCGCTTGCCAAATTGATGCACTTTGCCATAGGCTTTGTCGATTAAAGTTGATATCTGAATTATTAGGTCTGGCTAAGGTTGTCTCATAATATTGTAGCGCTATTGGATCCCAAAAGTAAAAGGTCGCCCCAATTGCGCCGGTTTTGCTTTGCCACCAATAAGCTCCCAATGGTAGCAAGTCAATTAATTGAGCATCATTTTGGTAATGACGTTTTTGCCCCCCACGTACTGTGGTAAGTTGTTCACCTTGATAATGTGATAATTTTTCCAGATATGCTTTAAGGCGAGCTAAGAATAACAGTATGTCTTGTTCGTCAACGGTAAAATGTCGATTGGCTTGTTGTTCAACAAGTTGGCAAAGGTGTCTTAGCATTGCGGCTAAACTGGCAAGATTTTGCGATCGAGCAGACATATTAAGCAACTGTAATTGTGTCGCTTGGCTTTGACTCACATGGGATAATCCATGGGTGATTAATGTATAAATATGTTCTTCAACTTGCTTAATTAATGCTATTTCATCAACGCTTAACCGATCAATCGGTTTATCCGTTAAGTTGTTTTCGATTGGCCAAGTCCATGGCTGGTGATGTTGTTGAAACAGGTACGCAATAACCGCTAAATGTACAGCTGTTTTCTGTTTTTCGGGTAGCTGTGAAATCATCCCAGCAAAACCGGTCCCAGTCATATAGATAATCGGCATGTCACTTTGTGGTATTTGAATACGTAATTGCCCTTTTTGATTTTCTACGGTTAATGTCGGCAGTTGCTGCCACTCAAAAACCAATTGATAAGCAAGGCGCACATTGGCTTTACCTGCTTGTTTAAGTAGCGCGCCAGCATCGATTGTCAGTAGCTCGCTTAATGCATCTTTTAATGGTGGCACTGACCGTTCAGTCGCTGAATTTTGCGATAATGTTGCATTATTATCCGTTTGATGATTGTGCGGAAGTTGTAACCATAAAATGGCCGCAATAATATGTTTGCAGTGTCCACTTGCTGGGCAACTGCAAGTTGCTTTTTGAATTCCTTGCGCAGTAAGTTTAACCTGTTGACCATCGACCATAAACAGAAGAAAATCGGGTTGCTCTTCTTGCAATAGGACTTTATCGGCTTCGATATCTTTGCGTGCACGGCGAATTAAACCAATATTGGCATAAAGTGCTAACGCTTCTTGATCATAATTTAAGTAGGTTTGTTGCCAACTCATCGCATCACCTCGGCAAGCCAGTTAGCAAAATGCTCGGGAGTTAAGGCGGCAATTAGCATACCGCGATCAGCAAGTTTTTGTGATATTTGCATATCATAAACAGCATTAGCTTGATAGTCTAAAGCAGCTAAACCCAGCATTTTTACTCGATTAGCATTAAGACGAGTGACAGTTCGATATAAATGCGTTACATTTGCGCCTTCATAAAAATCACTCACCACCACTACCACCGTTCGGCTCGGGTTTTTAATTTTTTGTTCAGCATAATTAAGTGCTTTACCAATGTCTGTTCCACCGCCTAATTGTACAGTCATGAGCACTTCAACCGGATCTTCGGCTATATGTGTTAAATCGACAACTTGAGTATCAAACACCAGTAAATGCAAATTAATCGCCGGTAGTTTAGCGATGATAGCGGCACAAATTGCTGAATAAAGAATTGAACTATCCATCGATCCACTTTGGTCAACACATAAAATAATATCCCAAGGTAATTGTCTTATTTTTCGTGAATTGAAAATTGCTTTTTCGATAATAATTTGCTGTTTGTTCTGATCAAAATGCCTTAGATTAGCATTGATTGTTGCTCGCCAATCAAAGTTCTGGTTATTTTTGATTAAAGAGCGCCTAAATCGATTTTTTTTACCAGTGATCGCATTGACAAAATTCGTTTGAATCTTTTGTAAAATTTCGTCCACCACTTTTTTAATTAATATCCGTACTTCTTGACGAACGTCATAACTCAATTTACCCCGTAAATTCATCAGTAAACGTACTGAGTTTACACTAGGTTCAAGATCTCGTATGACTTTCGGATCGTCTAAAATTCCATCCAAGTGATAACGCTCTATCGCTTGATTTTGCATCCGTTCAAAGGTACTTTTAGGAAACAATTTACGTGTCAGTTTTAACCAATCTATCGTGTTATAAACAGAACGACTTTTATCACCCGCTTTTAGTTCTGAATCAGCTTTGTCATTGGTCAATAAACCTCGAGCACGATATTCGTGTCGATAAAGATACTCTAATGATTGATCGATTTGCTTATCATGCGCATTAAAATTAATTTGACCTAAATCCTCATCGGCATAACTTCCTAAAATTAAACGCCAACGTTTAATTTGTTCATTGGTAGTTTTATCATCGATGTGATTATCGTTAGTCATACGTATTCCTATTGTTTAAACCATGTTTGCAAATGCTGTTGTTGAATATGTTTGGTTATCAATAATTCTAAAGAAAGTGCTTTGTTTAACTCTTTTTCACTAAAGTTGTATTGGTAAAAATTTAATTCATCATCGACAATATGATATTTTTTAGCAATCTGACTAGCCAACGAAGCATTCTGTGTCGGGTTTAATTGAGAAAAGGCATAACGTAAATCAGGCAATATTTCAATAAATCGCTCAGGTGACCAATCAATCATTAGTTGATCTAAGCTATCAAGTAGAAAAGTTGAATGAATAATCAATTGCGGGGTACACTGCATAATAGCGATAAAATAGTTAATTGCGTGATCATTTGGTGTTGTTAAACTGAAGTTATTTTTTATTTTATCTTCTAGTTGTTGTTGGCTTAAGTATGTATCTAAGTAGCTAAGACTATCAATAGCACCACAGATTAATGGCAGTTGGGCTAACTCAGGTTGTAAACGATGCAAATTATGATAAAAATCGTGTTTAAATTGTTTAACATTAAGTTGCTCTGGTAAATAATTTAGTAAGTCTCTAAATGAAAGTAATATTTTGATATTTTTTTGTTGCTGTTCTTGCTCTGGTTGTTTTAACTTGGTTAACAAGAAAAGACTCTGTTTAATTATTTTAACTAATAATATCAGTAACGTTGCGGTATTTTTCAGTTGTAAAAAATTTTGCCCTTGCCATAAGTAAAGTAAGCGATGGCCACAATTGATTAGATTGTCCAGTTCGTTATCGTTCTCAATACAATTAGATAGATTATTTAATAAATAAGCAAAACAAGATTCAAGCCCCATCAAAGCGCCTTGAATTAACTGTTCAACTGCCACAATACTTGAAAAACCAGTACTGTTTTGCCCAAACTGTTCAGTCGCTAATTGTAATTGCTTTATTGCGATTTGCTCTAACTGCGTCCCCTGTTCAGATAATTTAATTAAACGCGCTTCGACCATGGGGGTCCAAGCATAACGCCAATCTTCAAACATAATCGATAAGCGTTTACCATGAATATAATCAGGACCATCTATTCGATTGGCAAAACCCACTTGTAAAAAAGCCAATAAATGTAAATAACGGCTACGTTGCCGATGCTGTGATTTGCGATAAATATCGATATGCGTAAGTTTAGGACTGGAATAATCTAACTTAAATCGATATTTTTTTAGCGTTAAATATACTTCATTCACTAACGGAGGTTGTGCAATACCTTTAGGTATTTCACCCAACAAATTGCCCGATAAGCAATTTTGCACGGTTAACCAAAACTCATGACGAGAATCATTGATACTCTCTTTGATAAAGCAGGATTGAATCGCATCAAGCAGATCATATCTTCCTGGTCCATGATGTTCTCGTAAGTTGGCTAATAACATTGATTGTGCTATTGCAGAACGAAATGGGATAAAACCGATAATATTGTCACTGTTTTGTTGTCGTAATTTATCCACAATATCGGTAAGCATATCAGCAGTTAAAGATTGGCGAAATGCGATGCTAGATTTGCCATTGGTGGTTGATTTATCATAAAGTAACATTGACTGCCATGCCGCTTGATAATAAGCGGGCGAAGGCATTCCTGACGCATAACCATTTAAGGAATCAAGGCGATCAAAGCTATAACGAATTAGCCAATTTTGATCTTTATCACCACTTTTTTGTTGGTGATTAAATCGAGTCATCTCTGCTTTTTTAGGTAGCACAAGCTGATCGTGCCATAATCCTTCCAGTAAAGGTAAGGTATGAAAACCACCTGTTACGACCACAATTTTTGCATCAGGTTGAGATTTCTTTAATTGACCTATCGCTGTTAACATATACTGTTCACGCTGAACTGAACCCTCTGCGGCAAGTGAAGACGGTGAATAATCAAGCCTTGCCATTGCACACCAAATAAAGGTATCAATAAAGAAATTTTGCCAATCAGCGATATCATTATAATCTTTCAGTTCAAAAAGATGTTCCCACACTTCATCATGATCACGACAATGCAATTTTTTCATTAAATATTGAATGTATTGGCTGTGTTTTAGATAAGTTTCGGAAAGTAGCGAGCGACTTTTATCAAAATCAGCAGCGATTTCTTGATCACATTGCAAAGCCCAAGGCAGATCAATGAATTGTAGTGTGGCATGCTGCTCTTTTGCCATTTGTATTGCCACCCATTCTGGCGAGTAATGACAAAATGGGTAAAAAACCGAACAGGTAGATTGTTTAGATACACTATCATCTTCACTTTCTGTTACTAACGGTATTGTGTCAATTTCTGTCTGACAAAGTATCGCAATGGGCGGACGTGTATCATCATGTAACAGTTGTTCAATTAATGGCGTAAAACTCACTGGCGCTTCAATCAATATATGCGTTGGTTTTGTTTGCTCAATCAATTTTTTAAGCGCAAAACTGCATGATGGGCTATGATGACGTATCGGGGCAAAATAGATCTGCTCTTGCTGCAAAGCAGCAAGTTTATTTAATGCTTGTGATAACCTATCGGGTAATAATTCATGGTTAAGCGTCATGTTAAGTCGTTATTTCCAGAACGTTTTTGATACTTGATAAAAACTGTGCCATGTCTCGGATTTTTTTGCGCGTTCACGCACAACATTATCCATATAAAATTGGATTCGTTTTATATCATCGGCATTATCTTTTAAAACCACACCTATAAGCTGTTTGGCGATTTGTCCTGCATTTAAGGTTCCATCGCTAAAATAATAAGCATCTAATGCTGAAGCATAGGCAATGTTTACCGCTTCGGCCGTTGACATCACGGCATCAGGTGTTTTTATATTTGCGCCATCTTGAGTTTGACCTTGCCTTAACTCTTGAAAAGCCGTAACAAGTAAGTCAATGACATCAACCGGAATAACTATTTGTGTTTTTAATTCACCTAATTCTTGTTCAAGTTGCCTTTGTATCAATTCAATCTCAAAATCTTTATTATTTATTGGATTAACAGTTTCAAAGTTAAAACGTCGCTTTAATGCAGCAGACATTTCATGCACACCACGATCTTGTAAATTAGCAGTGCCAATAATATTAAAACCGGGTTTAGCACTAATAATTGCATTTGCTCCCATTTCGGGGATCATCATCTGTTTTTCAGACATAATTGAAACAAGGATATCTTGAATTTCTGGTGGACAGCGAGTTATCTCTTCAAAACGAACAATTTTACCTTGTTTCATACCTTGATAAATTGGCGAACCAACTAATGCACGTTCGGTTGGTCCTTCGGCCAGCAATAAGGCATAATTCCAAGAATATCGGATATGATCTTCACTAGTACCAGCCGTACCTTGGATGGTCAAATTTGAATCACCACTGATGGCGGCTGCCAATAATTCTGATAACATAGATTTGGCTGTACCCGGTTGACCAACCAGCATTAATCCTTGTTTACCTAATAATGAAACAATAGATCGATCAACTAAAGGATCGTCACCAAAAAATTTACGGCTGATACCCAAACGATCGTTACCTAAAATAAATTGACGCACCGATTTAGGGGATAAAACCCAACCTTCAGGCTTATTATTTTCGCTATCGGCCTTGATCAGTTTTTCCAATTCTTTACTATAACGTTGTTCAGCACTTAACCTAATAACTTGTTGTTTTGCCATAATCCTTTATTCTCCCAATCTGAATCAAAACCAGCTGTTCTATCAGCTACTATTCTATAATCAGTATAGCTTTCGACCAGTAACAAACTGGTAATCATTGAGTATTTTGGTTCAGCCTTTTAAACATACATTGTGAGTATTTTGCTAGCTATATTTAGTCAATTTTACCAAATTAACTTATCTTGCCAATTTGGATCAAAACCGCTTGATGCATCTGCTACCGCCATATAATCGGCATAGCCTTCAGCAAGTAACACGGGCGGTAACTCATCAAGTGCAATTAATCTATCTTTAAACGTTGTATTTTTACTAAAGTACAGATTGAAAAGCGCTGCCGGTATATTTTCTTCAGGGACAAAGCTACCACTGAATTCAATATTAATATACAGTTTAAGGCTAGCAAAATATTTATAATAACTATCAAAATAACCCGCATCTTGTATATCATTACGTTTATAACCCAATTTAGTTAGGATTTTTCGTATGGTAAAACTATCGGTTAACCAACCATAATATTTATCAATCATGTCATCTTTAAAGTGACGAATATCCGGTAATGGATGATTGAATTGATCGAATAATTGAATAATTTTGTAATCTTTAAGATGAGTTTGCCAATGTGCTGTGATATCAGCGGTTAATAGCGCTGAATGCGCAACGGTAATATGATTATTTTCGTTCAAAACAATTTCGTCATCTTGATTATTGACCAAACTACCATCTTCAGTTGGTCTAAAGCTATTAACAATATTGCCGTTTTCATCGAGTTCCAACCATACTAAGCGTTGAATAAGTCGACCCACAATTGGATGCGGTTGTAGATAGGTTTGCCAATCATCAACTCGCCAGCGGCGCTGAGTGCACATCGCTTCATAAAAACGATTAATTTGCATATCCAGTAATTGAGTCAGTTCTTTTTTACTGTTACTAAATTGTTTTTTCGCATCTTTTACTAAAGCTGAATCTTCACTTTTACGTGCTTCCGGTAAGGCTTTAATTTCGTCACCATCGGCATTTTTTAAGTGCCATTTAAACTTATCATCTAACGTTGCGCTAAAGGTGCGTTCGCCATAATCGAGAGTTAACACACCACTTTCATCCAACCCAGCTGTTGATATAGTGCGATCGGCTAATTCGTCTAATGTCCAACCATTACGTTCAGCAATAGTTTCTACTAAGGAACGTGCTTTTTCTTGTATTGTTGCCATGCGATGACGTCGAGCTATTGAGAGCAACAATTGAGTAATCAGTGGATCATCACTTTGTGCAAGGGGTTCTAGCATCGCTTCAATTTGAGCACGCCGTTTTTGGTGATGTTTCATAAAATCAAGTAATAACGAAACAGCAATACGCCCTTCAATACCGGTAGTTAACGCTAATACACCCTTTGCTTTAATTGCAGAACCAAGGTAGGTAGCTAATGTCTCTTTTTTTATCTGTTCAAATACTTGTTCCAATGTAATATTGGCATAAGCAGGATATAAACTCGGGTATTGTTTATAATAACCTAAGTATTCTTGCAAGCGTTGATTAGCCATTAGGTTAGCTTGCGCTTCGGCTTCGTTAATGCTTGGCCTTAAAGTATCTTGCTTGATAAAACTACGTAAAATAAACTCAGCTAATTGTTGTTGGCTTGGTTTACTTAACAATTGACTATAAATCGTTAATAGTGGGTTTACGGGCTCTTTTAACTTAACCGCTAACCAAGCCCACCACTGGATAATTTGTGGTTCGACCGCCTCGCCGCTTTGCCAAGTAAGTGCAGGCATTAAGCTAATATCAAACCAGTCAAATTCATTAGGTTTTTTACCTTTTAGACCTTGTTTTGCTTCAGCTAATAATTTTTCAGTGGTTAGTTGTTGACTTATGTCTTCACCACATTTTTCTAAAGCAATCAATAGTGATGCTTGTATAATTTCGCGTTTTTCTTTTTTTAATGCATGATGTAATGCTTTAATTGACGATTTTTGTCCTAATAGTGCCAACCAATCTGCCGCTGCAATTCGCTCTTCTTGTTTGGGCGATAGTAAAGCTTGTTCAACTTGATCATGAATATTAGGAATGACTTTTAGAGTGTTTTGTGCTGCATGCCGTATTAGTTTGTTTTCTTTTAGTGCGAGTTCAAAAAGATAATTAACATATTTAGTCGGCAGACTAGGAAAAAGTTGTAATATTTTTATTGCACTAACTTTATCAAGTTTAATGTAGGACCAACATTTATTGCTTTCAGCAAAGCCTAAAACTTCATCAAGTAGAAATTCATGTTCAGCAAAAAATGGCCATAATTTATCTGGTTGATTTTCATAAAAAGGATGATAAGTCTCACTGGTTAAAAATGGTAAAGCAACAGCATAGAGCACATCTTGACAATAATCAATTTTCGCCATTACATCGGCGATTTGCCTAAGATCGAAATTTTTAACAACGTCATTTTTTATATATACCCTTTCAAAACAATAAGTACCACCATTTTGATCAATTAATCGCATTGCTCTAAATAAGTGATAAAGGGTGAATTCGGGTAAATTTTGTAGTCTATTTTTAGTCAGTAAAAAATGATAATCGACGTTTTTATTAATCCCTTGAAGTAACGTCGTGTATTGAATTTTACCATTTAAATAATGATAAATATCATCTAAATTTTTTTCAGTTAGTGTGTCATATGATTCATTATGTTTTAGTTTGTGATAGTCTTGATAATTTTGCCGTAAAATGTCTTGTGCCATCGATGGTAAATCGATATCGATAATGGGTTCAAAACTAGGAATAACTAAATTTGTTTGTTGTTTTGCATTATTAGCAGTTTCAAGTCGTAGCAAAGCGCTTTCAATGGAGCCAATAACGGTTTTATTGGTTTCACTTGCTAATGCTTGTTGTAATATTGCAGAATCTGATGATATTCTTGCCAGTAATTGAGCGGCATTACTACGTTGTTTAACCGAGCCCGACGTTAAAAAGTGTTGTAGTTTTGGTTGCACATCTTCAACAGGAAAACCCATTAGCATATCTGTCGCTAATTGACTGACTTGTTTGGCAGTATGTAAGGCTTGCTGAGTAATAAACTCAATCAGTGGTAGCTGAAGTTCAGAATGCTTTTTTATATACTTTAATTGTTCTACCTGCCCCAAAACAGCAATATCCTGATCGGGTAGCTGGCTAAATAATTTAAGATGATTTTTAATATAAGATAATAATCCATCGATGTTGTAAAAATACTGAAAGTCACTTAGGTCATTGCTCGTCATATTTTGCCGATCAAATATCGCCAATAATAACTTTTCACCCAATCCAGTTTGTTCCATTTCGAGTAGTTGGTGTAATTGTTCAATTGACCAACTTTTTCGTTGTTCAATGTCTTCTTCATTTTTACAAAAAGAGGGCATTGTGCTAATCAAACCATCATATAAAAGATATAAAAACCATGCCGGCAACTGTTGGTTAATTAATTTAACTAAATGCAAATGGTAACAAATTGCGCTCAAAACACATCCAAAACGCCTTATTTGTTCAAGTGTATAGTCATCAGTCCAACGTTGATAAAAATCTATTCTGGCTTTTTTAGGTGGTTTTGGTTTATCGTAAAAGCTTGTTCCATAAAAATCACAGGGTTTATATAGTAATTCAAAGAGTTTATAAGCGTTATCGCTAGTTTGACATAATTGTTCTAAATCACTTAAAACGTTAGCTTCATCCCCCTGTAAAACATATTGAGTAATACGCTCTGGCAAACTTTTATCGAGTGTGTTTAGTGGTTCGAATATTGTTGCAATTAATTGTTGAGCAGATTGAGCATGTGTTTCTTTCATATTCCTTGGTTCTCCTATACAGGATATTTTTTATTAATCATTTATATTAATTAAGTAGCCATCTTCCGCCGGTCTAAAGCTAGTTATAATTTCATTGTTTTTAATGATTTCTAACTAAACCAAGCGTGTAATCAGTCGTTTTCTTATTAATTATAATTATCCATCCATTGTTCATAAAATCCGATCCTTGCATTAGGCGACGCGCTATCACTATTGTAATAATAACAATAATTGATACCGAGCCAAGAACAGGAATAAGACATAAAATCCATTATGTCATCAATGCTATAATGGCAATCTTGCGTTAATTTATTTATTCAAAATTGCGTAATTATCTCCTAGCATAACATATCTTAAAATGTTTTCAGGGATTGTTTGATTGCGTTTTCATAAAGATTCAAAATAGTTAATATTGGCTGTTCAGACGGCGTATCAATCTCTTTTTTACTGACCTGCGATTGAAAACGGCTAAACAGTGAGGCAATTTTACCTTTTACTTTATTAAACATTCCCTATTCTTAATATCTTTATTTTGTTTTCGCTACTAAACAATAATCGGCATAACTTTCAGCTAATATAATTTGCGGAACGCGATCAAGCGGAATCGTTTTTTCAATTGTTCCTATTTGCTGAGTAAAATACAAATCATAAAGTTTTACAGTCTCATCACTATTTGTTGTTGTACGATAAAATTGGCTGACCATAATACGTGCTCGAATACCTAAGCTTGAATATAATTTAGCGAATCCATCAATACAATCCCAGTCAGTAATGCTATGATAGCCTTTCGAGTATAATATGTTTTTTAAAGTATTTAACTTGATAACCTTGCCATAATAATCATTTAGTTTATTGTCAATCACTTGACTCAAATCAGGTAAATGATTAGCAAATTGAGTAAATAGAGGCGTAACTTTGTAATCCTTAAGATGATTTAACCATTCTTCTACTTGATCATCTGACAAATAGACGCTATGCGCTAACTTAATATAATGCTCAGGATTTAAAGTGACTTCATCATCATTTATGTTAATCAAGCAACCATCTTCTGTCGGCCTAAAACTGTTAATGACTGTGTTGTTATTATCGACTTCAAGCCAGATCAACGATTCAATCATTCTATTCATGATAGGATGTTGGTATAAATTGGCAAACCAATCTTGGTAAGACCACACTTGCCCAATAGACATCATGTCATATAACCGCTTTGTTTGATTGTTGATAACTTGTTTTAACTCTGTTTTACTACTGGTTAGTAATTTTTTATATGCTTTGATTTGTTCAACATTTTCGCTATTTGTTGCTTCTGGTAACGATTTGAGTATTTTACCCGCTTCATTTTTTATCACTAATTGTAAACAGTGATCGAGCTGTGCTGTGAATTTACGATCTCCATAATCAAAATCTAATACACCTCGCTCGTTTAAATTAGCTGTTGGAACCATTCTTTCAATGAGTTGTTCAAGGCTGCATGCTTGCGCTTGCGCAAATTCTTCAAGTATTTTTTTGGCATTTTTACGAACAATATTTGAACTATAACGAAGCGAAGTAGAATAAACTAGTTGAGTAATTACCGCATGATTAATCGTGACAATCGCCTCAAATACCGCTGATATTTCACTACGTTTTGAGGAATGAAATTTCAAATAAGGACGCACAATATCAGCAATTTGATAAGGTTCACTATATTTACACAAAGCCAACATGCCTTTGGTATTTAATGCAGATCTGACATAACGTGAGTGCTTATCGGATGTTCGTTCTGTATCTTGTATAATGAACATTTGCACCACAAAATACCCAAGTTTTTGTTGGCTTTTTACATCTAATAATTTTAAATAGAAATCAAACAAGCCATTATCAGTGGTTTGTTTTAATTTTACCGCTAAGATGATCCACCAATAAATAATTTCAACAGCAACTTTCTGACCATTTTGCCACATTAATTCTGGTAGCATATAAGGTTCAAGCCAATCAAGACTGGCTGGTTTTTTGGTTTTCAATCCTTTTTTTGCTTCATTTAGCAGATAATCAGGCGGTAAATAATAAGAGATATCTTCACCCAACTGACTTAATGCGCTGAGAATAGATGCAATTACCGCTTCTTTTTTCTCTATTGATAAAGCACGCTTTAGTGATTTGATCGACGAATCCCCCCCTAATTTCGCTAACCAATCACTCGCAACTATTCGTATATCTTGTTTTGTTGATAATAATGCTTTTTCAACTTCTAGATGGATATTAGGAATTTTGTTTAAAATAAGCTGTGACTGTAAACGAAAGCGACGACCAGCGCCTAGAGCCCACTCCTGTAATAGTGGAATATACGGCTTAGGTAACTGCGGAAAAAGGGAAAGAATCGCTAAAGCATTTGCTGTTTTATAACATTCTAAATTAGTTTCACCGAATAGTCCCAATGCCTGATCAATATAATGCAAATTTTCGGCAAAAAATGGCCAAATAAGATGTTCTTGATTTAGTATATATTTTTCTAAAAAAGGTAAGGAAAAATAAAATAAAAAAGCACCGGCAATCTTATCTTTTATTGTCGTGCTACCAGTAATACTTTGTAACACATCAGCTAATAATCGCAGATCAACTCGACAATATAATTCTTGTTCCAATAATGATGAGAGATCTTTGTTGACATATTTAGGCTTTTCTAAATAATAAGCTCGTAATACATGCCATAAATTACACTCAGGTAGTTGTTGCAAACTATCTTGGTATAAGGCGAGTGACAATTCATATTTATCAAATATATCTAATTCATTATTATCCAAATCTAAATTGTTTTTTGGTACCAAACCATTTAAATAAGCAAAAACATTATCAAGATCGTTCGAGGTTATTGATTTCAATATGTCATAACGCTGCTGTTGGTTTGAAAGACTAACATTGCAAGTTTTGTTAACTGCTTGTTCATCCTCAACCTTTATTTTTATTATTGCCAATTGCCTATCAATATTTTGTTGTAAGGTTTGTCGAAAATTATCTGGCAGCAGGCGTTGAGGAATGGATTGATATGGCGTTATATCGCGACCTTTAGCTTGTAATGTAGATTGACTCAAAGTATTTCCTTATTTCACTTATTTCATATTATTATAATATCTTGAGGATTATTTAACTCCTCACCCAAAATTTAAATACAACTTATATGACTTTTTAAACAAAATTAAACCTAATATTATTCAAGACAATAGTATTTTGGCGCAAAAAACTGATGCTTTAGATTAATAAATTGAAAAAGAGGTGCGCAGCCATAAATAAAATCAAAAATAACAGGGGGTTCATTTTTTAAAAGTTTACCTGTCCATTGTTCTATTGGTTCATTTTTATCTGCTAAATTATTCAATGGTTTAAAACCACCACCTTCACTATAACAAAGACTAACATTGGTTATCATATTCGAATCCGAATCTAAAATAATCAAATGCTCTAAAACCGTATCAGGATCGGATGGCTTTTGATAGTCTTGTAGATAAAATTGTAAACCATTTACTTCGGACAAATAGCTATCCCCTTTTACTAAGTCATCTGTCGGCCAATGACATCCAATAGAGGCAATTTCAATATTTTTATCAAGTACTGGGAAATCGTCTTTGCTAATTTTTTTCCACGATAATGGCGTTAATTGTTCTTGAGCGAATGGATTCTCTTTACCAAAAGACACCAGATAATCTGAATGGTGATCAAATAGTTTTTCATCTAATTTAAAACCATATATATAATCGTTCTGCTTAAAAGGAGCTTTATAATAAGTCGTATCCACCACAGCAAAAGCATTTAACTGACTAATCGGCAATGATGTTAAGTCATTATGTTTATAATCGTATATAAAAACCTTATCGTCTTGAGATAAACCCGCCAACTCAAAAAATTTAGCACGGTATGAATCTGTCAGTAAATATTGTTCATTTTGGTAACTCTCTTTTTCATCTCCAGGAATTAAAATAATAGCTTGTTGATTATTCTCATCATATAAATGCACATCATCAGATAATGAAACAAAAGTAGATTCAGGTTCATTTTCAATATTATAAACAGTAAATGGGCTATACATGCGAATATCCGACCGATATTGAGACTGAATTGTTGTTTTATCCCATTCTATTAACTTGTTTTCGCCAAGCATTGCCGCATAGCTATAAGGATTAAGGGATGATAAAATCAATCCCCAAAATAAACCCTGTAATAAAAATTTTTTCATGCTGATATCTGTTCTTTTAGCCAAGCAATTTCTTGAGCCCAAATATCAGAATCAATGGTTTCTAAAATTAAAGGGATTTCATCTATTCTTGGATCTTGCATGATATATTTAAAAGCGGTTTTGCCAATGTTACCTTTACCTAAGCTGTCGTGGCGATCGACATGGCTAGCAAGTTCGCTTTTGGCATCATTTAAGTGCATACCACGTAGATAATTAAACCCAACAATTTTTTCAAATTCAGCAAAGGTTTCTTGGCAGGCTTTTTCAGTGCGTAAGTCGTAACCGGCAGCAAAAGCATGACAAGTATCAATGCATACACCTACCCGGCTTTTATCATCAACTTGATCGATTATTTGTGCTAAATGTTCAAATTTATAACCTAAATTAGAACCTTGTCCAGCTGTGTTTTCAATAACGGCGACCACATCTTTGGTTTTATCTAAAGTCATATTAATCGACTCAGCTATACGCTTGAGGCATTCATCAACTGAGATTTGTTTTAAATGACTACCCGGATGAAAATTTAACAGTGTTAAACCTAACTGTTCACAGCGCTGCATTTCGTCTAGAAAAGCAGTGCGCGATTTTTCAAGTTGTTCAGAATCGGGATGACCTAAATTAATTAGGTAGCTATCATGCGGTAGGATTTGTTTACTCGTGAAGCCATATTTTTCACAACGCTTTTTAAAGCTATCAATTATCGATGACTCTAATGGTTTTGCATGCCATTGTCGTTGATTTTTAGTAAATAAGGCAAAGGCAGTTGCACCAATTTGATAGGCATTAATCGGTGCGTTGTCAACACCGCCCGAAGCACTCACATGTGCACCAATGTATTTCATACTGTTATTCATCCTAATAGTTAATTTGAGCCACTGTTACGTTGCAGTTGATCGCGTAAATTAGGTGGAATACCTTTAATCACCAAAGAATCAGTTTGTGGATCCCATTTTATGCGTTCGCCTAATAGATCGGAATCAAAGCTAAGGGTTAATCCCCCCCCACTGCCTGAAAATTTCTTTAATTGACGTAATGCGCTACGATCAACTGGAAAGGTGTCTTCTAAATCATAATCACTGTTTTTAACAAATTGCATAAAGTTGTTATCGTCACTGACTGGTAATTCACTGGCTAGGTTTTTGAGATCTATCTCTTCACCTGCTTGCAATTGACCTTGACAGTAATTATAAACATTTTCACGCGCGGCGTTTTTGTCTTGTTTATCAAATTGCATCTCTTGGCAATAATCATCAACCGCTTTGACTAACGTTTTATTTTGCGCTTTAGCATCTAATCCTTCACTAGCGCCTAAATAATCCATAAAAAAGTCCGATACTTTACGCCCTACTCGACCTTTTAAAAAAGTCAAATAGCGTTTTGAATCAGCTTGAGTTTCCCATTCTGTTATATCAATTCGCGCAATAATGTCGGCATGATCGATATCTAAATATTGGGTTTCGGAAATATCCAAATCTTCATTCACAAGCATGCTTGAACAGCTATTTAACACGGCAATAATTAGATATTCCACCGCTAAATAGCGATAATGACAAAATACGACTGTTCCCCCTTCGGCAAACGGATATTTGGCAAGTTCATTACGTAATTGTTTAGTTGATTCTTGACTAAAGTGGAGAAAATCTTGATTACCTAAACGTAATTCTTCAAGAGATTGTTCAAACAAACTTTCACTATTAAAAAGTCCATAAGCTTTGCTTTTGTTATTATAGATACGATTGATATCTTCAATTAAATTTACCACAGCTTGCTGATTGCTTAACATTGAATCACGAAGCTGTAATTCGATTTCAGTGTCACTTTTTCTAATTAATTTATGTAATATAACTTTTTCTATTTGCACACTCATTTTAAATTCCTATTGGGATAATAGCGTTTATTTGCAACTATTTTATCAAAGCGTTCAAAAAGTGCTATCTGCAATTATAAACAACAACAATAAACTAAGCTTATATCTATTTGAATATTCGATTCTTTCTGCCATTCACGCTTTCGTATAAATATTGCCAATCACATGGTTTATTTTTACTATAGCTTTCTGGTAAAACCTAGCTTTTATAGCTAATAATGACAATTCGGTATAATGATAACATCCACGATTAAAAGTGAAATGACGTTAGTTACAGAAAATTGTAAGAATAACAAAAAACAATTAATCGAAAAGTGGAACAAACCAATTCTTTGTTATGGCTTTTTTCTATTTTTGCATTAAATGATCTGAATTTTTTGTAAATAGTTAATCTGAAAAATAGACTGTTATTAATTTTGTTTTATTACTTCTATAAATAAAAGTATAAGATGCATCCCCACCATCAATTTTTGCGGTATTTCAAATTGATGTTTTCCAATCTATATTTGACTTCAATATTAAGATCATCATAAATATCGGTAAAATTTTGTGCTATTTTTTAGTTTTTCGAAATACGCTAAAAGCCCCAAAAACAATATTTTTATACATAATCACCGTTGTTTTCTTAAACTTGTTAGCAAAATTAATCATTTTTAAAATGGGGAGGCGGAACATTTATCTTCAATTAATCAATAATATTAACCGGGCAAAGCATCTGCTTAACAGCCCAAAAAATCAACTCTAAAAAAAACCAATAAATAACGGCGGATCACCTGATGGTGTTAATTCCCCGCCAATGTTAACAACGAGAAAGATGAAAAAGATAATAAGAAGATAAAAGCGCCAATATGTGATTAATACAGCTATCTACTTAGCTGTATTTTGCTGCAAACTCAGCACTGTTCTTGCATTCGATGCACTGGTAGCAATAATATCAATTACCCCTGATCTCAACGCACCTAAAATAGCGGTTGATTTGGTGTTTTCCGAGGCAATAGCGATTACGCAGGGAATATTACGTAACTCTTCAATACTTAAACCAATGACCCGATCATTCATTACGGTATCGACTGGGTTGCCATTAATATCGAAAAAACCATAACCTGCAATATCCCCAATCACCCCTTGATTTAATGTCGCATAGGTGATCTCTTGTGGGGTAAACCAACCTAATTGCACCATATAACAATTTTCGTTCATATCCCCTAAGCCAACTAAAGCAATATCAGCTTTAGATGCGCGTTCTAACGTATCTTTTATGACACGATTTTGCATAAAAGCGTGTTTAAGCTCGCGGTTTTCGACATATGCTGGTGCATAAAGTGTTTCACTGCTGGCATTAAATTTTCTAGCTAGGCTTCGGCTAATATGATCAGCATCAATAATTTCACCAACTCGTTGCGTTCCACCAATACCACAAATAAATTTACATTGTTTTTCGGGAAACACCCCAACATGACTGGCAATAGCGGCAACATTTCGACCTTGCCCTACCGCAACAGTCATACCATTTTTTAAATTACTTGATAAATAGTTAGAAACAAGAGCCGCAACTTGCCGTCGCTGTTCGTCTTCATCTTGATGATCTAAGGCTATCAGTGCACGCTTAATACCAAAATGGTTAACAAATTGTTGTTCAATCCGTGAACTAAATATTGGATGATATTTGACATTGATTTCAACAATCCCTTCAGCTCTAGCTTTTTTTAACAAGCGACCGACTTTAATACGCGAAATACCAAATCGCTGTGCTATCTCTTCTTGAGTTTGTTCATACTCATAATAGGCAACAGCTATCTCGGTGAGTAGTTCTGCTTCTTGTTTATCGTCAAATCTATCCATTAGTTCGCCTTGTTTCTCAATATTATCGTTGCTGATTTATAGCGGATAATATATTACAAAAACCTGTCGCTTGCCATGCACTGCGACCAATAAATAGACCATCAATATTGGACTGAGCAATTAATTGGGTCGAATTTTCAAGATTGACACTACCACCATAGAGTAAAATCATGTTATTTGCCACTTCTGAACCATAGAGATCAGAGAGCGCTAAACGTAAATTATGATGAATAAATTCAGCCTCTTGAGGTGTTGCCGGTACGCCTTTTTCACCAATTGCCCATATCGGCTCATATGCAATCATAACCTGACTAACTTGATTATGATCAATTCCCGACAGCGCAATCTTCATCTGCTTTACAACAGTTTCACTCGAGACTCCCCAAGATTTTTCTTGAGCGCTGTCCCCAACACAAACTAATGGTGTTAATTGGTGTTTGAGTGCAGCATGAACTTTTTTATTTACTGTCATATCGGTTTCACCAAAAAATTCACGGCGCTCAGAATGCCCTAATTCAACTATTTTAGCACCGGTATCTTTTACCATAATTGGAGATATTTCACCGGTAAAAGCACCCGATTCTTCAAAATGCATATTTTGGACACCGGTTAAGCAATTTATGTTGTGTTGATATAAGTATTCCGCCACATCTCGGACACACGTAAAAGGAGGAATGACAAACGGTTGGATATGACTTTTTAAATCTTCGGGATAGTAGGTTTTTAGTTGTTCACAAAATAACAATGCTTCGGCTAAGGTTTTATTCATTTTCCAGCTGGTGCCTATGAATATTTTTTTCATAATTTGTCCTTTTATTAATGTGATTTTTTATCGCTTTTTTTAATAGGCTTCCAATAGTAAAAATGGGTTGAAGAATAGTTATTGACTAACCTGACTATTCTTCCCCATTTTTTTATCATTTATCTTGTTTTAGCAACACTCTCATTATTACGGCAAAAAGTAACTTATTTAAGCAATAACGATTGTTGACCTAAAAGCACGTGTTGTTTTGGTGTTAGGCGATACCTAAACGTTTTTTATAACTCTTCACATAATAATCTGTTGCTTTGATAGCTTGTATCACATCATCAGCCGTCACCGCAAAAGGCAGACTATGGATAGTTTCAACAGGAGCAATGGCTTTTTCGCCAATTAATTGAAACTCTTCTTCTGTAATTTTATCTAAATGCACTTGCTCTAACGTGATGGGTAAATCCAACTTAATATATAAATCGATATACCTTTCAAGCTCAGCAATTGGTCGACCTTCTAGCACTAGTTGAGCGATTGTGCCATATGCCACTTTTTCACCATGCGTTAGATGATGCACATCACCTGATACGGCAGTAAAACCATTATGAATAGCATGAGCTGCACCTAAACCACCATTTTCAAAACCAAGGCCACTTAGTAAGGTATTCGCTTCAACAATAGCTTCTAATGCAGGAGTAACAAGTTTTTTTTCATTTGATTCAACAGCAAGTAATGCATACTCAAATATGGTTTTTTCACACTCTCTGGCAATTGCTTCACCAGCAATTGTTGCAATACCACCAGCATCCGTTTTATGGCAACTACGAATGGAGGTTCTGGCTTCAACCCAAGTTGCCAGCCCATCAGCTATACCTGATTTTAACGATCTAACCGGTGCATTTGCAATCACTCGAGTGTCAACTAATACCAAATCTGGATTTTTATAATGGTGCCATAAAAAGTCAAAAACACCATCTTCAGTATAAACGACTGAAACTTTAGCCGTTGGTGCATCGGTTGATGCAGTTGTTGGTACACAAACTTTAGGTATATTATATTTGGCGGCAAGTGCTTTAGCCGTATCAAGTGTTTTACCACCTCCTACACCAATAATTGCATCAAATTTTTTTGATTTAAACTCATCAAGTAATCGGTTAATTTCTACCATTGAACATTCGCCGTTAAAAATGGCTTTAGTAATCGATAGTTCGGCTTTTTCGAGTGAATCGGCGAGTTGATTGGCAGCAATATTCCAAATATTCTTATCTGCTAGGATTAAAAAATTGGTCCCAAAGGGTTTGATGTATGCTTCTGCACGAGTCAGCAAATCTTTACCTTGTACATATCTATTAGGACTAACAAAAACCTTATCCATATTAAAATCCTCTTATAAACACATTTACTAACTAATTAATTATTATTAATTCAATTAAAATAATTAATTTACTTCTGGAGAATTACTTCTCGAGTTTTAATTGCTGTAAAAATTCATTCATAATCATCCAAGCTGATTCAGATCCCGCATCCTTGTGCCCTATCGCTCGTTCACCTAATCGCATGGATCGCCCTTTTTTAGCAACCAATGGAATAGTTAAATCGGAACCTTTTTTCATTTCATCAACGCAAATTTCTAACGTTTTTACAGGGTCATCACCCTCTTTATAATTGTTTAAAACATTTAGCCCCGGAATCAGTGCATCTATCATTGTTTTATCATTAAGTTCGGCTTTTCCTCGCATTTGTACAGCTTCAACACCATCTTGATACATTTGACAGAACTCTTTGAATGTTACTGCTTGTTTTCCAGTTGTATGGTTTGCCATTTTCATAAAAAAACTACCATATAAAGGCCCTGATGCTCCGCCGACTTTGCTCAATAAAATCATTCCTACTTTCTTCATTAATTCAGCAATATCTGCTGTTGAGTCAGACAAGAGTGGCAGTTGCTTTTCTACTTCACGAAAACCTATGGTCAAATTAATACCATGATCACCATCGCCAATGTCAGAATCTAATTTACTGAGGTGGTCACGGTTTTTTTCGGCCATATCGGCTATTTTTTTAAATGTTTCGATAAAATAAGATTTATTTAGCATCAGGGCACTCATTTTTCCTCTCCTTGGTAGTTAATAAGCAATTTTAAAATAAGGCGCATCACATGGATGGTCTAATAGCTGTTTTAGTTCATCATCTAACTTGATAACAGAGATAGACATCCCTACCATATCCATTGAAGTCACATAATTGCCCACCAGTGGTTTATAGATTTTAATGCCCTTTTGTGCTAATAAAAGATGTGCTTTTCGGTAGCAGATATATTGGTCCATCAATGCCAAACCACCTAATCCATTAATCAGTAATTGCACTTCATCACCGGCTTTTATTTTGGAGTCTTGTAAAAGATGATCGATTAATTGGCTCACAACGACATCGGCCTTTTCTAGCTTAGTCCTTTCAATACCGGGTTCACCATGAATGCCCATGCCAACTTCCATGTCACCTTCTTGCATATCAAAAATGACTTCGCCGGTAACCGGTAATGTACAAGATGATAGTGCAACACCCATTGAATAAGTATTGGCATTAGCTTTTTCAGTTAAAGCTTTAACTTTATCTAAGTCATAACCTTTGGCGGCAGCACTGGCAGCGACTTTGAACACAAATACATCACCCGCCACACCACGGCGATCACTAATGTTTTTTGAAGAATAGATATCATCAGTCACTGTCACCGTTTCAACACGGATACCTTCATCGGCAGCTAATTCAGCTCCCATATCAAAGTTCATAACATCGCCAGCGTAGTTACCATAAACAAATAGGCATCCTTTACCAGAATCAACCGCTTTTACTGCTTCATAACAATATTCAGGAGATGGTGAAGTGTTCACATTACCGACTGCTGCCGCATCCGCAAAATCTTTGCCAACATAACCTAAAAATGCGGGTTCATGTCCTGAACCGCCGCCAATAATTATTCTCACTCTTGGCTCTGTACTGATTTTTTTACTTACGATTACGCGATTACACGCTTTTTTTAATTCGACATATTCACTATGCGCTAAGCAGTAACCTTCTAGCATCTCTTCTACGACATCATAGCCATCATTAATTAATCTTCTCATTACATCACCTCGGTCTATCCTTTACATGTTTTACTTGTTACTTAACTCACTAAAAAAAGTGATAATACATACCCACCAACAATACCTGCACATACTGCTGCAACAATATTTTTAACTGATTTACGTTTGTTTCCACCGGTTAAAGCTGAGGCTACCCAAATCCCAACACCAGCGGCTAACCCTTGATCGACCCATACTGAACCACTTTGCGTAATCATTGGCGTTGCTATTCCATGATTAATACACCAGACTGTTCCAACAATAAATGCTGCCGCCATCCAACCACCAATTGGTCCCCAATTGTCAACCATACGGCCCCATGCCATGCGTATAACAAAAGGGAAGATAAAACCACCGATTATTGTTGCAATAGCCAATTTAATTGACATCATCATTTGCTCCCTATATTTCAGCTAATTATTTCTTTTTTTGAAAAACTTTAATTTGTTTGCTACGCAAGATCTTTTCTTTTGCTTCTTTCAACTTTTCAAAATCAGAACGTCTTAAACCAGGTTCTCTTGGATTCTCATTAATAAATTCTGTTTTCTTCGCCATATCTTTTTCAATGAAAGCAGCAGTAATTCCCCCTAAAGTAGCGCCGACAATCACAAGCAATATGGTAGGTAAAGAAGAGACAAATGCATGCCCACCTTGAATAAAGGTATCGCGCATAATGCCACATACTGCAATAGCAAGTCCCATATCAACAAAAGCAGCATCATCTTCATTGCCAGTCAGATTGATATAATGATTCATATACCACATTGGACCAATAATGATTACCGCCGCCAAAAAACCACCGAAAATGCCGTAAGTACCTAATTGTGACCAAACTGACATTACAATCATTCCAGCGATACAATAACCCACAAAGCTTCGAAAAAATTTCATCCTAACGCTCACTTTTTAAATATTTTGTAGTTCAGCTAAAATACCTTCAACATCTTCATCAACCATGGCTTGTATTGACGCAACAAATGCACCTTCAACAAGGGGAGCATCAACTAACGTCACCTTACTTCTTAAGGCTTCATCTTCGATAAGGTCAATAGCGGTTTCTGTGCTTAAAATGGCACTACCTATATCAGCAAATATCAGTATGTTTTTGTGATCTTTTGATTGTTCGATGATGTTATAAATCGCAACTGAATCTGTTCCCAATCGTCCATCCTCTGTTCCGCCTGCTGAATAAATTTTTACATCACCGGTTGAATCGACCATCTCTTCGATCATTTCTTTTAATCCATCAGTAATTTTTTTACTGTGAGAGACTAAAATAATACTAATCATGCTTACCTCTTGAACATATGTCTCGTTAACAATCTTTTGTTCAATTATATCGAATAAAATTAAGGCGGAAATTGTTTTATAATAAATTTGTGATTCAGATCTAACTTTTAGATAGTGATAATTTTGACAGCAAAATAAAATAGAATAATTAGCTATATTAGTGTGATATATAAAAAACAATACCGTTAACAGATTGATAGTTGATGTCAAAAATATGATCAACGTTATTTTGTCAAAATGAGCATAAGTTTACATGCAAAACAAAAGATTCAGGTATTGATTAGCAAAAAAGATAAAAAGCATCACTCTATGCAATATTTTACAGTTGTATGGGTAACCTAGCTTAATTCGCTGCGCTTGATAGTTTAAAAACAAAATAAATAAATTGCTTTTAAAACTGAGTAATGAAATGAATAAGTTGATGTTGATGCTTAGAAGAATTTAAAAACTATTTAATATTTAGACAAATGACCCGCTAATTTAATTCAGCTTTTTACTCATTGATCCAACTCAATTAGTCAAAAAAGTTTTTAAATGAGCCTGACTGATTAATGAGTTAAATACAACTAATGCTTTTACCATTAAAATCCACCATAATTAAAAAGTGTCATTAAAATTGGCATTAATAAAGTCAATACAAACCCTTGTACAATGGCTGGTGGCACAATAGTGATGCCGGCGCCTTTTTGTAACATTGGTAAAGTAAAGTCCATCGAAGTTGCACCACACAAACCTAACGCAGTAAGTTTATAGCGTCTTATTAAGGTTGGAATAAGAATTATTGCACACAATTCACGCAAAATATCATTTAAAAAGGTTGCACTACCAATGATTGGGCCATGCGCTTCTGTCATCAAAACTAAGGACAAAGAATACCAGCCAAATCCCGATGACATAGCAAGCCCAACACGAGTTGGAAAATCCAAAATGAAAGCAGCTAATATTCCACCTAAAAAAGTGCTTATGACCACGACTAAAGATGTCGTCAAACCAATTTTATTTAACAAAATCTGTTTAAACGAGATATTGTTACTACGTAGCTGGATACCAATGAGCAATAGAAGTAAAACTAACACTATTTGAATAATGCTGCCAGTATATTGCCAAAAAAACAAAGGTAAAAAGCCGGCAATAAAACCGAGTATCAAGGCAATAAATACTTTTAAAGATTCAAAAATCAATTTAAAACGAGATTGAAAGGACGAGCCGGTGTTAGCTGTTTTCCAAGGCAAAAATAGATCAAATAAGATTAATGCCAAAAAATTGCCACCAAAAGTACAGACAAAAACAACAGCGGTATAGAGCAAAATATGCTGTAAATTTGTGATTAAATTGTCTAACTGAGCTAATTCAGCCCCCATGATAAAAAGAATAAAATAGACCATATAGCCAAGTATCTGATTAATTTTGGCTAGCCATTTTTGATCTTTAATTTTAATCAAATAACCTAAACACAATGGGACAAATGCAATCAAAATACCATAATACATTTTTATTCCTTTCCATGTTCATCTTCATATAGTATTGTTATAAAAATTAGAGGTAAAACTCTGCTCTAATATATCCTCATTATCAACGTAATGAGGATAAACTTTCCTCAATGCTAACTTTAAGCTGATCTAATAATGCATAACGATTACGATATTCCGAGCGTTTTTTACTCGCTATTTCGTCAATCGATTTTCGATTAATTTCGGTCGGTAATATAAATAAGTTTCTGGAATCTGGTTTACCGTCAATTGTTAACCAAAAATCATCGTAATCCGATAAAATTCTTTCTTGTCGGCTATTATATCGCCAGTTATTGTACACATGTGTGTTATTGCCAACAGCAATCACCTGTTCTAAATTAAAATATTTAGCAATAATTAATGCCGCTTCTACCGCGACGCGTTTTGGAAAAAGTCCATAGCACTGTTTTGTTGCTTTTTGTACGCGTGTTCGTGCTTCATGATGCCCTGTTCCTTGTAAACCAGCAATAAATAGCGTAGATTTGTTTTGATATTCGACAAGGGTGAAGGTTAAAGTTGCTAAATCAATACCGTCATTATCATAAAAATAGAGACTCAATTCACCTTCACGCGCATATTTATTTCGCGCTTGAATAGCTATTTGTATGTTTGTTTCGTTTTTAGCGTCGATATTAGCCAAAATATAAGGCGATTCTGGGTTATAAAAAGCCTTAGACATATTGCCAGATTGCTTTGATAAAAAATCATAATGATAAACTAAAGCAGCTAAACGCTCTTTTTGTGTCAAACATGATGATAAATACGGCCGTTGTAATTTACAAGGTAAATTGGTTTGGCAGGAAAGGTAATAACCAAGTAAAGGATATTGTCTTAATTTATCAAGCAATTTGAGTGTAATTGGACTTAAAAAAAGTGTGCGAAAAAAGAACTTATATCGATAAGTTGGTTTAAGCCAAAGTTCATTAAGTGGAAGTTTGCCTACACAAAGCCAGTGAAAAAGTTGCCACTTACTTTTAGGCTGGGGCATATTTGTAATATTATTCATAATCAGAAAAAACTAAACTCGGTTAATTTAAAAAAATATAAAATGACTCAAGTATTACTTAATATGCAATATTAAAGATAAGTCATAAAATCAAGGCAATAAGGGTACAACACAATATAAGTCAGTGCAACTATCCTTATATAAGGTTATATTAAATAAAATGAAAATAAAAAACGGTGAATTTATCACCGTTTTTAAATAACGATTAATTTTTGTTAAAAATTAATTATTGACCTTTAACTTCTTTTAAACCGTTAAATGGTGCTTTAGAACCTAACGCTTCTTCAATACGCATTAATTGGTTGTATTTAGCAATACGGTCAGAACGGCTCATAGAACCAGTTTTGATTTGACCTGCTGCTAAGCCAACGGCTAAATCAGCAATGGTTGAATCTTCTGTTTCACCACTACGGTGAGAAATCACAGCGGTATAGCCAGCATCTTTAGCCATTTTAACTGCTGCAATTGATTCAGTTAATGTACCGATTTGGTTAACTTTAACTAGGATTGAGTTAGCAATGCCTTTTTCAATACCTTGTTTGAAGATTTTGGTATTAGTAACAAAAAGATCATCACCCACTAATTGGATTTTGTGACCTAATTCTTTAGTTAAGTATGCCCAACCTTCCCAATCGCTTTCATCTAAGCCATCTTCGATAGAAACAATTGGATATTGTTCACTTAAACTTTCTAAATAACGAGTAAATTCTTGAGCAGTAAACTCTTTATTACCTTCGCCTTTTAATACATATTTACCGGTTTCTTTGTTATAGAATTCAGATGCAGCACAGTCCATCGCAAGAGTAATGTCTTTACCTAATACATAACCTGCTTTTTCTACTGCTTCTTTAATACATTCTAATGCTTCAGCATTTGAATCTAGGTTAGGTGCAAAACCACCTTCGTCACCAACTGCAGTATTCATACCTTTAGCGTGTAAAACTTTAGCTAAATTGTGGAATACTTCAGAACCAATACGAATTGCTTCACGTACTGTTTTTGCACCAACTGGTTGAATCATGAATTCTTGTAAGTCGATGTTATTATCAGCGTGTTCACCACCGTTGATGATGTTCATCATTGGTAATGGCATAGAGTATTGACCTGGAGTACCATTTAAATCAGCGATGTGTTGATAAAGAGGTACACCTTTAGCTGCTGCTGCTGCTTTAGCATTTGCTAAAGATACGGCTAAAATTGAATTAGCACCTAAGTTAGATTTGAAATCAGTACCATCTAAATCAATCATGATTTGGTCGATAGCTGCTTGATCTAAAGCATCTTTTCCTAAAACAGCTTTAGCAATAGGTCCATTAACATTTTCAACAGCTTTTAATACGCCTTTACCTAAAAAGCGTGACTTGTCACCATCGCGAAGTTCTAGTGCTTCACGTGAACCAGTTGACGCACCAGATGGAACAATTGCTAGACCAACAAAACCACCCTCTAAGTGCACTTCGGCTTCAACTGTTGGGTTACCACGAGAGTCGATCACTTCACGACCATGTACTTTAACGATTTTTGCCATGTTTTTTTCCTCTATATGACAGATATATAACTAATGTAAAAATAAACTATTTTTGCTGCTGATCTTGATACTCTTTAGCAGCTTTCACAAAACTACTGAACAATGGATGTCCATCTCGTGGTGTTGAAGTAAATTCCGGATGGAATTGACATGCGACAAACCAAGGGTGTTCTGGAATCTCAATAATTTCAACTAATTTCTTATCAGTTGATAGTCCAGTGATCTTCAATCCAGCTTTCACAATTTCCGGTAATAAATTGTTGTTTACTTCATAACGATGACGATGACGTTCAGTGATCGACTCTTTTTTATACATATCAAATACTTTAGAATTTGTATCTAAATGGCAAATTTGCGAACCTAATCGCATAGTACCACCTAAATCGCTATTCTCATTACGTTGAACCACATTACCAGATTCATCACTCCATTCTGTGATCAACGCGATAACTGGGTTAGCGCAATCTTTAACAAACTCTGTAGAGTTGGCATCTTTAATACCAGCCTTATTACGAGCATACTCAATTAAAGCAACTTGTAAACCAAGGCAAATACCTAAATAAGGAATTTTATTTTCACGCGCATAACGAGCTGCCATGATTTTTCCTTCAACACCTCGATAACCAAAGCCACCAGGAATCAAAATCGCATCTAAACCTTGTAATAATTCCGTACCACGAGATTCAAGATCTTCAGAATCAATATATCGAATATGAACAGTTAAACGATTTTTTAATCCGCCATGTTTTAATGCTTCGTTTACCGATTTATAAGCATCAGGTAGAGCAATATATTTTCCAACCATACCAATGGTAACTTCACCTATTGGGTTGGCTTCTTCATAAATTACCTGTTCCCATTCAGACAGATCAGCTTCTTTACATTCAAGGTGGAAGCGATTGCAAACAAATGTATCTAAATTCTGAGATTTTAACAGTGCAGGAATTTTATAAATAGAATCAACATCTTTTAATGAAATAACTGCGCGCTCAGGTACATTACAAAATAGTGCAATTTTAGCACGTTCATTAGCAGGAATAATGCGATCTGAACGACAAATTAATACATCAGGTTGAATACCAATTGATAGCAGCTCTTTCACTGAATGTTGTGTCGGTTTGGTTTTTACTTCCCCTGCCGAAGCTAAATAAGGTACTAACGTTAAATGCATAAATAACGTATGTTCACGACCAACATCAACGGCTAATTGACGAATTGCTTCTAAAAATGGAAGTGATTCAATGTCACCCACTGTGCCGCCAACTTCAACAATAGCAACATCAAAACCTTTTGCACCTTCAATCACGCGTGATTTAATTTCGTTAGTGATATGAGGAATAACTTGAACAGTTGCCCCTAAGTAATCACCACGTCGCTCTTTACGTAGTACATCGGAATAAATTCGCCCAGTAGTAAAGTTATTTTTGCGTGTCATTTTAGTGCGAATAAAACGCTCATAATGACCCAAATCAAGATCAGTTTCTGCCCCATCTTCGGTAACAAAAACTTCACCATGTTGAATAGGACTCATTGTGCCCGGATCAACATTAATATAGGGATCGAGTTTGAGCATGGTGACTTTTAAATTGCGGGCTTCTAAAATTGCAGCAAGAGACGCTGCGGCAATGCCTTTACCCAAAGAAGAAACGACACCGCCTGTAACAAAAATATAATTCGTAACCATTAATACCAGACCATTATTAATTTATTAGAATAATATTGTGCGTTTTTAAACCATAAAAACCAACACAATATACGAAGAATCAGACGGGAAGATAGTATAACAGAATCAAGTATAGGTCTCAATTGAATAATTACGTTTAGCTGTTGTTTAGGCTGAATGATTTGATTAATCAGTATTTTTAATAGTAACTTGATTGTTGATGTAACTTCAATATTACTACCGTTTAGAACATATCTTAGTTTAGTGAAAACCTTAAGATCAAAGACAATTAAAACAAAGTTAGATGTGCGAGTTTAAGCATGATTTATTGATGTAACATGTCATAATATTTGAAAAATTAACTAAAAATAGCACTTAACAAGGCACTTAAGGTACCTTGTTATAAGCAAACTAAATACATAACTATTTGACTGTTTTTTCACTACGCGACAAACCAATAATCCCTGATCGGACTGTTTCCACAATATTACATGTTTCTCTAATTGATAATAAGAACGAATCAAGCTTTTCACTGGTGCCCGATAACTGAACAATATAATGCGTTGCAGTCACATCAACAATTGATCCTCGAAAGATATCGGCACATCGCTTCACTTCGTCACGTGCATCTGAATCTTTAGCGGCAACTTTAACTAACATAATTTCACGCTCAACATGAGGGCCTTCGGTTAAATCATTAACACGGTATACATTAATTAGTTTATGAAGTTGCTTTTGAATTTGTTCAAGTACATGCTCATCGCCTGAGGTTTGAATGGTCATACGATGCATGGTTGGATCTTCGGTTTGCGCCGTTGTGATGGTTTCGATATTAAAACCACGTTGTGAAAATAGACCAATTATTCGAGACAATGCGCCAGGTTCATTTTCAGTTAAAATAGATAATATATAACGCATTAGGTTCTCTCCGTTTTACTTAACCACATTTCACTCATTGAACCACCTCGAACTTGCATTGGATAAACATGTTCTGTAGCATCGGTCATCACATCTACAAAAACAAGTCGATCTTTAATTGATAACGCTTGTTTAAGTTTGGATTCAAGCTCTTCACGCTTATTAATACTTATGCCAACATGACCATAAGCTTCAGCAATTTTAGCAAAATCAGGTAATGACTCCATATAAGACGAGGAATGTCGCCCTGCATAAATCATGTCTTGCCACTGTTTAACCATACCTAAAAAACGATTATTAAGATTCAAAATCAAAATAGGTAAACCATATTGTAATGCTGTTGATAGTTCTTGAATATTCATTTGAATACTACCATCACCGGTTACACAAACAACTCGATTTTTTGGGAAGGCCAATTTAACACCTAGTGCGGCAGGTAAGCCAAAGCCCATGGTACCAAGTCCACCTGAAGTAATAAAGTGTCTTGGTTTATCAAACGGATAATAAAGCGCTGTAAACATTTGATGTTGACCTACATCGGTAGTGATATAAGCATCGCCTTTAGTTAATTTATATAATACTTCAATTGCTTCTTGCGGTTTAATACTGTTACCTTCATGACTATAAGCAAGGCAATGTCGAGCTCGCCAATGATCGATCTGTTTCCACCAATCAACCAAGGCATCTAAGTCACGCTCTATGTTTAGTTCATCAATTTGATCTAACATAGTTTCTACAACAACTTTAGCATCACCAACAACAGGAATACTTGCCATGATGGTTTTAGATATTGATGTCGGATCGATATCGACATGAATTATTTTGGCTTTAGGACAATATTTTTCAACATTATTAGTTGTTCTATCATCAAAACGTGCGCCGATAGCCAAAATAACATCCGCATTATGCATTGACATATTGGCTTCATACACACCGTGCATACCTATCATGCCTAAATAGTGTTTATTTGTTCCAGGGAAAGCACTAATGCCCATCAGCGTTGAAGCAACAGGCAGATTCAATTTTTCAGCAAACAGTTTGATCGCCTCACTTGCATTAGCAGATATCACACCACCACCAATAAAAAGAACCGGTTTTTTAGCAGTAAAAAGTGTCGTTAGCGCTTTTTTTATTTGTCCTTTATGTCCTTGTATTGTTGGATTATAAGAACGCATCGATACTGATTTTGGATAATGATAATTATATTTATTAGCAGGATTGACAATATCTTTTGGTAAATCAATGACAACAGGACCAGGGCGACCAGTTGACGCAATATAAAATGCTTTTTTGATAATTTCTGGAATATCTTGAGTATCTTTGATTAAAAAACTATGTTTAACAATCGGTCTTGAAATACCGACCATATCGCACTCTTGGAATGCATCATTGCCAATTAAATTACTTGCTACTTGTCCAGATAATATAACCAGTGGCACAGAATCCATATACGCAGTGGCAATACCGGTAATAGTGTTAGTCGCGCCTGGCCCCGATGTAACTAACACAACACCAACATCACCCGTAGCTCGAGCGTAACCATCAGCCATGTGCACAGCTGCTTGCTCATGACGGACTAATATATGTTCAATACCACCAAGTGTATGAATTGCGTCATAAATATCAAGAACACTACCACCAGGATAACCAAATATCTGTTTTACTCCTTGATCAATCAATGACTGAATGACCATTTCTGCACCTGACAATTTTGCCATGCTTATTGCCTCCAATATAACTTTTTTGTCATCTATTGATTTATTGTGCATTAACTTATATATAAAATCAATTAAGTCAATAATATAACTTTTAACTAAATCACAATAAAAAAATAATGGTGTAAATTTGCAAAATCAAAATAAAGGGAGTTTAATAAAGTAATCAAAATATTATATATTGATTTTCCAGTCATTTTTGTTTTGTTTTAACACTTTAGAAAATTGGAACTCTAGTGTTACTGATGTTAAAATTCTTTATTTGTAAAAGGCACTATTATGAGCAATTTCTCAATTAAACCCATTTCACTTGCCGATTGGCAGTTAGTAAAAGTATCTGGAGTGGATAATCGCAAATATTTACAAGGACAAGTGACGATTGATATCGATCACCTTTCTCAGCAAACTGCCTTATTCGCTGCACATTGTGATGCTAAAGGCAGAATGTGGAGTAACATACTATTATTTCAACGAGAGCAAGATATCTACTATATCTTACGTAAAAGTGTTGCTGATGTGCAAATTGCTGCTTTAAAAAAATATGCCGTATTTTCTAAAGTCTCTATCGAGCAGGTTAATGATTTAAATATCGTTGGTTTAGAATACGATGCGATACCCGCAGACATTATTGACCAATTCAATCATCAAAATTGTATTACCCATAATAATATTACTTATATCAAATTAAATTTACCTCATACACGGGCAATTAGAGTATCACCTCAAACTATCGATGAAGATTTACAACCTTGTAGCCGATGGATGCAACTTGATTTAGAAGCTGGTTATGCCATTATCGATAAAGAAAATTGTGAAACATTACTGCCTCAAGCATGTAATTTACAATATTATGACGCCATCAGTTTTGATAAGGGTTGTTATTGTGGTCAAGAAATGGTGGCTCGAGCTCAATTTCGTGGGGCTAATAAACGAGGGCTTTATTTATTAACGGGTAAAAGCGATAGTTTACCCAATATTGGTGATACCATCGAATGCCAGATTGATGGCAATTGGCGCGAAAGCGGTCAAGTCCTTGCAACGATGAAATTAAATCAAGACAATGATATTTATGTTCAAGTTGTGCTTGCTAATGGCATCGATCTCAACACACAATTTAGAGTAAAAGGCGCTGTAGCGAGTAAACTTTGTTTTCATTAATTGATTAAGGCTTGTTAAGATCAGTGAAAGCTAATCAGTTAACATCTACATTTAAAAAGATAGTTAACTGATTAGTTAAGTAAATTTCTGATAACAATTAAAAAATGTTAGATTGAGTTACCCCCCAAGTTCTTGATTGACTATTTCAATAAAGTATTGCGCCCCGGTTATTAAAACTTCATCGTTAAAATTGTAGGCTGGATTATGTAAATTAGCACCTTTGCCAGCACCTAGCCACACATATACGCCTGGTATTTTTTGCAGCATAAAAGCAAAATCTTCCGAGCCCATTGATGGTAAAGGATCGATAATAAGACCATTTTCACCAACAACGTTTTTAGCAGCTTCTATCGCAATATCAGCTTGCTTAGCATAGTTAATTGTTGCCGGGTAACGCCGTTGATAATCAACCTCAGCCTTAGCTTCGAATGTGCTGGCAATACCTGTTGCAATCTGTGTAATGCGTTGCTCAGCCATATCTTGTACATCGGCGCTAAAAGCACGAACTGTACCACGAATTACCGCTTGTTGTGGTAACACGTTCCACGTATCGCCACTATGTATTTGCGTAACACTCACCACAAGAGAGCTAATAGGATCGACATTGCGGCTGACAATGCTTTGCAAACTATTTACGATTTGTGTTGCCGTTAAAATTGTATCTTTACCAAGATGAGGAGCGGCAGCATGAGCGCCAACACCTGTTACTTTGATTTCGAAAACATCATATGATGCCATCATTGGTCCATGGTTAATGTAAAAATGATTTAATTTCATATTCGGTTGATTATGAATACCATAAACAGCTTCAATTGGAAAACGATCAAACAAGCCATTTTCAACCATCACACGAGCACCGCCTTCGTTTTCTTCAGCTGGCTGGAAGATAACAACGACTGTACCCGAAAAATCACGGTGTTCACTCAAATATTTAGCCACGCCTAATAATGTTGCAGTATGACCATCATGACCACAGGCATGCATTTTACCCGGGATAGTTGAACAATAATCTATTTTATTCTCTTCTATAATATCTAAAGCATCAATATCGGCACGCAATGCGATAACTCGACCTTCTTTTTTGCCTTTAATAATACCGACCACACCAGTTGGTGCAAAATCGGTATAGAGCTCAGTTATACCGAAAGATTTAAGCTTTTCAATTATAAATTCCGTTGTTTTCTTCTCTTCAAATGCGGTTTCTGGGTGGGCATGGATGTGATGACGCCATGCAATCATCTCTGATTTCAATTCATTAATACGACTCATTATACATTCCTTATTCATTCTCAATTGTAAACTTAATCAGTTTATTGATTAGTACTATACTGCTATTCTAGCTTTTATAAAAATAACTATTTTTACTATGATTAGTGATTTTAGTTATATATTAAAATACAGATAAGCTAACTGATGAACTTTGAAAAAGAAGCAAATATTTAATTGATTTACGTTATATATAAAAATTAGATGTGTATGAGCAAAATTTGACCATTTTAATCATTTAATTAACTAAAATAGCAGCAGCAATACGCCGAAATTAATAAAAATGGACCAAATGGAATAACTTTTAATGATTGTCGATAAAAAAGATAGTTTAAGATCAGAAAATAAAAAATACCCAATATTGAAGCCATAATTACTAATAAGGGTAGTAAATGATAAGGAATCCATGCACCTATCGCGGCAAGTAATTTTATATCTCCCCCGCCTAATCCATGCTTGTTTGAAATTAAATAAAATAAACTAGCCGGTACTTTTAATAAAAGATACCCGCATAAAATACCAATAAATGCATCGGCTAATAGTATATTGCTGATATTCAAATATGCCGCCAATAAGCCTCCCCACATTAATGGTTGCGTAAAAAAATCCGGCAATAAATAATATTTAAAATCGATTAAGGCTAATAGTAAAAAATAACAACCCAACATCATTAACACAATACTTTGCGCAGTAATACCTTTATGCCAATAAATCACCATAAACAACACTGACATAGCTAACTCTAGCAAAAAATAGTGAGCCGGTATTTTAGCCTGACATGCATAACAGCGTTGCCTTAATAGCAAATAAGACAACAGCGGAACTAATTGCCAAACTTTCAGTTTATTCAAGCAAGTTGGACAAGATGAACTTGTTAAACTTATGGCCGATAAATAAATAAAAGGAGAATGTAATGGCGAAAACCGACTAAAAGCAACGCAAATAAAACTGCCCATACATGCACCTAACATCGCAATCATACAAGCTATCATTAGTTAATCACCTCGCCAAGTTGAAAGATAGGCAAATACATAGCGATTATTAAACTTCCAATGATTAGCGCTAGTATTAACATTAACAACGGCTCAACTAATTGAGATAGATTATCAGTTAATGTTTGGCTCTGTGCTTCATAGTAATCGGCTAACTTGGTTAGCATTAAATCCAGCGTACCGGATTGTTCTCCTATGTGGATCAATTGACGACATAAAGTTGGAAAACACGGTTGTGTTTGTAAAACATGACTAAATGAAAGCCCTTTTTCGATTTCGGCTATCATATAAAAAATACTTTTTTGATACACGCGATGCATAATCGTATTAGCCGAAGCGGTCAAACCTGCAAGTAAAGGGATGCCAGCTTGTTGAGTTATTGCTATTGTTTGAAAGATATGTGTTAAACAAGTAGTGGCAATTACTTTACCGATTATAGGTAATTTTAATGTATAACTATCAATCACATCTCGATAGCGAAGCTTAAGATAATACTGATACAATAAATAGCTTAGTAATAGAGTAATTAAAACAACGAACCAAGCCCGTTGTAAAAAGTGTGACAAATCGATAATGCACTGGGTAAACAACGGCAATTGAGCATCAAAATCTTGATAGATCTGAGCAAACCTGGGTAAAACCACTAATAGCATTATCACTATCACAATTATAGATACCGTGAGTAAAAAGCATGGATAACGCATGGCCTGTTTGATACGCTTTTGTAGTTTTATTGATTTTTCAAGTTGTAACGTTAACTGTTCAAAACTTGAATCTAATTGTCCTGTCATCTCACCGATTGCAACAATTTCACAATAAAGTGTCGGAAAGACCAAATGATGATGAGTTAAAACTTTTGATAAAGGTTCCCCTTTTGCAATCTGATGTTCAATTTCAACAAGAAGATATTGCCAATGAGGATGAGGGTGCTCTTTCGCTAAAATAAGTAAACTATCAACAATAGAAAGACCTGCTTTAAGCATCGTTGCTATTTGTTTAGTAACAACCAGTAACTCTAAACGAGTAAAACTATGTTTATTAATATATTTAACTGGTTTTATTTTGATGGCAATTTTGCCTTGTAATAATAGCTGTTTTTTCGCGTCTTGCTGAGAAGACGCAATTATTTTATTTTCATTAAAATCCAAATCATACCATACGTAGAGCCTTTTCATAGATAATCACCCAAAACACGTTGCAATTCTGCAATGGTGGTAACACCATCTTTAACCAGTTTTTGTCCTGCAACTTTGAGCGTTATCATATTGGTAGGCGAAATCATTTGGTCACGGAGTAATTGATGTTGTATTTCTGCCGTTATTGGTAAAAATTCATATAATCCTATGCGCCCATGATACCCACCAAAACAATGTTCGCAGCCCATAGCAATAAAATGAGCTGTTGTTTCTCCTCCTAGCACTATTAATTGACTTGCGACAACCTTACAATACTGACAAAGCTTACGAACAAGACGTTGGGCAATAATTAATTTTAAACTTGAGGAAACCAGATAATTTTTAATTCCCATTTGATTTAATCGAATTAAGGCTTCTAAACTTGAATTGGTGTGCAATGTGGATAAAACTAAATGCCCTGTTTGCGCTGCTTGAATAGCAATCTCTGCTGTTTCAGGATCACGAATTTCACCAATCATTATCACATCGGGATCTTGCCTAAGTAAGGCTCGCAATATAACAGCAAAGGTTAAACTTGCTTTAACATTTATGGCAGTTTGATTAATACCATCAATGGGGATTTCTATCGGATCTTCAACGCTACAAATATTACGCTCAGGTTTGTTTAACTTTTTTAATCCACTATATAAGGTAACCGTTTTCCCGCTACCGGTTGGCCCAGTCACTAAAATCAACCCTTGAGGATAATCTAAAATTTGTTGAAATATTGAAAGATTGTGTTGTGTTAATCCTAAATCATCAATGGTGAGTTCCGATTCATTATTGTCCATGACTCTCAGCACGATTTTTTCACCATTAATGACCGGTAACGTAGATATCCGCATTGCATAACGATCTACTATCAATTGACCATCTTGTGGCAAGCGTTGCTCAGCAATATTTAACTTTGCCATAATTTTTAACCGAGCGGCAATTTGTTTAGCTAAAGCTAATGGTGGCATAAGCATATCTTGCAGCACACCATCAATTCGCATGCGAATACGATAATGATGTAAATAAGGTTCAAAATGAATATCCGAAGCCCGTTTATCTAATGCTGACAACAATAATTTATCTAAACTTTCAACTAATTGCTCTGCATTCATCACATATTCCTTGTCAATCGTTTTTATCGATCAAAATTTAAAAATAGCTTCACAAGCTTGTGTTAAAGACGTATCTATCGGTGTTGTTAAACAATTTCGGGTCCAAACTAAATTACCTTCAGTGGTATTAATTGTCGGTGTTAAGGTTGTGGTTAATCCCAATAAAGCGCTCTTGCCAACCAAAGTAATCACGCCGTTAGTTACAGAAACAGATGTGACATAATTCGATGATTTACTGATGGGCACACCATTATTACCATTACTGCAATGTGTTAAATGACCTTGTTCAATTGCACATATTTCAATAGCGGTTTTATAAGCTGTCATAGTCTGTAGCATATCGGTTAAAGCCGCCTTTTTTACATAACCTTGATAAGCCGGCAAGCCAATGGCTGTAAGAATAGCAATAACAACTATTGCAATCATAAGTTCAAACAAGGTAAATCCTGATTGAGCTGTCATAATTATCTCGTGAGTTAAAGTTAGTGAATAAGGTAGTGACTTTATAGCAAAACAAAAAAATGAAATAATATGTAAAAATTCATTTTGGAAGTAATGATTGATATTTATTGCAACTATTTAAGATGCAAGAAGAATGTTTGAGAACGTTATCGCAAAATTAAATTTTATCCTCACTGTATAAAGCAAAGTTTATTGGAGTCCATATGTCACTTAATATTGTTAATGGTTGGTTACAGGGTGTAAAACAAGTCATTTCACCTTATTATAATGATCGCCCTGCTAATGAAGAAATTTCATTAATAGTGATTCATAATATCAGTTTACCGCCAAATCAATATGGTGGTCCTTATGTTGAACAACTATTTACGGGTAAACTTGATCCTAACGAACATCCCTATTTTGCAACAATTTATCAACTAGAAGTATCTAGCCATCTATTTATTCGTCGTGATGGTCAGATAATTCAATTTGTTCCATTTGATAAGCGAGCTTGGCATGCTGGGCAATCACGTTTTGAAGGTAGGGAGAATTGTAATAATTTTTCGATTGGCATTGAAATGGAGGGTTGTGATACAGATGATTTTACGGATTATCAATATCAACAATTAGCCGCTGTTACCTTATTGTTGCAACACACGTATGGCATTAAAAATATTACTGGTCATAGCGATATTGCACCAGAACGTAAAACTGATCCTGGACCTTGTTTTAATTGGCAATATTATCGCAAACTTATTGATGAATTGTCACAAGCCCAAAAAATAGTAAAACAACTTGAGTTAATCAAACTTGAATTACAAAACATTCGTTTATGGCAAACAACGCCACCACCAACTGCTGCTTTTTTAAGCCAAGAACCTTTTGCAATTGATACTATGCAAAGTCATGAATGGTTACAATGGATTTTTATTCCGCGGATTTTGGCGCTTATCGATGCCAAAACCAATATTCCGACATTTGCACTTCATCCTTATTTTGAAGAAGCCTTAAAAGAACATCCTGAAAATACCGTTCAACTGTTACATCTTATTAAACAGCTTGACAAACTATCCACCGAAAATGAACGCAATTAAACCGTTATGCTTACATTTTTGGAATTTGTTATAGATGCCGCATACTGATTTATGCGGCGATGATAGCGATAAGATTAATTAACATCACGCGTTAATTTACGGTATTCATTTACTGCTTGTTGATGACTACCATAACTATTGGAGAACGTATGACCACCGTTGCCTGTTGCCACAAAAAACAGATAGTTGGTCTTAGCTGGGTGAGCAGCGGCTTCTAAAGAAGCAAGGCTAGGCATAGCAATAGGTGTAGGCGGTAACCCCTCAATAACATAAGTATTATACGGATTGTTGGTATCGGTTAGATCTGAGCGCCTAATGGCACCAGTATAATTATCACCTAAGCCATAAATGATCGTTGGATCAGTTTGTAATTTCATTTTTGCCTTTAATCGATTCACAAATACCGAAGCAACATTCGCTCGTTCAGAACTAATGCCCGTCTCTTTTTCAATAATTGAAGCTATGATTAACATTTCGTAAGGCGATCGATATGGCAAATCCTTATCACGATTATCCCATACTTTTTGTAAATTATTTTTCATTGTTAGGTAAGCACGTTTTAATATACTTACATCAGTCGAATCGGCCGTATAAAGATATGTATTTGGTGATAACCATCCTTCGATTGAACCATCAATACCCAATAATTTAGCAATTTCTTCATTGGATTTGCCATCGAGTGTTTGTTGAATATAAGGTGTAGTTTTAAGCACATTAAGCCAATCTTTAGCGCGTTTACCTTCAACAAATTGAATAGAAAAATTACTCTCTTTTCCAGAGACTAGTAACTGTAAAAATTCTTCAACTGTCATGTGAGCATGTAATTGATATGTACCAGCTTTTATCGAACTCAACGAAGGATCTAATTTATAAAGATAAGGTAACAAATAAGCTTGTTGCATTAAGTTGTTTTGTTTTATTTCAGCAACTAATTGATGCAAAGTTGTTCCCTTTTTAAGCACAAATATTTGGTTGTCATCTGTGACTTGCATTTGCTGTTTTGAGAATTGGTGCAGAAAATAGTAACTAATACCAATTGCACCACCTATAATTATAATGAATGTAAGAATCGTATATAAAAATATTTTTTTTGTCATAATGATTAATCTATATAGTGAATTTTTGCGCGGGAAGTTAAGCGCGTTAAAAGCTCATATGCACTGATACCGGTGTGTTTAGCAATCTCTTCAACAGGTAACTGTTTACCCCAAAATATGACCTCATCACCGGGTTTTTCTAGACTATCGATCCCTAAATCGATCACAATCATATCCATTGAAACTCGCCCCACAATTGGCACTCGGCGTCCGTTAATAACGACAGGCGTATTTTCCGCAATATTACGTGGATAACCGTCACCATATCCCATAGCAACCACGCCTAAAAGCGTATCTTTGTGGCTTGTCCAGATTTGACCATAACCGACAGCTTGACCTTTTTTATGTTTACGCACAGCAATTAATTCAGATTTGAATGTCATTACAGGTTTAAGATCCGCAATAGGATCATTGAAAGGAGAAACACCATACAACGCAATTCCTGCTCTTATCATATCACGATGAGAATCCGGCCAATGCAATATTCCTCCAGAGGCAGCAATAGAAAGTTTGTTGATCAATGATTTATTACCTGAAGAATGAATAAACGCATCTAATCGTGCATTTTGTTTGTTAGTTTGTGCTGAATCAAATTCATCCGCTGAGCTAAAATGGCTAATAATGTTTATCGATTTACGTATCACTTGACAATTAGCAAGCCGATTAAATTCGGCTTGTGCTTCATCTAAATGAAACCCTAACCGATGCATTCCTGTATCAATTTTAAACCATGCGGTAATTTGATTGTCAATGGCAATATTATTTAAAGCATCAATTTGCCAACTAGCGTGGATCACCGGTTGCAAATTAAAATCGATCAAATCCGCCACATCATCATGAGGAAAAAAACCTTCAAGTAAGACAATCGGTGTATTAATACCAAGTTTTCTTAAAAATAATGCTTCAGAAACTCTTGCAACCCCAAAATAACTGACTTTATCTTGCAATAACTTAGCGATGCCCTCAACACCATGACCATAAGCATTGGCTTTAACAATAGCCATTAGTGCGCTTTGCGGTGCTTGATTTTTTAAAACGTCAAGATTATGCAGAATTGATTTACGATTTATTTCAACAACAGCGATAGACATTGTGTATAACCTAACTGATATATCAGGAAGATATTGTAAATTTTGTTGTTGAGAAGCACAATAAAAATATTGGTTTGATTATTTATGATATAAGTTTAGTAAAACTAGGCGGCACTTTGTAATAAAGTCAGTAAAATAACTTTATCATCAAAAATTTTTAAAAATAATAATTAAATAACCTTAACAGATTGATTAATTATGCTTAATTACAAAACATTATATTATCTTGTATCAGTGTCTATTCAATTATTAAATTTTTTAGATCTGTTAAAAACGCGTTCGTTTTCAAAATTAATCAATTAAAATTCAGCTTGTTTTGCTAACGATGATGTAATATGAACACAAATCAAATATTTTTTTCTAGACAATAGCAGTTAGCTATTGTCTAGATTTTGCTCAAATATAGTGCGAGCTCCGACGCCGACGGCTCGTCGTTGATAACGACTCGGAGTCGGCTTTTGCCATTTCGTTCATTTCATTCTCTTCAAGGCAACGTCGCGCAAACCATTGACCATAATTCGTTAAATCAAAATCACCAGCAATTAGGTAACCAAAAGAGGTTAAGGTCGCTCCCGGTAAACGTTCGTTTATCTTATTTGCCGGAAAGGCACATTTAACAATCCATTGATTTCGAGCACCTGTAGCTTGATAAAATTTCAATTTTAGCTGTTGCCCAAGTATCTCATTTAAAATGTAGGCAGACTGATTATACGCACGTAAAAATAATCCTTCACGAAATAATAAAATACCTTGATATTGACTCAATAAATCTAACTTCTTATCAATTTTCATTTTTATACCAACCAAACAGATAAAAAGCCGTTATTGCCGACAAACCAAATAGTCAGGAGCCCCTACTGCATCAGCATCTACCCCTAAAAGACCTGAACTTGAATTAACATCAATATGAGTACCATAACTACTTTGATAATATAAATCTTTTGTCCAATATCTATCGCCTTCATCTCGCCATGTTGAATCAGGATAAGTTTGTTGAGTTGAATAACCCCATTCGGGTAGAAGTCCCTGACCAATGGCTCTTGTATAACCATTTATAATTTCAAAAGAACCATTTAAACGATCATCAACAGGTGTATTGGTTAACTCCGAGTATGAGAGCAAATTATTTATACTACATCTTTGAATAGCAACACTCCAAATATCAAAAAAATCTTTAAGCGGATTCGCCCAGACACTGGTTGGATTAAATGTATAATCTAACTTGATCATTGGATTTTGCTTAACAGTTGCTCTTACAGTAACATCACCAGTTGGTTTGCCTTTTAGTAAGACATAACCTTGCGGATCGATAGTCACTTGACCTCCCGGATTATTGGGAACACTAAAACTATAACTGGCAGGAGAGCCTGTCACAATTAGTTGAAATTTGGCACCAGCAAAACCGGTCGTCGGAAATTTTTTACCACCAGATGCAGTTGGCGTCGCTTTAAAGCCGATGTTAGGCACATAATCTGACGTATAGCCTCCACCAACAGCTGTCCTTGACGTATATCGTGAATCATTCCATGCAACGAATGTATTACTACTATCAAAACTTAACCACTGAAATTGTGGCATTTTTTCAATAGCATAGGGTTTAACATAACATACTGTGTGTTTAGACAATATATAGTAACTGTGGCTTTCGCCTTTGAATGAATTCGTATCCGGTATACCATAATTAGTCAATAAAGCACCATCATCGGCACTAAGTGTTAATTTATAGGGAGATTTACACGAATCTAACTCACTATTCGGATTCGATTTCACATAATCGGTCACATCTTCACCATCGTACGTTTCCCATTTCACTTTCATATAACCCGTTATGGTAAAAAGTTTATCCCCATCTGCATCACGCCAATAATTATTTGCCACTATCACATTAGCTAACGGCATTGATGGATAATTACTAAAAGGTAAATAGGTTTTAATATCATTAAAAGTTGTCGGCACTTTTTCTATCACAATGGGTTCGACTACTGATGATTTGTCTTCCAACGCGCTTATCACCTTATTATTCGGTAACGTTAGCGATAACAGTGGTAATATTGTTGTTGATACTGTCTTTCCATTGTCATAAGTTAAATAAGGACTTGTCCCATTTATTACCTGTGCTGTTTGTGTCGTTAAACCATACACCGGCTTTATCGATATCACTGTAAACAACACCAACAAAAATAGAGTGCATAAACCTGTTTTTACTATCCCCTGCCTTAAAAACGCTTTGAATAAGGAGATACGATTAGGCTCACTGATATAGAAAAAATAAAGAGATAAATTTGAAAATGGATTTTTGTATAAAGAATGAAACTCTTGATAACAATTATTATCACTATTAACTAATAAAAACGATGCCCGATGCCCGATGCCCGATGCCCGATGCCCGATGCCCGATGCCCGATGCCCGATGCCCGATTAAGACCACATTTTAACATATTTTTACCATTCCTTGTAGTTAATTTTATTAACTTTTTCAAAAAATACAACATATTAGCTTTTATATATATCACCTAATGTAACTCATTTGTACGCGATAATATCAAACATTCAGTCTAATAGTAAAATAGAATAATCAAATTGTAATGTGTATTTATGTAAATGTTTGTTAAGAATCTACGATAAGTCGATTAAAATGCACGTTAAATCTATATTTTATTGACTAATCTCACCGATTATTAATCGTTAGTTTATTGAATTCAGTTTACTGAAGATCTACAAAACAAAAGTAAAAAAATAGTTATCCTTTCATTAAATAATGATCTCACTTAAGATCTGAACAATTGCCGCTGTAAACTAAGCATAAATTGTTGGGTTATTTTGTTATTATCACTATCAGGCTGCCAATTTTTTAGAAAAATTAATTGATTAGTATTAAGATGCAGCGTTGTTCTTACAGTTTTTGGGGATAATTTTGGCATTATTTCAGGTTGTTGTGATTGATTTATAATTTTAGATTGATGATGAACTAGCGGATTGACTCTAGTATTAATATCTTTCTTTGATAAAGTAAAAAATTGATTAAACCACATTTGATATCCACTTAAATCGAAATCTCCAGCTATTTGATAGCCCCATTCCATTTTTTGAGCGTTATTAAAATGAAATGAAAGATTTCTTTTAGGAAACCCGCAATAAACTATAGGGTAATTGTTCAATTTACCTAGGATATTATGCATTATCTTCAACTTCTGTTGATATAGCTCACTAATGATATAAGCTGATTGATTATAAATTCTTAAAAAACTCCCCTCATCAATTAAACTTAGATAGCCAAGTCGACGACTAATTTCTAACTTTTTAGTAATATGCATGCTCATTTTTTGTTCTTCAATTTTGGCGTGCTAGCGACTTCGCGCTAACACGCCGGTGACTGGGTAACTTTCTTTAATTAAAATAAAAGTTAATGTTATAATTTACTTCAGTGAAGAATTAACCTTTGCAAACTGCCCTAAGATATTTTCTACTATCTACTAGATCAATATCACTGTTATTGCCCATAAAAGAAACTGCGCCATCGCCAGTAATAACAATAAAGTGAGAAAACGCATCATGAACTTCTTTAGTCCAATAATGAGAATAGGAATAACCAGCTGTACTTGCTAAGGTTTGAGCTCCCCAATTGGCATCAGGATAAGACTTTTTGCCTTCAATATATCCCCATTCTGATAAAATACTTTCACCAATAGATCGTGTATAAACATTATTATGTAACACCCAATTTAAAGGGGCTGATTTAACAGGAGAATTCGTTAACTCACTACGTAAAAACATATTTTGTTCACCACCACATTTAATTTTGACCTGCTCGTAAGTACCATAAAAGTCTCCTTGTGGAATAGCCCAAACACTGGTTGGATTAAACGTATAATCAAATTTAATTGTTGGATCTCGTTTCAATGCAGCCCGTACCGTAACATCACCGGTTGGTTTTCCTTTTAGTAAGACATACCCCTGTGGGTCGATAGTCACTTGCCCACCAGGATTATTGGGAATACTAAAACTATAATCAGTCTGTGCGCCTGAAACAATTAATTGAAATTTTGCACCAGGAAAACCTGTCATTGGGAATTTTTTGCCAGCAGATACCGTTGGATTTACTTTAAACCCCATGTTAGGCACATAATCTGCAGTATAGCCACCCCCATAGACAAGATTTGGAACTTTGTACGTTTCTTGATTCCAATCAGCAATACCACCTGTAGATGAATTAACCCCACGCCATTGATACATAGGAAATATTTCTAAAGAATAAGGTTTAGCATAACAAACTTGAGGTTTAGAAGAAATTTGATAACGTTTCACTATTGGCACATAATCACTTTCCCGAGGGATACCATATTTAGAATAGGTCTTTACCTGTGTTGTTATTTCAAGCGTTAATGGCATCGGATAACTACTTCCGCATCCCATCGTTTTACTAATATCTGTAATTAATTTTCCATTACCGTCATACCACTGTTTACTGGTAAATGAAAGTAAAAATGGCTTTGATGCATCTATCCCATCACCATCTTTATCCGCATAATTTAATGTGTTATCCAATGAATTATAGTAAAAATTCTTAACGATAAAATCAGCAGGGCTTAACTCACCACTAAATTCCTTAATTACATCACCTTTGATATTGTTGCTTGCTTCACTGTAAAAAACACCATTAACCGTAAATCCTTGCTTATTCGCTGCCAAATCGATATTTATCACTTCTGGCGCACTGCCTTCTATCGCTTTTGCTGTCGTTGTACTTAATGCTTGAGCGGTATGAGTCGTCAATAAAATAAAAAATATCAATAAAGAACATTGCGCTAATGCCGATTGAATTGATTTAAAATAATCTTTTACATATGAATTATTTAACGAAATAATGCTCGAAAAGTGTTTAAGGAAATATAAAAATTTTAAAAATGTGAAAAAAGAGATAAAAGACGATAAGTGCGAGGATAATCCACTGACGCGATGACTTGTTGTAACTAGACTATCTAATAATGCCCGATGCCCGATGCCCGATGCCCGATGCCCGATGCCCGATGCCCGATGCCCGATTAAGACCATATTTTAACATATTTTTACTACTCCTTGTAGCTAATTTTATTAACTTTTTCATAAAATACAATATATTAGCTTATATATATTATCTAATGTAACTCATTTGTGCGCGATAATATCAAACATTCAGTCTAATAGTAAAATAGAATAATCAAATTGTAATGTGTATTTATGTAAATGTTTGTTAAGAATGATTAACACCTAAAACAATCAACCTCAAATAAATGATTTATTTTTATCACTGGCAACTTTAACCCTATCATGATCAACCTATTTTCAAACGACGTTTAACAATAAAACTAATAGCTTTATTTTTTTAAATCAAACAAATTTTTATATAAATGCTTCAATGCCATAATCGGGTGATAAATTAGCATTCTTGGACCAGAAAATCGCATCACTTGTTTGATTTTTTGTTGGTAATCTTTACGATAACAATGTTTAGGGCATTTTTCGCAAGTTGTTTTATTTTCGCCAAAGCGGCATAAGATGAGTCTTCGCATCGCATATTGCAATAGATCATCACATTCATTACACAATTGATGCTTTTCAGTATGATGTTTTTTGTGGCAATATAAATGAATCATTACCTTAATCGTTGCTTTTTCTTGCTGTATTTTAGGACCAGTATTATTGGCTACCATAATCAAAATATACGCTAATATAAAAAGTGGTAAAATAAAGTTAATTATCAATTATAATCACAAGGATTCGTTACAATGGCAAGAATTATTAATAAAGATACCATAGTTTGTATGTCACTTTCTGCAAGGCCAAGCAATTTTGGAACCCGTTTTCACAACTTCTTATATGAAAAGCTTGATCTCAATTATATTTATAAAGCATTTACAACCAATAATTTAAAAGACGCTATTTATGGTATTAAAGCGTTAGCCATTCGCGGTTGTGCAATTTCAATGCCTTATAAACAAGCGTGTATTGAGTTTATCGATGAATTAGATGTTTCAGCAAGTTCAATCCAGTCAGTCAATACCATTGTTAATACCAATTATCATCTAACTGCTTATAACACTGATTATATTGCTGTAGCTAAACTTATTGAAGAAAATCAGATAGAAAATACCACGCCGTTTGTACTAAAAGGGAGTGGCGGTATGGCCAATGCCGTTATCGGTGCGTTTTACGATAAAGGCTTTAAAAACGGGATTATTGCAGCTCGAAACCAACAAAAAGGACAAGCACTGGCAAAACGCTATGGTTATAAATGGGTAAAAGATGAAACAGAAGTTCCTGCTGAACAAGCAAAATTAATTATTAATGTTACACCAATTGGAATGCAGGGCGGTATCGAAGCTGATCAATTATCTTTCCCTACGACAATGATTGAACAAGCCGAAATTGTGTTTGATGTAGTCGCATTACCTGTTGAAACGCCAATGATTAAATACGCAAGCAAATTAAACAAAACAATAATTTCTGGCGCTGATGTAGCGGTGATCCAAGCACTTGAACAATTTGTATTGTACACTGGAATTAGACCTGAAAAGGAGCTTGTTGAACAAGCCGCAGACTTTGCTAGAAAAGGTTAAACATCAATGTTAGATTTATTCCACCGAAACAATCGGTGGAATATAATTCAATTTCTTATAACATTGCCTGATGCAGTTTGTGATAAACAGAAAGCAATTTTTGATGCATTGTAAATTGTTCAAGATCGTTATTTGACATATTAGGATCGTTAAATAAATCCGTTAAACCAAAAAACTTTTTCTCACCATTGGCATATTGCCACATTTGATCAACACAATTTTTGCCATACATTTTATTAAATGCGTCTTGATAATTCTCAAACTGTTTTTTATCCCGATCAATGATAAAACTGACTAATGTTTGCAGACAACGATAAGCATGATTCCGTTCTGAGGTAAAAATTGATTCATTCATTTCAATTGTCCAATCGATCCATGTTTGTGCTTGAATTAAATCTTTTGCGGCTAATGCTAACATTGCTTTTAACTCACCAACACGTAAAGTTAACCATGCATTATCTTTACCTGTTGCAATACCAAGTAATTCACGAACGCGAGCAAAATCATCTAGCCCCTGCTCATCTAGCTGCTCTATAATTGCCAAATACTGTTTTGCTGTCAGCTTTTTATTCGGTAAAGATAAAATCAGATCTCTAAACTCAATTGCCATATTATTATTCGCAATTAAAAGATCTTCAGGCGGATAGATTTCTGACATACCTACAGCTAAAATGCGACAGGCATAAACACCAAGATGTTCATAGTCCATGATAAGAACCTCTGTTTTGTGTCGAGCAAAAATCGCCATAAGGTTATCAAACTCTTGTTCTGTTGTTCCAGAAAAATCCCAGTCAACAAACTCATAATCAGCTTGTTGATTAAATAGATCCCACGAAATTAAGCCACTTGAGTCAATAAAGTGGGTTTCTAAGTTACTTAAATCAGCCACTTCGTCATTATCAAAACTTGGTGGAGAAAACACATCAAGATCTTTCAAACTACGTCCTTGTAGTAGTTCCGTAACCGTTCTTTCAAGCGCGACACCAAAGTCAGGATGCGCACCAAATGAGGCATAACAAGTACCATTGTTTGGGTTCAATAATACGACACAGATAACAGGGAATTCACCGCCAAGAGAAGCATCAAAACAGTAAAGTGGAAAGCCTTCACTTTCAAGCGCATTTATAGCGGCTAAAACAGCCGGATAACGGTTAATGACTTCAGGCGGAATAGTTGGTAAGCTTATTGCTTCAGCAATTATCTTATTTTTAGTGTAACGCTCAAAAATTTCTGATAACCCTTGCACTCGAGCCTCATTACGCGTATTGCCCGCTGACATACCATTGGAAGCATATAGATTAGCAATTAAATTAACCGGTACATAAATCGTTTTCTGATCGGATTGTTGTATAAAAGGCAGTGCGCAAATGCCACGCTCAGCATTACTTGATTGCAAATCGACTAAATCAGTAGCAGTTAATTCCTGATCAGGATCATAAAACTTAAGTAATTTTTCGGATAAGATTCCTTTTGGCAAGCTATTATCTTGAGGTATTGCAAACCATTTTTCAGTTGGATAATGAACAAAATTAGAATTAGCAACTTGTTGTCCTAAGTAAAAGTCAGAAAAGAAGTAATTAGTTGATAAACGTTCAAAATATTCCCCTAGTGCAGAAGCTAAAGCGGCTTTTTTACTTGCGCCTTTACCATTAGCAAAGCAGAGTGGGCACTGTGTGTTTTGAATATGCACCGACCAAACATTTGGGACAGGATTAAGCCAAGAGGCCTCTTTTACCTCTAATTGGTATTTAGCGAGTTGTTGATGAAAATATTGGATGGAATCTTCAAGGGCGGCATCTTTGCCTGGAATATAAGTTTTCATGTGTTATCTCAGAATATTGTGTAATAATAGATTGCTTTATTCATTTATTTATTCTTAAATGTATACGCTATTAACTGAAATGAAAAGTAATAATCATTAATAATTTTTAATTAAGGAAATAAAATGAAGAAAATTATAAATTCCGAGGGTTTTTCATTAGTAGATTTTTTCTTTTTCAATAAAATGATCACACCAGTAATTATCACTATCCTTTATTGGGTAACACTGGTGTTAATAGTTTTAAGTGGATTAGGTGTCATTATTGCCAGTTTCCATAGTTTTCAATACAGTTTTTTAGGTGGACTTATCGCATTTTTTACAGGTGTCATTGGTCTTATTGTTGGTGTTATTTCTGCAAGAATCGGCTTTGAATTAGTTTGTGTGTTATTCAATATCAATCGTAATATTGAAAAATTAGCCGTAAACCAAAACAGCAGTAACGAAGACCAAAACAGTGACGACAAACAGTAGTGTTTATTTTAACAGTAGGCTTTTGTCTACTGTTAAATATCGTTTGATTGAGCTTTAACTAACGTTTAAAAACAATCTTATTGTTACTTTAAATCACTTAAAGGCCATCTAGGTCTCACCGCAATAGCTAAATCACTATGCTGCCCTTCCTTTAAATGTACCATTCCTGCATAAGCAATCATAGCCCCATTATCTGTACAAAATTCTAATCTCGGATAATAAACTTGTCCTTTGCGGTTTTTCATCAATACCGATAATTGTTGACGTAATGTTTTATTGGCGCTAACGCCGCCGGCAATAACTAGTCGATTAAAGCCTGTTTCATCAAGAGCTCTACGTGACTTAATTACTAAGGTGTCGACCAATGCATCTTCAAAAGCTCGAGCAATATCAGACTTAGTTTGTAAATCAATAGTGCCATCACAAGTGTTTTGATGAATGATGTTAGCAGCAGCGGTTTTGAGTCCTGAAAAACTAAAATCCAATCCAGGCCGATCGGTCATTGGCCTAGGAAAATGGAATCGATTTGCAATCCCCTGCTCTCCTAGTTTTGAAAGCTTCGCTCCACCGGGGTAATCAAGTCCCAATAATTTAGCTGTTTTGTCAAATGCCTCACCTGCTGCATCATCAATCGATTCACCGAGTAACTGATATTGACCTATGCCTTTAACACTAATTAATTGAGTATGTCCCCCCGAAACCAATAACGCAACAAAGGGAAATTCTGGTGGGTTATCTTCCAGCATCGGGGCAAGTAAATGTCCTTCCATGTGATTGACAGCAACTGCTGGCACATTCCAAGCGTAAGCAAGCGCACGGCCGATAGATGCACCAACCATTAAAGCGCCAATTAACCCGGGTCCTGCTGTATAAGCGATGCCATCAATATCCTCTGCCGTTATGTTAGCTTGTTTTAACGCGGCTTGAATCAATGGTACCGTTTTGCGAATATGATCACGTGATGCAAGCTCAGGCACGACACCACCATAATCAGCATGTAAATTAATTTGCGAGTAAAGTTGATTAGCTAATAGACCAGATTGATCGTCATAAACAGCAATTCCAGTTTCATCACAAGACGTTTCAATACCAAGCACTTTCATTAATGTTTTCCTATAAAATCAGAAAGATTATCTTCACTCCAAAGATCGTGTTCTGTGATTTCTTTATCGGGAATTCGATGTTCTTCTGCTGCCCACTCGCCCAAATCAATAAGCTGACAACGTTTGCTACAAAATGGTCTAAATAAACTTTTTTCCGACCATTCCACCTCTTTTTGACATGTTGGACATTTCACAAATTGCATTATTTTTTTGTTCATTTTGACTCTTTAATTTTATGCTATTAACAGCACGCTAATTCAAATTCTATCGTATCGGTACTCGTATTATCACAAGCTTCAAGCGGAATAAATCGAATACTATAACGCGACATATGACCCGATACTTGTGGATAAACATTTTTATCTAACGAAACACGAATACGAATAAGGTTAATGTCACCATTGGTTTCTTGAAAAAAATTATTGGCACAAGTGAATAATTTAAATTCGCCAAGTTGGCGTATCAACTGCATACATGATGAGAGCGATTCATTTAAAATAGCAAGATGCTGCAACCAACTTTGTACTTGTCTATCTCGTTTTTCTGCTGATTGTTTTAACCACAGATAGAAAGAGGGAAGATCAAAACTACAGCACCCGCCAGGAATCATTAAGCGTTGGCGAATTGAGGTAATAAAACGATCATCTTTCAATGCTTGCCCTAATCGAGGTGCTGTATTAAATTTTAGTAAATAATGATCAAATTTATTAAGTAATTCGGTTATTAACTCTTGATCAACGCCTTCAATATTTAACCAAGAAGATAGTTTTTGTTTTTGAGACTCGATTTCTTTAATCAAATCACTTCTAACATCATTACGTTCAATAATTTCTAATAACTCAGACAGTGCATGAAAAAAAAGTAACGCATTATTTTGATCAAAATGACAATGTAGATCTAATTGTTTTAATAAAAATTCAACACGTAACCAGGTACGCATCTTTTCATTTAGTGGATGTTCAAAAATAATCTTATCCATACTTATCCATTATTAATTTTAAGGTTATTTAAGTATTGTTGATGTAATTCATTTACTTGCTCAGTCAAACAAGCTAAATCACCATTATTGATGATTATATCATCAGCATAGGATAATCGTTTTTCACCAGAAACTTGAGATTGAATCATTTTTTGAGCTAACGCTATATCAATATTATCTCTTTGAACCAGACGCTGTAATTGTAGTGCTTTCGGAATATCGATAATCAAAACTCGATCAGCTAAGTGATGTAAATTATTTTCAATCAAAAGTGGCACCACCCAAATTACATAAACCGCAGTCTGTTTTGCAATTTGTTCCTGCGTTTTTTGTTGAATAATCGGATGTAATAAGTGGTTTAACCAAAGCCTTTCATGCGAATTATTAAAGATAATTTCCCGCAATTGACTGCGATCCAATTCACCATCAGGTAATAAGATTTCCTGGCTAAAATGTTTAACAATTTCAAGATAAGCATCAGTTCCAATCTGAACAACTTGCCTAGCAATAACATCAGCATCAATAATCGGCACACCTAATTGTGCAAAAAGATTTGCAATGGTACTTTTACCACTGGCAACACCACCACTAAGTGCAACAATATAAGACATGAATATAGTTTCCGATCTAATAATTACCATGATTAGTATATCATATAACTGAATCTCATTATATATGCTAATTTTTCTTACCTAAAAACAAAAAATACATTTTATTCAGAATATTATAATTTTTTTAATAAAAATCACTTATTGCAAACCAACATAAAAAAATTAAGTTAAGATGATAAAAATGATCACTATTGGAATAAAACAAAATTTATCTTTTTCAATAGAACTTGATTTTATCCAAATGAACAAGTTATCAACATATTGAAAAATTAATCAACCAATAAAAAATAAAATCAACAAAACTGTTGGTTTTATAGTATTAGCTGTATATAATCACATATATCTGTATATAAACACAGGAAATTGATAATGAGACCATTAACAGAACGTCAGCAGCAAATATACGATTTGATCAAAGAAAATATTCAAACAACTGGCATGCCACCAACACGCGCTGAAATTGCGCAAAAATTAGGATTTCGCTCCGCTAATGCGGCTGAAGAACATTTGAAAGCTTTAGCTAAAAAAGGGGCGATTGAAATGATAGCTGGTTCATCTCGTGGTATTCGTCTACTGCTCGAAACGTCCGATGATCAACATGATTTTGAAGGTCTTCCACTTATTGGGCAAGTGGCTGCCGGCTCACCTATCCTAGCGCAAGAACATATTGAAAGTCATTATCAAATCGATCCTTCTGTATTCAAACCCCAAGCTGACTTTTTATTAAGGGTTCACGGTATGTCAATGAAAGATATTGGTATATTAGATGGTGACTTACTTGCCGTGCACAAAACCCAAGATGTAAAAAATGGCCAAGTGGTAGTTGCACGAATTGATGATGAAGTCACCGTTAAAAGACTATCTCGCCATGGTAAACATGTACACTTACTGGCCGAAAATGAAGACTTTTCACCTATTGAAGTTGATTTAGAACAACAGAGCTTTGCTATTGAAGGTATTGCTGTAGGTATTATTCGTAATGGGTCATGGATGTAAATAAAAAGTTAGTATAAAATAGCAACTAATTATTGCTTAGGAGATAACAACATGTGGCTATTTTGGTTATATGAATTTTTAGGATTTGTTGCGATTTTTTTACTTATATTTGCTTATTGTCGATTTCGTGGACAAGGCTTTTGGTCGTTTATTTGGCGACACTTAAAATGGGTAGCATTAGCGATTGTTGCCGTTTGGCTAGTCATAGCCGTGCTCTGTCGTAACGACTTATATAATGCGACACATTGTTACTTTAGAGGTGTGAGTATGCATGCTAATACCAAGTACTCAATCTATTTAGAAGAATGTCAGATCGAAACACCAAGTGGGAGCTATGTACCAATCGATCGCACCAGAGCGTTACCGGGTTCTTCAGATCATGAAGATCATACCGAAGACTATGGCTACCCAGCAGCTAATTAATTATATAAATGATCATTTTACCAAAGCCATTATTGATACAATAATGGCTTAATATTTTGAATATTTAATTAGCTTTTACAGACCAATCTATTTGCATATATGCCAAACAACGCCTTTCTAATTTTCTAAATCCCCAAATTAATGTAAAACTAACACAAAGATAAATAACCGCAGCAATACCAAAGGCATGAAAAGGTTGATATGTTTCAGCATAAATGTCACGAGCAATTTTCATTACATCTTGAACGGTTGCGGTAAATGCTAATGCAGTTGAGTGCAACATAAAAATAACTTCATTACTGTAAGCAGGCAAAGCAAGACGAAAGGCTCTTGGTAAAATAATATATCGATATAATTGAAATCGGTTAAAACCTAAGGCTATTGCCGCTTGAATTTCACCATCGGGCACATTACGCATTGAGCCCGCTATAACCTCAGTGGTGTAAGCACAAGTATTTAAGGTAAACGCTAAAATAGTACAATTTAAGCCACTTTGAAAAAAATCATTAACCCATTGATGATTCTGCACAAAACTCAATGTATAAAGTCCTGTATAGATAACTAATAATTGAACATACAAAGGCGTGCCTCGAAAGACATAGGTGAAACACCAAATAGGTAACTTGATGTATTGATTTTTTGAATTACGACCAACCGCTAAAACTAAAGACAAAATACCGCCAAGGGAAACCGATAAGACCAAAATCCACAGCGTCATAGCTAGCCCAGTGATATTATACCCATCTGTCCATAACAACGCTTTCCAGTAGTCTTGAAGAATCTCTAACATGATAAGGCTCTTTGTTTATAATTTTGCTTTGGTTATACCAATGGAATAATGCTTTTCAAGCCACCACAAAGCAAGATTTGAAATAGTGGTGAAAAACAGATAAAACGCGCCAGCGATTAAAGCAAATAATAGTGGTTGATACGTTGCTTCGCCTACCGTTTTTGTTGCTTTAACTAAATCAAATAAACCTAATAACGAAACCAACGCAGTTGATTTTAAAACAACCAACCAGTTATTTGCTATTCCCGGCAAAGCAAAGCGCATCATAAGTGGAAACATAACATAACGAAAAACTTGAGTTTGACTTAATCCAAGTGCAATAGCAGCATTCAAGGTGTTTTTCGATACTGACTGATAAGCACCTCGGAAGGTTTCAGTAAAATAGGCGCCGTAAATAAAACCTAACGTAATCATTCCAGCTACAAAAGGATTAATTTCGATAATATCCATATTAAAAAAATCGGTAATATTATTGAGCGCAAATTGTAATCCAAAAAATATTAGCATCATAAGAACTAAATCAGGCACACCTCGAATTAAAGAGGTATAAGCCTGACAAAGTAATCGTAGTAATTTTATTTTAGACATTTTGCCTAAAGCACAAATCACACCAAGTAATACAGCCACAATCAACGAAGTGATTGCTAGTCCAATGGTAATTAAAGCACCTTGCAAAATAAGCGGAATATAACCTTGCATTACTTAATTATTTTTTATTGCCATAAACACTAAAATCAAAGTATTTATCATTGATTTTTTTATAGGTACCATCATTTAGAATCTCAACAAGAGCCTTATTAAAAGCCTCTCGTAATTCAGTATCATTTTTACGGAAGCCTAACCCTACCCCAACATCGAAATACGTTTTATCGGTTAATGCGTTGCCTGCAAACGCAAAACCTTTTCCTTGCGGTTGTTTTAAAAATGCATAACTACCGGTTACCTCATCTTGTAATGACGCATCTAAACGCCCCGCCACTAAATCAGAAAACACTTGTAATTGATTTTGATAAGGGACAATGATCACACCGTTTGGACGCCAAACTTCATTAGCAAAATGTTCTTGCGAAGTACCTTGTTCAACACCTACTCGCTTACCTTTTAAAGATTCAACTGTAGGCATAATATTGGCACCTTCTTTTGTGATTAATCTTGAATTAGTCACAAAAATTTCATCAGAAAACGCAATCTGCTTTTTACGTTTTTCGGTCATCATCAAAGATGACGAAATCATATCAATCTTTCTCGATAAAAGTGAAGGAATCAGTGCATCAAAATCAGTAGTTTTAAAGACACATTCAATATTTGCTTTAGCACAAAGTGCCTTTGTTATTTCAATATTAAAACCTGTAATTTCACCATTTGCGTCAATAAAATCGAATGGGGCATAGGAAGTATCTGAACCAATTTTAATTGATTCTGGTAATTTTGCCTGACTATATAATGGTAAACTAATCAAACTAATAAGGGATAGTACCTTTAAAAATATTTTCATAATGATGTCTCTTATAATTTTTTGAGGCGCATAATATAACGTGTTATGAATAAATTTAATAATAAAAAAATCTTTAATATCCGGTATAGTATAAGGATTGATTATTTGAAGTAGTTATTTAGAGTAAAAAGTATCGTATTAAAACTCCAAAAATCACATCGCCATATTAAAATGATAAATTATATCTCTTAATTAAAGACAATATTAATCATGACCATTAACTGCAAGATAAAATTGTTAAACCTATTAAGATAACAGCAAGATTTTACTAGACTGTAATAAAGTTTACTCATTGCCGTTATAATTAAATAAGGATCAACAACAACCAAATAAATATAAACAAATTAGTGCTAGATGCTTATTGATTTAACTCAACGCAATTTAACACCATGTCTAACATTTGTTTAATAACACATTTGATATATTTTAATTATAATATTTATTAATAGATATAGTGATAACAACACTTACTTTATAAATTAAAGGAAATTTTATGAAAATAGTTATCAAAACAATTATATTAATTCTGATTCCATTTATGCTACAGGCAAAACCCGATGTGTCAAAAATCTATGGAAAAATAAAATTTGTTGATTCATTCCCCGATTACAGGGTGAAAGTCGTGAAAAGTTTTCCCGATCTGCGGGTCAAAAAAACGAATGGTTTTGCAAATAAACCCGGAGAGTGGAAAATAGTCGATAGTTTTCCAAATTACAAAATACAGATTGTCGATTCTTTTCCTGATTTTACTATTCAGTATGTCGATTCGTTTCCTGGAGTTAAATAATAATTAATCGGATAGTTAAACGAATCTATTTTAACTTAATAAAAAATAAAAATTTACAGTGCCACGTAAATAACAGTTATATCCTTGTACAAATAAATAGCTATTTTTTGGCTATTTCATGCTAAATAATATAACAGTTCAATCAGATCGATTTTAGTTATCGGATGTATATTGGAGGATTAAAATCGAGAAAAAGTAGACTCGGTTGACGAGTGCTTTTATATGCATAAATCCTTGTAATATAGGATATTATATAATTTAGTCAATCGTTGAGGTTCTATTTAGATTTTATCGTAAAACTTTCAATAAAAACGCTTTTTAAAATCATTATATTCTTATCAAAATCTGACCCCAGCAGGAATCGAACCTGCAATTAGCCCTTAGGAGGGGCTCGTTATATCCATTTAACTATGAGGTCACAGCGGCGTGTATTTTAATAAATTTATATCAATAATACCAATTAAATAACGAAAAATTTTCTATTTTAAGTAAACATGATACAATCGCAGCATCTCTAATCTTATATTATTTTGTCGAAGATATTATGAAAAAAAGAATCGTTGGCATGATGTTTTCTGTAATGGCGCTTACTAGTTGTGCAACTTATCAACCAGAAACCAATACCTATAGTGATCCATTATCAGGATTTAATAAAGCGATGTTCAATGTAAACTACTACGCGCTTGACCCCTATGTTTTACGCCCTGCCGCTGTTGTATGGAAAGATTATGTCCCTACGCCTATGCGAAAAGGGATAGTTAATGTGTCATCAAACCTTTCCGAACCAGCATCGATGGTAAACAACCTTTTACAAGGAGATGTGCATAAAGCTGGTACACATTTAGCTCGATTCTTTTTGAATACTGTTTTTGGTGTTGCAGGTCTTTTTGATGTTGCAAGTATGGTCGAACCCCAATTACAAAAAGGCAATAAACGTACTTTTGGTGATGTATTAGGTCATTACGATGTTCCTTATGGTCCTTACGTTGTGTTACCTTTCTATGGTTCAGCGACATTACGTGAAGAAGGCGGAGGATTAGTTGATACCCTTTATCCCCCACTAGTTTGGTTAGATTGGCAATGGGCGTTAGTACGAGGTGTGTTTGATGGTATTGAAGCGCGTGCTGTCGCTATCCAATATGAAGATCTTATTAAAAATAGTGATGATCCATACAATTTTATGCGTAATGCTTACTTCCAACGTAATGACTTTATTGCCTCGGGCGGTAAAGTGGACGAAGAAAAGCAACAGCAACGTGAAGAGAGTATTAACAGCTTTATTAACGATATTGATTCACAATAGCCATTTTCACTATCACCAAATAATGAAACCGCCGCTAACATTGGCGGTTTTTTATTTACCTTTCATTTCAGGTAGATATTGCCAAAATCGTTTTGGCATCTGTTGACGTTGCAATTTAGGATTCACTCTTTCTTTAATAGTTAGCGCGTTACAATAACGCAGCCACATGGTTTGAAATAGTTGTTCATCTTTAGTCATATAATCTTGATTGATCATACTGTTAACAACGATATCTTCATGATTAGCTAGCGAGATTCGTTCAATCTTTTCAAGATTATAAAAATAGCCATATTGCCGCTTCTCATCATAAATCGCCCATTTTTGATCCGCATAACGATCTTGAAAAAAATTTAACACTAAGGGTAATGCATTATAAATGGGTGCAATGACCGCAAAATAAATTTTTTCACTTAAACTATTTTCACTGGCGCTTATTGGATTATTTATCGCATTAAATCGTACAAACTGCACTAAATGATGCTTTTCGCGACTCACTTTTTTAGCGATATCATGCACAGTTAGCACATCAGGATCGCCAAAATCGGTTTCAATTGAATGTGTTGATTGAAAAACTTTACAGATATAGCGCAAAATAATTAAGTCACTTTCAGGAAGTTCAGATAACCAAACATACAACAACTGATTAAGCGCGATTTTAGAAATTTTTTTTTCGAGTGCTAGTTGTACCCGTTCATATTTGCTATTACGAAATTCAACTACATGCGTTTCTGACGCTAATAAAGGGGCTACATCGCCTTCAAGCAATAAACACTCTGGCATTTTTTTTAACTTGAATATGTCAAACACGGCACAAAGTAACCCTTCAAAAGTTTTGTCATAATAAAAGACTATCATCAACTAAAACCCCATGACTAATTGCTGAGGTAAAGAAGCGGCTTTCGCTTTTAACAAAGGCGGTTCTTGTAAAGAAAGACGAATATATTCAGCTGAAGAGTCGAGTAACTTGAATTCTCGCATCTCATGACAAATGATAAAAAACTGTGCACGCTTCAAAACTACCCCTATGCGTTTAAGTGCTGCTAAATTAAGTTTTCGATGGCGCCTTGCCATAACAATAAGTTTGGCCGATTTAACACCAATACCGGGAACGCGTAAAATTTTTTGATAGCTATCGTAATTAATATCTACCGGAAAAAATTGTGGATTACGTATTGCCCACGATAATTTAGGATCAACTGTCAAATCGAGATCCGGATAACTGTCATTCACAATCTCATCCACATTAAAACCATAAAAACGCAAAAGCCAGTCAGCTTGATACAATCGATTTTCGCGAACTCTAGGCACGTCTTGTAATACAGGTAACCTTTTATCATAGCTATTTACTGGCACAAATCCTGAATAGTAAACACGCTTCATGCTGGGTCTTTTATATAACTTAGCGGTCAATTGTAAAATTTGATTATCCGATTCATCCGTTGCGCCAATAATCAGTTGGGTACTTTGACCTGCGGGTACAAATTTGGGGGTCGATTTTATTCTTTTACGATCTTCCACATTTTCCAATAGATTTTGTTGGATATGGCGCATGGGTTGATAAATGGTTTGATGATCTTTGTCTGGTGCCAATAATTTAAGATTTTTTTCTGTTGGAATTTCTAAATTAACACTCATTCGATCAACTAATAATCCAGCTTGTTTAATCAAATCATTACTTGCTCCGGGTATCGCTTTCATATGAATATAACCATTAAAATCATATTCTTTACGCAAAATGGTAACAACTTTGATCATCTTTTCCATTGTATGGTCAGGGCTTCTAACAATACCGGAACTTAAAAATAGCCCTTCTATATAGTTACGACGATAAAATTCTATTGTTAATTGGGCTAACTCTTTCGGGGTAAAACCCGCTCTTGGAATATCATTACTTTGTCGATTAATACAGTAAGCACAATCAAACATACAGTAGTTAGTCAACATAATTTTAAGCAATGCAACACATCGACCATCGGCGGTAAAAGTATGACAAATACCTCGACTATGAGCATTACCAATACCTTTATGTTTATTTGATCGAGAACTGCCGCTCGAAGCACAAGAAACATCATATTTAGCTGATTCTGCTAATATTTCAAGTTTATTAATCATTTTGTCATTCATAGTACACCACAATTACTGTTTTTATATACAGTATTATAAGGATTATATTATTGTGTGCAACAATTTAATAAAGGTTAATTTTATTTGATCTACCTCATCAGATCAGTAAATTCATCATAATTATTGTCTAAACAACCGGAATGAAAAACGTAGAGTTAATCACGCTTTGTGATGAAAACGGATTATTATCTTTCATCAGCTTAAATAAAATAGATAATAAGGTATTGTTCAGCTTACAAGTGTACGCTATAATCACATCAATTTTTCATATGAAGCCAGATAATTTTAGGAGTAAAGCATTAAATGAAACGTGTTGTAATTACTGGGTTAGGTATTCTATCAAGTATCGGTAACAATACTAAAGAAGTTCTAGAATCATTAAAAGTAGGTCGAAGCGGCATTACTTTTTCACAAGAAATGAAAGATAGCGGAATGCGTAGCCACGTATGTGGAAATGTAAAACTAGATACAACAGGATTAATCGATCGTAAAATTGTTCGCTTTATGAATGATGCTTCTATTTATGGTTATTTAGCTTTACAACAAGCTATAGAAGATGCCAAATTAACCCCTGAACAAGTATCAAATCCTCGCACTGGTCTTATTGCGGGCTATGGTGGTTCAACTAAAACGCAATATAATGTTGTTGCAGGTATGAAAGAAAAAGGGTTACGTGGAGTAGGTCCTTATGCGGTAACAAAATCAATGTCATCGGCAATTTCTGCATGTTTAGCAACGCCATTTAAGATTAAAGGAGTAAGTTATTCCATGACTTCTGCTTGTGCAACATCAGTACACTGTATTGGTCATGCGGCTGAATTAATTCAATTGGGCAAACAAGATATTGTTTTTGCTGGTGGTGGTGAGGAACTCTGTTGGGAAATGTCTTGCGAATTTGATGCAATGGGTGCCCTTTCAACCAAATATAATGATACGCCAGAAAAAGCATCGAGAGCCTATGATGCAAACCGTGATGGTTTTGTTATCGCAGGTGGCGCCGGTATGGTAGTTGTTGAAGAGTTAGAACATGCGCTTGCGCGTGGTGCACATATCTACGGCGAACTAGTCGGTTATGGTGCGACTTCGGATGGTTATGACATGGTTGCACCATCTGGTGAAGGCGCTATGCGTTGTATGCAGCTTGCTATTCAAGATTTAGACGTCCCTGTTGATTATATCAATACTCATGGTACTTCAACACCAGTTGGTGATGTTAAAGAGCTTTGGGCAATCAAACAAGTGTTTGGTGACAATATTCCAGCTATTTCTTCCACAAAATCAATGACAGGTCACTCATTAAGCGCCACCGGTGCACAAGAGTTAATTTATTCACTATTAATGCTAGAGCATGGTTTTATTACACCAAGCATTAATATTGATGAACTTGATGAAGCCGCTATTGGTATGAATATCATTACTGAACCGACTGAACGTGAACTGACAACTGTTATGTCAAATAGTTTTGGTTTTGGTGGAACTAATGCTTCAATTGTGATGAAAAAATATAAAGCATAATTTAGCTGCTTGCTAAAAACTAAACTAAAAACCGTTCAACTTAGAACGGTTTTTTTATTTAAGGTGGCGATAGATAAGCGTAAATAAAATTATCACATCACGTTTAGTGCCTTTATTTTCAAGTTTTATAGAACTTTACTTAAAAATAACTGTGTTCGTTCATTTTGTGGATGATTAAAGATTTGATCGGGTGAACCTTGTTCTTGAATAATGCCCTGATCAATAAAAATCACCCGAGTAGACATTTCTTTAGCAAAGCCCATTTCATGAGTCACAACAATCATTGTCATGCCCTCTTGCGCAAGTGATTTCATGACCGCTAAAACTTCACCGACTAATTCGGGATCAAGCGCCGAAGTTGGTTCATCAAATAACATTACTTTAGGATCCATCATAAGTGCTCTAGCAATAGCCACGCGCTGCTGTTGACCGCCGGAAAGTTGACTTGGATAAGCATCAATTTTATCAATCAACCCGACTTTGGTTAACAACTTCTCCGCTTTGCTAATCGCCAGATCTTTGGGCATCTTTTTCACGTCTCTAGGTGCTAAAATAAGATTTTCCAGTACTGTCATATGTGGAAAAAGATTAAAGCGCTGAAACACCATCCCTACTGATTCTCGTAATTGATTAATATTGGTTTTAGGATTGTGCACTTTAAAACCATTAACTTCAATTTCACCTGATGTAATATCTTCCAATCCATTGATGCATCGTAAAAAAGTGCTTTTACCTGAACCAGATGGACCAATTACCGAGATCACTTCTTTTTCTTGAATATCACACGAAATACCACGTAACACATGGATATCACCAAATTGCTTTTGTAGATTTTTAATGTGAATCACTTTTGCTCAACCTTTTTTCTAAATATTTAACCAGTAGCGATAGCAAGGATGTCATTATCCAATAAACCAAAGATATGACTAGGTAAGGCTCAGTATATGAGCCATAAGCCGCACCAGACGTTCTTGCAGCGAAAGCTAAATCTGCCAGACCAATAGCTGCACCAAGGGAAGAATCTTTCAAAATAGCAATGGCATTATTACCTAGCGGTGGTAACATTCGTCGAAAGGCTTGGGGTAATATCACCTTTCGCATGGTACTGCCATATCCCATACCTAATGAACGTGCAGCTTCCATTTGTCCTTTATCAATCGACTCAATCCCTGCCCTAAAAATTTCTGATATATAAGCACCAGCATTTAAAGTAATGGCTGTAACGCATGAAATAAATGCACCATATTGAGATCGTAAAAAGCGAGCGGTATCAACCGAAATCAAGTTATCCGATACAAGCAAACCATCTCGTGGGTTAATTAACAAAGGCATAAGGACAAAGTGAACGACCATAATTTGCACAAATAATGGCGTACCACGAAAAGCACTAACATATATTCTAACCGGCCATTGTACACAAAAATATAATGTATATTTCCAAACCCCATATTTTGCTGAAGCAGTGCGACCAATACCTAGCAATAATCCCCATAATGTACCTAAAATGACACAAAACAGCGTACATTCAATAGTCATTTTTGCCCCTTCTATAAATAAGGGCAAGTACTCATTAATTATTTCCCAATTAAACGCCATAAAAAATCCACATTATTCTTTATCGGTTAAAGGTAACGTTGGAACATTATTATCAAACCATTTTGAATAAATGTTGGCATAAGTGCCATTATCGATAATTTTTTTCAGTCCTTGGTTAATCATATTGCGCAATTTATCATTACCTTTTGCAACAGCAATACCAAAATATTGCGGCTCAAAATTTTGATCTGAAATCAGATTAAACTCTTTACCAGGATGCATTTTGATATAAAACTTAACAACACCAACATCGCCAATAGCAGCATTAATGCCTTCTTCATATAATTCTTGCAGTAACAAAGGTGTGTTATCAAAACGTTTAATTGACGTACTGTTTTTTCCTAATACTTTAGATACAACCACATCAGCTGTACTACCATTAACAACACCAACAGTATGAGAGCTCAAATCAGCGATAGATGTGATTTTCGACCCTTTTTGAGTCACAATAACTTGCTCAGCAGGAAAATAAGGTAAAGAAAAATCAACAGAATTTTTACGTTTTTCGGTAATGGTAATACCTGAAATGATAATATCGCGTTCACCATTATCTAAGGTAGCAAAAATACCTTCCCATGGTGTATTAATTAATTTAATTTTAAAATGTTGAACATCTGCAATGGCTTTAATTAAATCGATATCAAACCCTTCAAGTTGTTTTGCGCTATTTTCGTACTCAAATGGTCGATATGTACCGCCCGCTCCGACTACATAAGTTGGCTCATCTGCATACGAAAAACTGGTTGTTAATAAAATGACAATACTAAAAATGAGTGAAAAAAAAGATTTGATCATTGTTTATCCTGCCTTGAAATAAATGGGGAAAAATATAATAACTTTTGAACAAAATATTGCAACACTATATTAGAGCGTATTAACAAATAACGTTAATAGTTATAATAGAGTACTGCGTTTTTTTACTGATTAATCACAATCACTAGCAAAAAATTTTCTAGCACAACCAACGCTTTGGTAATGCATTACAACTACATTAAATCAATTAATAATAATTTAAAAACATGATGTGATTAACATTTTGTTTTAATGATTTATTTTGACTACTGTTAAACTCATTTTTTAGTATTAAATAAAGTAGAGCTAAACATAAAAAAGCTCACAAATGTGAGCTTATTATTATACTATTGATTGATTAATGATTCTGATAGATATCCCAAGCAGCCTGTAATCCAGCACCTTGGGTTGTTTTAAAGCCTACACGGTTTAAGACAGCTTCAAATGCAGTTAACGTTTGCATTACACATTGCTTTCTAGCGTTATATCCCATAGTACCAATACGCCATACATTACCTTTAAGTGGACCAAAAGATGCGCCAATTTCAATGCCAAAATCATTTAACATGAGGTTTCGGACTTCTAGATCATTAATATGTTCTGGTTTTTTAACCCCAACCACATTATTCATTTTATGAGAAATATCACCAAATAGCTCAAGTCCCATAGCTTGTAATCCTGCAACCATTGCCGCACCATTAACACGGTGACGCTCAATAACATTGTCTAATCCTTCTTGTAAAACAATGCGTGCACATTCTCGGGCAGCATAAAGCATCGATGTTGCTTCAGTATGATGATTGATACGTTCAGCCCCCCAATAACGGATGATCATGTCAATATCGAAATAGTTAGAATAAATAATTTCGTCACTACCACTGCTATCGCCATCTGCTCGAATACCCAATTCCACACATTTACGTGCTTGAATGATATCAACCATTTGTGGACTTAACGTTAAGGGTGCAACACCAGGAGGGCCACTAAGACATTTTTGTAAGCTGACCGAAACACCATCTAACTGCCATTTATCGACTTCAAGTTCATTACCAACAATAGATGCAGTGGCATCAACATAAGATAATACGCCATGCCGACGACAAATTTCACCAATCTTATCTAATGGTTGCAACAATGTCGTTGAGGTATCACCTTGTACGCAAAGTAATAAGCGAGGTTTGATTTTTTTAATGGCATCTTCAATCACATTTGGATCAAAAACTTCACCCCATGGGACTTCAATGGTATGCACCTCTGCTCGGCAACGGTGAGCTATTTCACAAAGTAATAAACCGAAACGACCAAAAACAGGCACTAAAACTTTATCACCAGGACGAATGGTAGAAACAAGCACCGCTTCAATACCTGCACGAGCGGTACCATCAATAACAAATGTTTGCTCATTTTTAGTTTTGAAAATTTCTCGATAAAGTTCCATGGTTTGATTCATATAATCAGTCATAACAGGATCAAATTGACCAATTAATGGAGCAGCCATTGCTCTTGTCACGCGTGGATCTGCGTTAATTGGACCAGGACCCATAAGTAACCGCGTAGGCGGATTAATTTGATCATATTTGTTTAGGTCTAACATTTATTTTTTCCTTTGTTTATATTTAATTATTTCAATAATCACACGGCATAGTGATTTATCGTTTTTTATCAATATTTTTTAAAAAATTATTTGCTAAAGGATGATGAAATTTGAATAAATTAACAATTTCACTCATAACCTTTCCCATATGTGCTTTTTTCCAAGCTAGTGATAATGGAGAGGGTTTTCGTTCGTTAACCACTTGGCAAGCAATTAAATCGCCTGAATCTAAATAGGGTTGGCAAATCGATTTTGGTAAAAATCCAATGCCAAGACCTTTTAAATGACAAGCTAATTTGGTCGAAATATTCGGTACAATAATTTCTGATTGACTCGGTAATAACCAAGCTACGCGTTTATTCATATGTACTGAAGTATCTTCAACGTTAATGGCTGGGAATTTTCGTAATGATTCATTAGATAATGGCCCCTCAATTTGTGTTACCGGATGATTTTTAGCGGCAACAAAAATCCAACTTACTTCGCCTAATGGAAAAATATTGATCATATTATCTAGCGATTCAGTACCGGTAGCACCAATCGCAAGATGGCATTCGCCATGCAATAATGAATCCCAAACCCCCATATAAACTTGGCGAGTAAAGTTAAAATTGGTAAAAGGGAATTTCTCTTTTAAATGGGCCAACAATTCTGTTACGGCTTCAACATCATATAATAAATTATTAATTGTTACATTGACTTTACGCTCAACACCATCACGGATTTGCTGGAGCTCATCGGGCATGGTCGATAACCAAAGCAACCATTGACTACAATGTTCATAAAGATGTTGACCTGCCAAGGTAAGCGAAACCGATCGCGTGGTCCGTTCAAATAATTGGGTATTTAAGTCAGTTTCTAATGATTTAATGCGATAACTAATTGCTGCTGGCGTTTTATAAAGTAATTTAGCCGCCTTTGAAAAACTATTACATTCAACGACTTTGGTAAATGTTCGCATTGTTTCAGTATCTAACATGATTCAATCCTCTAAAATAAAACGATCAATGCCTAACCACATACCAAGTAAAAGATCAGCGCCAGAGGTATGACCATAATTTAATAATTTATTTATTGATGAATGATCTAACCTATTTTGCTTAAGCGCCTTAACCATCTGTAGTACTAATAACGAAAACTTACCTTCTAATGCATAATTGAGAAAAGATGCACTAATTAACGTTGTCAAAGAATTTAAAGATAACGCTGACAAGCCATGCTTTAGTTGACTTAATTTACCGACAAAACGAACATCGCTTGAAATGACCGCGAGAATCCCCACTAAAATATCATCCATACTAGGTGTTAAACCTGGACCTAAACCGATAAATGGTGTAATGTCAACAACTTGTCCATCCATCAATTGTTTAATTTTACCACACAATAAATCAAGTTGCGGTGGCGATTTATCAATAATATTATCTTTCAAATTGCCAAACAATCCGGTCGGATAATCGACGTGTTGTAATAGCTGTACAATAGACTGTTTATTGAAACTCAGCTTTTCATCACGTTTGATTTGCAAATGACATTTATGAGTATGATTCATGATTAAAATATCACCGCAAATCAAATCACCATTCATGAGTTGATCTATTTTGAATTCATTGTTTAATAAAACCGATTTAATATAATCAAAATCTTCAGATTTAAGCACCCACCCCATTGGTGATATGCCACTTGCATATCGATGAAGCGTAATTAACTGCTGATGCGTATTAATTAAATTAATCGTGTGCTGATGTAAACTAAATAACGATAAAGCACCTTCGATTGTTGGCGCATGCGCACTAACAAGCAAAGGCTTAATTTTATGTAAGTAATTTTGATTCGATAACATGCAGCTATACCGATTATTCAGCGTAAAACTCGAGTTTAATAAGCAATTATCAATATGTTGATTTAATCGATTGCCATTAGCATGCATAATGTTCATAAATTATACTTCGAGCTTTTTAGCCAGTGCTTCTAGTGCTTTTTCAAAACAAGCTAACGGTGCACGCACTGTTCCTGCGCCAATTTGACCAACACCTGCCTTTTTATGAGCAATACCGGTATTGATTAATGGTGTGATTCCTGTTTCAACAATTCGGCGTATATCTAATGCCATACAGCAGCCCTGAAAATTCCAAGATGGTATTTGAAATAGCATGTTATGTTCTAAAAATATTTCGCTCATCTCTTCTGATACTTCATACGCAACATCAGCACCACCAGCACCAACAAATCGCGTAACACCTGGCGCAGCAACCATTGCGGCGCCTCCAATACCAAAAGTTTCAGTTATAGCACTGTCACCAATATCGGGATTAGCATCTTGCTGTGAATAACCGGTAAAAAATAGTCCTTGAGGTGTATTTACTGGAGCGGTAAACCACTGATCACCAAGACCACTAACTTTAATACCAAAATCTTTACCATTACGTGTCATCGCTGTAACAATAGTACCAGCTTGAATCTGGGCGGCACTATCCATTACGGATTTACAAAATGCCATTGCTAAATTCAAGAAAAATTGATCTGTGACACTTAAAAAATCAAAGATTTTTGCCATCTCTTCTTGACTACGTTTAAGTACAGCTAATTTTGGTGACAATGTACGTAATAATAATGCAGAAGCGGCAATATTACGTTGGTGAAATTCATCTCCCATAGTAATGGCTTGCGCCATCAATGCAGTTAAATCAATGCCTTTATCAAATAGTTTAAGTGCATCATTTAATGCTGGACCTAATGATTCTTTCATCCAACGATGACGATTTAAGACTTCTTCACCATAAGCACCAAAGCGCATGACTTTACCAATGCCTTCGTTCAAATTACAGTATGCTCGGTTACCATGAGTAACATTCTCAACAACAACCATTGGCATATTAGCAGAGGTAATTCCGCCCATTGGACCAACGGCATTGACTGAATGACAAGGAATAAATTCTACTTTACCTGACTGTAATAACTGTAAAGCTTCATTTTCGTCTTTCGCCCAACCTTCAAATAAACAGGCACCAATACAAGCACCTTGCATTGGTCCTGTCATATCAGTCCAAACAATAGGTGGGCCAGCATGCAATAATTTTTGTCCTTGTGCTAACGTTGGTACCGCTTCTTTTGCTGCAACTACGCCAATCCAATGAGGCCTAGCCGCTTTAATTCGTTCAATAATAGCTTGATTTGCTTCATTTATTGATGTATTCATATTGTCAAAACCTCTTAATTTAATTTCTTCAAAATAGCCGCTAATTTTTGATTACCACCCGCTACTGGTGCCCATTGATAATGCACAACAGGCACATTCGATGCTTGAAGATCGTCAGCAAAGCCTCTAAGACCTGCATTAATCACACTAATATGATCAAGTAATGGGTACTGTTTTAACGAACGTATTTGCTTTAATGGTGAAATGAGTTTTTTTGCCAATAAAATTGCTTCCGGTAAATTGTCCATTACCACAATATTGGCAGCTTTTAAGGCATCAATCTGCTTGCTACGGCATTGTGGATCTTGCTCAGAACCGGTTACAGTAACAATGGCAATTAAAGGATTATCAGCAGCACGTTTAGCACACGCTTTTTGATAACCAGTAATAATGGATTCGGCAGGGTTAGTATTAGCGCCATAGCCAATAACCAAATCCAATAATAGAACACCAACACTTGTGTTATCACCTAACTGACAAATTTCTTGTTCACGAATTGAAGGATCAATCATTGGATGTGGGCGACCTACAGTATAAAAATCATCACCAAGATCAATTATCTTATGACCATTTTGCGCTAACATGATGCCTTTATCATGATTTTTGCTAACCGCTAAGCCAAGCTCGTGAGCAAGTAACATCGCCGCTTCTGAAGCTAATGTGCCGCCAGTATATAAACCTAAAATAGAACGATGTTCCGCATGACTTAATTGAGTTGCACTTGCTTCTACTTTAGCTAATAAACATGATAATCGCGCCGCTTCATCCAACGTTCTGGCAAAATAAATGTTTTCATCTTGTGGTTTATCTATGTTAGAACCTAAAAATATTGCAACAATTGGCTTGTTAATCAACTTCATGGCAGAAATCACTTTTTTACGCACACTTTCTGCTGGTGGCTTAGAAATAAACGTGATCACCTGTGTTGCCTGATCCGCAGCTAGCATATCTAACGCAGTTAACGCACTAATGCCACCGACTTCTTGAGATAAATCCCGCCCACCCAAACCAATAGCTTGAGTAATCCCTTGATTTAATAAGGCAATTTGTGAAATAACTTCTTGAATACCTGTTCCAGATGCACCAATTACACCAATATTTCCCTTTGGAATGACATTGGCAAAAGCTAAAGGTGCACCAGCAATAATGGCAGTACCGCAATCGGGTCCCATTACAATCAAATCTTTTTCTGACGCTTTGGTTTTCAAGCGAATTTCATCATCAAGTGAGACATTATCCGAAAATATCATCACATTTTTATTATCATCCAAAGCTTGTTCAGCCAACCCAGCAGCATACTCACCGGCTATAGAAATAAGCACCAAATTAGCATCAGGCAATTTTTGATTAGCGCTAGCAAAACGTCTTGCTTTAAGTAATTTACGCCCACCTTGCTGTTGCTGCGCAATATTTTTTAACGCATCTTCCAATTGTTCACTAATCAACGCCACCACATTACAAGAATTATCATGGGTTTTAATGGCCACACAAATATCATTGGGTGTTGCTTCATTAAACATATCATCCCAAAAACCGGTTGCAGTAAGCAGCGATTTATTGGCTGGGGTACCCATCATGACGGAAACTTCATCAACTTCGTCAAGATTACTGAGTTTTTTTGAAATTAGCATTAAACTAACTGAATCTTGAAAGCTGCCTTTTTTTATAAAAGATTGAATCATGAGATTTGGCCTTTCAGTTATGAAAAAATTAAGTTCTGTTTAGATATAGACAATACTCACTTATTACTTATTGAGATACTTTCATAGACGGGAATGATTGATTTTACAGGTGGCATCCTGTTACCCGTTTTTGATAATTCTGATTGATAACAATAAATAGTATGACACTATCACATCTAATTTACAGATTGTATTTATATATTACGTAAAAAATAGTGAATAAATAGGTTGGATGTCACAAATTGACGATTAATCATAAAAAATAAAACATATTAAAATCAGTAACATAAATGATTATTAAAAAATTTTTTATAATACCAATTCATTAATTTAATTAAATTTTAAAAAAATAAAAAAGCTAGTTTGATCACATTATTATTTGCTATTAATAGTATGGTAGATGACAAATTCACTTTTAATGTGTTTCATTATATATAAAGACACTTAATGACAGTAACAAGTTGAACAACAGGTAAATACACATGAATATCTTATATGATGATGTTGCTAACGCAGTAGACTGGATATCTAGCTTTGGCGGATTAAAACAAGGTGGTACAACGCGCCTACTCTATAGCGCCGAATGGCTCGCTGCCCAAAATGCACTGAAACAAAGAATGACCGAAATTGGCATGCATAGCTATTTTGACGACATTGGAAATTTATATGGACGATTTGAAGGCAGTAAATACAAAAATGAAGTTATCATGTCAGGTTCACATGTTGATACTGTAGTAAACGGTGGAAAACTTGATGGACAGTTAGGCATTATAGCGGCTTTACTAGCAATGCAATACCTGAAAGAAAACTATGGTCAACCACTACGCACATTAGAGTTAATCTCGATGGCAGAAGAAGAAGGTAGCCGTTTTCCTTACGTTTTTTGGGGCAGTAAAAATGTATTTGCTATTGCTAATCATCACGATGTCGAAACAATACAAGACAGCGAAGGCATAAAATTTGTTGATGCCATGCAAACATGTGGATTTAAATTCAATACTCAACCTGCACGCGACAATATTAAAGCGTTTTTAGAAATTCATATTGAACAAGGTGGCGTTCTAGAAAAAGAACAAAAAAGTATTGGTGTTGTAACCAGTATTGTAGGTCAACGACGTTATAACATTCGATTAATTGGTGAAGCCAATCACGCCGGTACAACGCCTATGGGATATCGTAAAGATGCGGTGTATGCATTTAGTCGAATCTGTAATGAATCAATCAACAAAGCAATCAAAGTTGGTGATCCACTTGTGCTTACTTTTGGTCACGTAGAACCCAAACCAAATGTCGTCAATGTTGTACCTGGTGAAGTATTATTCACTATGGATTGTCGTCATACGAATAAAGCCCAATTAGTTCAATTCACCGAAGAAATCGAAGCTGATATGCTGCGTATCGCCAACGAACTTGGTCTTGAAATCGACATAAATCGCTGGATGGATGAAGATCCGATCCCGATGGATAACAAGCTAATCAAAATGTTAGAAGCGATATGTAAAGAAGAAAAACTCAGTTATCGGGTAATGCACAGTGGTGCGGGTCATGATTCACAAATATTTGCGCCACGTGTACCTACAGCAATGTTATTTGTGCCAAGCATTAAAGGTATTAGTCACAATCCTGCTGAAGATACAGACACAAAAGATTTAGTAGAAGGCATTAAAGCACTCACGCACGCCCTATATAAATTAGCTTATCAAGAATAATAAGGAATTAACATGACCATAATAGAAAAAACGGGTGGAATTAAATACTGGCATAAAATCGTTGTATTATTATGCCTAGGTTGGACAGTTATGTGGATTTATCGCCCAGTATTAACCGCGATTTTTCCAGAAGTTCAACAAACTATAGGACCACAATCCAATACTGCTCTTGGACTCATTGCCAGTTGTTACTTCTTTGCCTACACCGCAATGCAAATACCCGCAGGTATGTTAGTTGATAAGTTTGGTAAAAAAGCGGTAGTTATCCCCGGCTTTTTACTCTTCACCATTGCTGCGTTAATGATCGGTAATGCTCATTCAATCACAATGATCTATATTGGTAGTTTGCTTGCTGGTTTAGGCTGTGGTTCTTATTATGGTTCGGCATGGTCACTTTCAGCTGAAAATATTCCGTCAGAGCACCGAGGCTTTGCATCAGCAATTATCAATACCGGCTCGGCTTTAGGTATGGGGATTAGTTTGTTAGCAACAAGCTTTTTAGTCAAATCATTAGGCATGCCATGGCAATACATGTTATACATAATTGCTGCATTGCTACTTTGTTTAGTTGCGGGTTTTGCAATTATTATTAAAGAACAACCGAAAATTAAACAAGCAAAACAACATGAAAATACCGCTAACACACGCTCTGTTGATCAAGTAGAATCACAAACACATAGCTTTTTTAGTAGTCAGATGGTTGCATCATATATCATGTATTTTGCCACATGCTATGGTTATTATATGATTGTCAGTTGGTTACCTAACTTTCTTGAAACAGAACGTGGTTTTACTGGTGGTAGCATTGGCTCTGCGTCTTCTTTAGTTGCATTTGCAGCTATTCCTGGGGCATTAATCATCAGTAAAATTTCTGATAAATACAGAAATAAACGCCTATTATTTATCATTGCACTTGAACTAATCGCCGCAGCAACATTACTAACTACAGTGCAATCAGCAACGATTACTTTCTTACTCGCTGGATTAGTTTTTTACGGTTTATTTGGTAAATTAACTGTAGAACCAATTCTGATTTCACATGTTGCCGAAACTGCCCCTAAAACCAATTATGGCACTTCGTTTGGCGTATTTAACTTTTTTGGTATGAGCTCGTCTGTTATCGCGCCACCATTAACTGGTTATTTAGCAGATTTTACCGGCACCAAAATTACCGGATTCTATGTGGCAATTGCTATTTTAATTGTTGCAACCGTGCTGTTCTTCCTTCTTAACATGCATAAAAGCGCAAATAACAATTAATAATCTGTGCCGATCATTATATTTATGATCGGCAACACACATTTTTCTAAACTAAGCTGTTTTTAATGGCGCGCTATTGTATTACCTAAAAAATAGTCAGCCGAAGTAAAAAATCAATATGTTCCAAGGAGATAATTATGGGATATATCAACAACAACACAGGTTACCCAAAAGACTTATTAGCATCAAGAGCAATTATTAAACGACAAAATTACGCGCTCATTCCGCCTGATGGATTGGTAAAAAATATCATTCCTGGTTTTGATAATTGTGACATCACCATTTTATCAACCCCTAAATTGGGCGCGTCATTTGTTGATTATTTAGTCACCATGCATAAAGATGGCAAAAACCTACAAGGATTTGGTGGTAAAGATCTTGAAGTTTTTGTCTATGTTATTCAAGGCGAAATAACCGCTAAAGCTGATCAACAACCGTTTCATTTACAAACAGGCGGCTATCTTTACTGTCCTTGCGGAGTAAAACTTTATTTACAAAATATGACCAGCTCATCTCGCCTATTCTTGTACAAAAGACGTTATACCCCGCTTGATGGATACCAAGCTCGGGTTGTTTCGAACCATGTTATCAATCTGGAAAATATTCATTATGAGAATATGGATAATGTATTTGTACAAGACTTATTACCAAAAGAACTTGGCTTTGATATGAATTTTCATATTTTAACTTTCCAACCAGGCGCAAGTCATGGCTATATTGAAACTCATGTTCAGGAACATGGCGCGTATTTACTCAGTGGTGAAGGTATGTACTTGCTTGACAATGAGTGGATACCGGTCAAAAAAGATGACTATATTTTTATGGGCGCTTATGCATTGCAAGCTTGTTATGCCGTGGGTAAAGAGCCATTAAGTTATATTTATTCAAAAGATTGCCATCGTGATGTCGAAATTTAAAGCAGCGTACTATTTTGTTTCTGAAGCCAAATCGGTGAGCTGAGTTAAGCAACTACAGTTACCAAAACAATATCGATAGACGAATAAAGCGAATCTATGAATGACTAAGTAGGTAAATACATCATTAAAAACCAGGTCACTTTCTTATTCGGACAGTGACAAAAAAAGCGGTATTACCGCATTTAATTAGCTAAATATTAACAAGAAAACACAGTGAATGGCGAGTAAATGTGTTAATACTTTAAAACAATAAGCAATTTTAATAAATGATCAAGGATATCATATGGAACTGATTGTTATTGCATTAGGCGGCAATGCAATTTCTAAACGAAATGAACCACTATCAATAGAGAATCAATATCGAAACATTGATGCTACAACCCAGCTTATCGCAAAACTAGCGGGAAAATATCATTTAGTGATTGTGCATGGCAACGGCCCACAAGTAGGTTTATTAGCACTACAAAATGCGGCTTATACACAGGTTGCTGCCTACCCACTCGATATTCTGGTTTCCCAAACGCAAGGTATGCTCGGGTATATGATAGGTCGCAGTTTACAGCAACACGAACATGTTAAACATGTTGTCACCGTGCTGACCCAAGTTGAAGTTGATCCCAACGACCCTGCTTTTAAAGATCCTACCAAGTATATAGGACCAGTATATCAACCAGCGCAACAGCAACAGTTACAAACACAATATGGATGGCAATTTAAACAAGATGGACAGTATTTACGTCGGGTAGTGCCGTCCCCCAAACCGCAAAAAATCCTCGAAATCGATGCTATCAAACAATTACTTAACCAAGACACTATTGTCATTTGTAATGGCGGTGGCGGTATACCTGTCATTAAAAATCAACTTGGTTATCAAGGTATAGAAGCGGTTATCGACAAAGATCACAGTGCAGCGCAACTTGCCATACAATTAAAAGCCGATCACTTAATGATTTTAACTGATGCTGATGCGGTATATGAAAATTGGGGAACCCCACAACAAACGCCATTACATCATGTTAATACAGAACGATTAAAACCGCTTGCAATTGATGATGGTGCTATTGGTCCTAAAGTCAAATCTGTCATTGAATTTGTTGAAAAAACCAGTAACAAGGCATACATCGGTAATCTAACGGATATAGAGTCTTTATTAGCGGGTACTAAAGGTACAATCATTACAAAATAAGATAACCAAACAGGTAAAACATATATTTAAGGGAGTTTACGATGCGAGTTGACAAAAAAACATTACATGATCTAATCGCGAATAAAATGCATAAAGCCGGTTTAAGTCAGGAACATGCAAACATCGCTGCCGATGCATTAGCTTTTGCTGATGCCCGAGGCATTCATTCGCATGGTGCCGTAAGGGTTGAATATTATGCAGAACGTATTGCGAAAGGTGGCATGACCGTTAATCCTAACATCACTTATAAAGAAACAGGCCCAGCGAGCGCCATTCTCGATTTTGATAATGGCTGTGGTTTGGTTGCTGCCAAAGTTGGCATGGATAAAGCCATTGAAATGGCGAAGAAGAATGGTGTCGCGGTCGTCGGTATACGCCGTATGTCACACAGTGGATCACTGTGTTACTTTACCGAAATGGCTGCTGCACAAAATTTAGTTGCCATTTCAATGTGTCAATCAGATCCAATGGCTGTACCCTATGGTGGAGCCGAAGAATTTTTTGGTACCAATCCAATTGCATTTGCAGCCCCAACAGCCGATGAGCGAGTTGTATCATTTGATATGGCAACTACAGTGCAAGCTTGGGGTAAAGTACTTTATGCACGATCCAAAGGCGCTCCTATTCCGCCAACATGGGCCGTTGATGAGCACGGTGAACCAACCACCGATCCTCATAAAGTCAATGCTTTATTACCGATTGCTGACGCAAAAGGTTATGGTTTGATGATGATGGTTGATATCTTATCGGGGATATTACTAGGCTTGCCTTTTGGTAAAAATGTCTCGTCAATGTATGCAGACCTATCCAAAGGACGCGATCTTGGGCATTTACATATTGTCATTAACCCAGAATATTTTATCGGCCTTGAAATATTCAAACAAACTATGTCTTCGATGCTCGATCAATTAAAAAATGTCAAACCCGCTAAAGGCAATAGCCAAGTATTCTTTCCTGGTGAACGAGGCAAAAAACGTGAAGCAGACTACCTAAAAAATGGTATCGAAATTGTCGATGATATTTATAACTATTTAATTAGTGATGACATCCACTACAACCGGTATGATCATAAAAATAAATTTGCGGAGTAAACACAAATTTCTGACATAGGTAAGTAAAATCCTGTTCGCATACGAACATCATTGCTTATTCATGGTTGATACCGGCTTTACAGGTGTCAACCAAAACAAATATTAAAAGCTTAGTTCTATCGCTTTATAAACAAATTAAAGCCAACTATCAGCAGTAATGATTAACAGAAAACCTACTGGTATTAATTTACTAATCAATAGCAATATATCACGAATAAAATATAGATTGGCAAAATATCACAATTTCAAGACCAAACATGAATTCTGACTATACGGCAGTGAACATATCAGTGATGGCTATTTTTCATTTTATTTTTTTCTAAACTACCTATACGGCAGTGAACTAAAATGCACGCTCGTAATCGTCTTGCTCCTTTTTCTAAACTGCCTATACGGCAGTGAACTTTCAACCGGTACGGGTGTTTTAAAACAAAAATTTCTAAACTGCCTATACGGCAGTGAACTAGAAGCTAAACCACTATAACTGTTGTTGGCAGAAAGGTAAATGATGTTTTGCTACTAAAAAACCCTTTTTTTTATGTGATTTGTAATGTATTGATTTTATTATTTTTTATATTTGGTAAAAAAAAAGGGTTGGTAAAAGGGTTAGTCGTATACGCGTTAGCATTCAATTGTGAGTTTATAAACAGCTTTGTCGAAGTTTTTAGGCAAAAGATCCAACTTGATACTCAAATATAAATTCGTCATGAGAATTGCTATTTAGCAATGCTGACAGGTTTAATTAGCTTGTAATCTACGATATAAAAAATGACTGATGGTATATAAAATAAGTTATACACGCCGAGCATTGATATTTAGCATTATCCAAGAAACAATTGTGCAATTGTCATCAGTTGATTATATAAAAAATAACAGGTATCAATCCCCTTGGAGGGATGATTTCAACGTTTATTATCCTGATAATATCATTAAATAATAATTAATTTGAAATAAAATATCCGTTTTTACAGATAGTTACCTTAAACTGATCAACATCCTAGTTTCATCGATTTGGTTGCTGACTTAAAAATGCAACCCACTAAATTGTTCAATTTTTGTCTTAATGTTCTTTTTAATCAGCAATTAACACAAAATAGATAACAATTATAATAATCAATAAAGTTGAGAGACAAACTCATCGCTATTTGTATCTATTTTTACCGTATTGAAACTTGCATATTTCTATTTTCTAGTTTAATTTACATACACAAATTGACAATAATTAGAGAGTAAACATGACGATATCATTCCAAGAACAACAACAACGAATAAGCTTTGTGAAACATTTTTTTGCTGATAAGTTAGCCGAAAATTTATCCCTGATTGAAGTGCAAGCACCATTATTAAGTCAAGTTGGTGATGGAATTCAAGATAATTTATCTGGTACCGAAAAAGCAGTTCAGGTTAAAGTTAAAACGATTGCTAATGCACAATTTGAAGTCGTTCACTCTTTAGCTAAATGGAAGCGTAAAGTATTAACTGATCACCATTTTGCTGAGGGTGAAGGTTTATATACTAATATGAAAGCGTTACGACCGGATGAAGATCAGCTTTCACCAATTCATTCCGTATTTGTCGATCAATGGGATTGGGAAAAAGTAATAAGTCCAAAAGATCGTACTCTTACTTACCTAAAGCAAACTGTTGAAAAGATCTATTCAGCGATTAAAGCAACAGAAAAAGCCGTATCAGAAAAATATCACCTTTCACGCTTTTTGCCGGAATCCATTACATTTATGGATAGTGAACAACTGTTAAAACGTTACCCTAACTTATCGCCAAAAGAGCGTGAAAATGCAATTACTAAAGAACTGGGGGCTGTATTTTTAATTGGTATAGGCGGCTATTTATCTAATAACGAAAAACACGATGCCCGTGCACCCGATTATGATGATTGGAGTAGTGATAATGAAATGGGTTCTAAAGGCTTGAATGGTGATATTTTAGTTTGGAATCCAGCATTAAATAGTGCATTTGAAATTTCATCAATGGGCATTCGTGTTGATCCTGAAGCATTGAAACGTCAACTTAAGATCACTCATGATGAATCTCGATTACAATTAGCTTGGCATCAAGCATTAGTCAATGGTGAGTTATTACAAACTATTGGTGGTGGTATTGGACAATCTCGATTAGTCATGTTGTTGTTACAACTAAAACATATTGGACAAGTACAAGCAAGTGTTTGGGATGAAAAAACCAAACAAAGTTACTCGAATTTGCTATAACCTTATTACATCATACTTTGCCATCATTGGTGAAGTATGATAATTATTAACAGCTTTTTTCTAATCCCATCTGCCAAAAACCAGCTTCAAGCTGGGTTGCCGTTTTAAAAATGGTTTTTAACTGTTCAAAACGTTCTGACTTGATGTTAGATAAATTATCATTAATCCAATTGATTTCATTTTGCACTGCTTTTTGAAATTCATCACCACAATACATGTCGATCCAACTTGTATAAGGATTATTTTCTGCATTATACCAAGACTGGGCTGTTATCCAATTTGCAATCATGCCATAACCAATCAAGCATGGCGCTAAAACAATATGTAAGTCAAGAATATCACCTTTTAAGCCTACATCTAAAACATAATCGGTGTAAGCCATGTTAGCTTTGGCTCCAACTAAATGGGTTAATTCTGATTCAGTGATATGCCATTGTTTACAATAACGAATATGTAAATCCAGTTCTACTTCAACAATAGCTTTAAGGCTATGTAATGCTTGCTTGATTTCTAAAAGATTACGGCTTTTATAAACGGCAAGTCCCCAAACCCGCGAAAAGTTAACCAAAAATAGATAATCTTGCTTTAAATAGTGTTGAAAACAAGACTTATCTAAGGTTCCTTTACCAAGTTGTTCGATAAACTCATGCTGTATATAACTATTCCAATCTGTCTGGCATGAATCAATAAGGGAATAAAATGAAAACATAAAATACTATCACTTAAACAATCAATTTATAAAGGCATAAAACTGATTTTACCTAATAAACACGTGTTTTACGCCTTTTGTCGACATTAAGCAAATCAGATTCAATGGGTATAATTTGAGCCCAAAGCATATTGGATTAATGAGCAGCGTCGAAAAATAAATTAAACAACTTAATTAACAAAAACTCGCTTTGGATATTGAATGTTTAATTCTAATCGACGCTTTATTATCAACATTACTAGTTAGTGGTTGATTCTGATGTTTGGTTAGGACTTGTTTGGTTTTCCGTTTTTTGTTGTTCACTAGAATCAACTGGCGCTGTCGTAGTTGGAGCTACTGTTTCTGCTTTTGGTTGCTCAGGTTGAGACTTTGTATCAACTGCTTTTTTATCTGTGCTTTTTGCAGCTTTGCTAGCAGAATCATAACGTACATAGACAATATTTTGTTGTCCACGATCACAAGACCCCACAATTTGCCCTTCAATTTGTTGTTGAGATTCATTTGATGAAACGAGTTTCAATTGAAATTGAGAGGCTTCAACACCATTATTTTTAATTTTTTCTGCGATATTAGCGCTGATCTCATCACAGTTGGATGCACTAGCTATCATTGGTAGACTAACGAATAAAACAAAGGCTAACTTTTTCATATTATTTCCTTTTTTATAAATGATATTTTATCGAATGCATTATAAAACTATTGGTTAATCTGTCTATAGTGTTTTTGATAAAGATAAAAAAATATTTTTATTAAAATAATAGGAACGTTAGCCCGCCTAAAACGCAGTAAACTCACGCAATTTTAATGGTGTTTATCTTCTAATGATTTTAACTTATTGATGATCCATGATCGAATATTAGCTAGTTCTGTTTCGCTCAAGCTATTAACAAAATCTCGTTTTTCATGTAACGTTTTTCGATCATCTTCAGTTAAAACCACCCCATCTAAATTTAACAATACTTCTTTTCGATAAACTGAATAAATGAAGTCTTTTATTAACTCATCTGAAAGATTAATTTCTGTCATAATATTTCCTTCCTTTATCACGATTTTTACCCAGCAAAACGATCATCTTGCCAGATTTGTGGTACGACTTTGCTAATACAACGTTTCTAATTAAACCACTAACATTTATCAAAAATTTTTTGAAGTTGAAATCCAGATAAAAAATCGAATTAATCGCTTTTACTATAATAGTATATAAACGACATGACAATGAACAAATTTTGCACAGTGATAAAACCATTAAAAGGGGATAACTAGCAAATTATTCACTGTACTATTTGATAAGTATTTAACAAACCTGTTGATAACTTCGTATTGTATTGATTTATTTAATCTTATTGCTAAGGTTAAATATTAACCTGCTGCTGTATTAATTTCAAACTTTATTAAAATATGCATTCAACATAATCAACGACAGCACAATTAAGAGAAAAAAGGAGAGAAAACTACAGGAATTGAGATCGATTTCACTGTAGTTTAATCAATAATGCGATTTATAAAGCGGTGAAAAAAGCCATTAAGCCAAAAATGACACCCGGTGAATTGGCAATAGCAATTGGCCAATCTTTCTTTTCACGCAATAAACCATAGCAAACCCATAACGAACAGTTTATTGCTGCAGCCAATGGTTGAGTGGGATTAGATTTGTAACCATGAAGATTATCAATGATTTGTGGAATATAAGAAACATACATACCAAGTGAAGCGATAGTAGCAATTACGCCCAAATAATGAAACGCTTTAGGTGAAAGATTCAAGACCTACCTCCCTACTGAGTCGAAAAATAAGGGATTCAACTCTAGCATAGATCCCTTAAAAATTGTACTCATAAACTTGATCCCGAATGTTAATTATTGATAAAGGATTTAACAAGATTTTGCATTCATGACGCCCAGCATCACAAGTTAATACCTTCTAATAAAAAGAGTAATGTATACTACCGAGGTTGATTGTTTAATGTAGGCCAAATAACATATTAAAATTATCAATTTATAAAACAAGCGAAAGACTAAACTCAAAAATACTTTATTTAATCATACAGATAAAAAATATACCGCAATGGGTAAAAGGAGGATTCAGAACCTAAAAATGATAACAGGCGCAACTCATCTAACCCAGATAAATCTGGCATAACCTTTAATCCCATCTTTTAAATGGAATTTTAAAAACTATAACCGCCTACACGGCGTTAAACCTTCGTCACTTAAAACGCGCTCAAGCGCAACATTTCTAAACCACCTACACGGCGTTAAACGGACTAAAGGTGATAATTCCGAAATGTATATTTTTCTAAACCACCTACACGGCGTTAAACTAGAAACCGATACACTATAACGCTTGTTAGGTAAAAGATAAATGTTTGTTTTAGGCTTAAAAACCCTTTTTTTACATTAAAATTTAACCTATTGATTATAAACAAGTTTAAATTATAGTAAAAAAAAGGGTTTTGTTATGATGTTTATTGAGCGTGTAAAGTTACCCTATTTTTATGAGCAAACCTTTGCTTTAGGTAATAACAAAAAGCCTTTGATTATCATCAAAGACTTTTCAGTTAATTACAAATAAAAAAACATCTAAATTTGCAAAATATAAACCTGATTATTAAGAATATTTTTACGATCAAACTGCTGTTTAATTGCTTGCATTAATTGGCGATTATCTTCTGGTATGGCCTGCTTAAAATAGTTAACTTTAGCAGTACCAATTCCATGTTCAGCAGAAGGAAGCCCGCCTAATTGATGACATTTTAGATACAAAGCACAATGGACTTGTTCTAGTAAGCGTTGCCATTGCGTTTGCTCTCTACCATCGCGTAATAGACATAAATGGATATTGCCATCACCAGCATGTCCAAAAGCTAACATTCTTACACCGGTTTTCGCTTCTAATTGTTTGGTGTAATGAATAAAATCAGCAATTTTATTAATGGGTACAACAATATCAATAGGATCTTGCTCTGTCACCGCTTCAACAGCGCGAACAAGCGACCCGCGCACTGCCCAAATTTGACTAGCTTGTTCTACTGTTTCTGCAATAAAATGTTCACAATCAGTCAAATTAGCCAATAGTTGCTGACGCTGTTGTAATATAGTTTGATGATCAGCACCATCTAACATAATAATAAGATAGGCTTGTGCATTGGGTAATGGAAATTGAAAACCTGAATATCTTTCACCCCACTGCGCAACCTGACGTTCTACAAACTCCAATGCTGTGGGTGTTAACGTTTGTAATATAGTTGTGATATTTGCTATAGCTAAATCAATACTTTTAAAACCAATAATTAAGGTTTCGAAAGCTTTTGGTTTAGCAATTAACTTTAAAGTGCATTGCGTAATAATACCCAGTGTCCCTTCACTGCCAATAAAGAGATGTTTTAACGAAAGCCCAGTATTATCTTTAACATTTTTACTGCCAAAATTTAAAACGCTGCCATCAGCCATAACCACTTCTATTGCTTGCACATAATCACGGGTCACGCCATATTTAACCGCACGCATGCCACCAGCATTAGTACTTATATTACCGCCAATAGTGGCATTTTTTGCACCAGGATCGGGCGGATAAAACAGGTCTTGCTTTTCAACCCATTGTTGTAAATCCTGTAATAAAATGCCTGGCTGGACAGTAATTGTGAATGTCTCTTTATCCAGTTCAACAATATTGTTCATTAAAGATAAATCAATAATAATGCCACCATTAGGAATGGTTGAACCCACCAAATTCGTACCCGCACCACGCGTTGTAATATTGATCCCTTTTGAATAGGCATATTGAACTATTTGTGAAACTTCCGCTGTTGTTACTGGATAAACCAGTAGTTCGGCTTGTCCATATTTCAATTGCAGTCCATCACTTAAGTGAGATTTTGGAATATTGTTTTGATAAATGATTCGGTTAGGATCTTTAATAATAGTTGTAATTGTATTCATGTTAATACCGATTATTTATAGCTGCGATCAAAGTGATTAGCTAATTTATCCCCTAAAAATTGAATTAACATCACAATAAAAATCAGAATGATAATACATAAAATCAGGATTTCTGTGACATAACGTTGATAGCCGTAACGAATGGCTAAATCACCTATTCCACCACCGCCAACCACACCGGCCATTGAGCTAAAGCTAATGAGCGAAATTGTCGTTACCGTTGCATGGCGAATTAATTGTGCCATCGCTTCAGGAAATAGTATTCCAATAATTATGCGAATATGTGATGCTCCGCTCGCTACTGCCGCCTCAATCACACCTTTATCTATTTGGCTAAACGCATTTTCAGCTAACCTTGCATAAAAAGCGATAGCCGCTAACGACAAAGGAAAGATAACCGCTTTTGGTCCAACAGTCGTGCCAACAAATAAAGCACCTAAAGGTAACACCGTCACCATTAAAATCAAAAAAGGAATTGAACGAGTCGCATTAATGATAAAGTTAGCAATACTATTCATTACTCTGTTTTTGAAAAAAAACGGATTAGACATCAAAAACAGCAACAGCCCGATTATTGTGCCAAATAAAATACCAGCAAGCAGTGACCAACTGACCATAATAAAAGTCTCGTAAGCGGCTTGCCATAACATTTGTGCCATTTCAGCAAGGGTGAGTTTTATCATTAATTTATTTCCTCAATAATCACACCTTGATTGTGTAACTTTGCAATAAGATTTAAGATATCATCCGGATCACCAATTAACTCTATCACTAAATTGCCTAGCGCTTGCTCGTTAAAATACTCGATAAAGCCATGCAAAATATTGAAAGCGACGCCTGTTTCAAGCGCTGATTGATATAAAATAGGTTGCGTAGTATTTTCATTAATATAGCGTAGTCTAACCAGTTTGCCTTTAGCATTTTGTCTAATTCGATCGGGAAGATGGGTATTTTCATCAATATTAAGAAAGTTTTGGGTAAAGCGTTGTTTTGGACAAGCAAATAAATTAAATGTGTTATTCATCTCAACAATTTCACCTTGCGACATTACCGCAACCCGATGACAAATCTTTTTTACCACATCAATTTCATGGGTAATAAGAACTATAGTTAAACCAAATTTTTCATTGAGTTGTTTAAGTAAATCCAAAATAGCACTGGTTGTGGTTGGATCTAAAGCACTGGTCGCTTCATCACATAGCAATATTTTCGCTTCATTCGCTAAGGCCCTTGCAATACCGACTCGCTGCTTTTGCCCACCACTAAGCTCGGCAGGATAAGCATAAGCTTTATCGCTCAACCCTACCAATGTCAGAAGCTCTTTCACTCGGTTTTTTACTGCATCACCCTTTTTGCCAGCAGCCTTAAGAACAAAGGCAATATTTTCATAAACGGTTTTTGAACAAGCAAGGTTAAAATTTTGGAAAATCATACCTACCTGAAAACGAAAGGCCTGTAAATGGCGGCCTTTCAAAGTGCTAATATCAACACCATCGATAATAACTTGCCCTGACGACGGTATGGCGAGTCGATTAAGCGTTCTTACCAATGTACTCTTACCTGCACCGCTTGAGCCAATAATGCCAAAAATTTCGCCTTGATTGACATCAAATGAAACATTTTTGACAGCTTCAACTATTTGGCCTTTTGCCTCAAAGCGCACCGATACATTTTTTACTTGGATTAAAGGTGTATGTTGCATAATTAAAATAATTGATAGTCAGGTTTTTGGAAAGTATAAAAAATACCATTTTTATCTTCGATCACTTGCGCAAATTCAGGTGATTTAAGTACATCAATAATGTCTTTACCTAAAGTATCTTTAGATGAGCTTCGAATGGCAATAACATTTTTTAGATCTTTATCTAATACTTCGGTATAAAGTGCTTTAGACAAATCTAAACCGGCACCAATAGCATAGTTACCATTGACAACCGACAATACCGCACTATCTAACGATCTAGGTGTTTGCGGTGCTTCAATTGGAACAATATTTAAACCATAAGGATTTTCAATAATGTTATTAGGAGTAAGATTATTTTTATCCACAGTTGGATCAAGTTTAATAAGACCTGCGGCTTGCAAGATTCTTAATGCTCGTGCTTCATTAGTGACATCATTGGCAATAGTGACTTGATCACCTTTTTTTAATTGAGAAAAATCAGTAATTTTATTAGAAAAAATACCCGCACCAGCGGTAGGCACAAAGCCAATTGCGATAATATCTAAATTGCGTGCCTGTTTAAAATTATTCAAATAAGTGAGATGTTGAAATAAATTAGCATCAATTTCTTTATTCGCTAACGCCAAATTAGGTTGTACATAATCACTAAACTCCCGAATTTCAACACTATAACCTTTCTTTTCTAGCCCTGGTGCAATCGCTTGTTTAAACATATCACCATAAGGTCCGGCAGCAACACCGACAACAATATGATTCTCTTTTTTAGTATCATCACAACCGGTCAGCAAAGTGAATGTTGATAAAATAGCAAAACTTAATGCAATTAATTTTTTAAACATAATAATTTTTCCTTAAATTTGGATAATCTTTGTAAAGCTGCAATCAGCGTTTGTTCTTGTTTAGCAAAATGAAAACGAATATATCGATACTCAGGATGTTTGAAAAATGCCGATCCCGGTACAGCCGCTACGCCTACTTCTTTAATTAACCATTCACAAAATTCAAAATCAGTTTTAAATGGGTTAAAGGCCGAAATATCAACCAAGACATAATAGGCGCCTTGAGGTTCATAATAAGATAGACCTATTTTATCTAACCCTTGCAAAAACAGTTGACGTTTTTCAGTATAGATTTGAGTTAATTGTTGATAATAATCATCACCCAATGATAAGCCAGCACAAGCGGCTTTTTGTAATGGTGCAGCGGCGCCAACAGTTAAAAAGTCATGGATCATTTTACAGCCATCAATGATAGTTTTATCTGCAATAATATAACCTAGGCGCCAACCTGTAATCGAATACGTTTTTGATAATGAACTACAACTAATAGTGCGCTCTTTCATGCCGGGAAAACTAGCTAAATAAAGGTGCTTGTGCGGGGCATAAACCATATGTTCATACACTTCATCAGTAATAACATAAGCATCAAACTCGATGACTAATTGACTGATATAGTCAAGTTCTGCTTTGGTAAAAACTTTACCGCATGGATTACTCGGATTACATAAAATTAAGGCTTTCGCACCTTGTTCAAACGCTTGCCTAAGCTGCTTTTTATCAAACTCAAATGTTGGTGGAATGAGTGGTACATATATTGGCGTTGCATCAGATAAAATCGCATCAGCACCATAATTTTCATAAAAAGGCGAAAAGATGATAACTTTGTCTTTAGGATTACAAATTGTCATAACTGCACACATCATTGCTTCTGTACTTCCACAGGTTACAAGGACGTTTTCATCGGGGTTTATATCAATGTTCATCAATTTTTGCTGCTTTTTAGCCAGTAACTGTCTAAATTCTTTTGAACCCCAAGTAATTTCATATTGGTGAGGACCTTGCTCAGCAGCCTGTTTAAGCGCTTGTATCAATTCTTTTGGTGGATCAAAATCAGGAAATCCTTGTGATAAATTGATAGCTTGATATTCATTCGCAATTCGGGTCATCCGGCGGATAACTGAATCAGAAAAGTGGTCGAGTCGATCGGCTAATTTACGCATTTATGTTAGTGATGAAAAAAATTAAGGTGTGCAAGTATAATACAAAATAGTATTTTTCTCGTTAAATAATATATTTATATATATTTATAATTTTTTTTTATAACAAGGTTAATTTTTAATGATTGCCAATCAATTTACTTGAAAGCTGTGAATTTGAGTTATTGGATAAGAATAGTGATTCAATAACTCAATTTGAACGAATTGAATGGACATAAAAACGGCTAAAATTAAAAATTTGAACCACCTGACGGTAAAAAGATTAGTTTCTTGTCCAAATATCTTTATGCGCAAAACCAAGTAAATTATTGGTCATTTTAATGTACTGTAATTCCAGTGACCAAATCGGCGCTTTCATTAATTTAGCGAATGGAAAAGCTTGATAATACAGTGAATAAGCATGCATAGCTTGTTGATCACTTAGCTGTTTTGCTATTGCAACAAACTGTATACCTTGAATTTGAACAACAGTTTTGGGCGCGATACTAATTGTACCTGCTACCTGTGGCTGATTGAGCATTGCATTAGCATGCTGAGTTTTTAGCTCAGTGAGAAAATATAAATTCATCAAATCTTGATCAAATACATAAAAGGTATTACATGCCCAAGGTTGATTATTCGATAAAATCACACATAGCGAAAGCACATGTTGTTTTTTGATAAATTCAATGATTTTATGATTAGGTTGCCTACAAAATTTGTTGCTCGTCATGTCATTCAATTATTTTACTGTTAAGTTGCATATCCTCACCCCAGCGAGGTAAACAAGGCATATCAATATCAAACAAGTCTAAGGCTCTTGCAACGCTATGCGTTATCATATCATCAATGGTATCAATATGTTGATAAAAAGCAGGAACCGGTGGAAATATTATGCCGCCCATTTGAGTGACGGCTTGCATATTGTTAATGTGACCTAAATGCAGTGGTGTTTCTCTTACCATTAAAACTAAACGGCGACGCTCTTTAAGTACCACATCAGCGGCTCGAGTAAGTAAATTATCAGATAAACTAGTCGCAATAGCAGATAGAGAGCGCATTGAACAGGGAGCAACTAACATACCAAGAGTTTTATAAGATCCACTGGCTATCGCAGCACCAATATTATTAATGGAATAAACCTTATCTGCTAATGCTTGAATCTGTTTTATACTCATATTGGGGACTTCGTAGCGACAAGTTATTTGTGCAGCTTTAGAAATAACAAGATGCGTTTCGATATCTAACGGTTTTAACAGTTCTAACGCTTTAATACCATAAGCAATTCCTGTTGCGCCACTAATACCAATTATTATTCGTCGGTTTGCCATTTCTATCCTTATCGTTTAGTAAAATTACACTTAAATAGTGAAATACTATTTTAGCATTAGCAACGTAAAATCATCGTTTAAGTGTTGAGTCATATATATAAACATAATTTTACCGACTATACCTACCAATTAAAAGCGAATCAAGTATCAACCAGCAATACATCTTTAAACTACTTTTATTTAGATAATAATTTTAGAGATGAATAACATGAAAAAATAGATAGATGAGATAGCTACCAACTGCGCGTTGGTAGCAAAATTGGTTAGTTATTCTTTGGCCATAGGTTGAGTAACAACTTGGGTTTGTTGCGCACCCTGAATTGCGTTGATTTGCTCTTCATATTTGCTTACAGCATCTTTACCCGATAATAAACTATACGTTAAAGTAAACTCTGTACTTTGACCAGGTGCCAATTGACGAACGCGTTTTTGTTCTCGCTCTATGGTCACTGGATAGGCAAAACTGGTACCAGGCTCAAGACCCGTCACATAACCTTGCTTAAGGGTGTCGGTATTTTTCCATAACGAAAGTACCGGTAACTGTTTGGTATTAAAAGCGATACCTGCTGCTTTATCGCCTGCTTTATTGGTGACCATCACTTGTGTGTGATTATTTGCATCCGCAAATGGATAAACGTTAAAGACCATTTCATCAAAATCTTTAGTTGGACCTAAATAAGTTTGCCACGTCGCTAATCCTTCTTTCGCATAATCGTTAAAAGGTGAAATTTCTTTAACTGGCGCAACAAATCTAGCGCCTTCTTCAAGAATTGGCGTACCAAAATTGCTATGATAGATGATTTGATAATCGCGGGTATAATCACTCTTATTGGTTACAACATCGTGTATGGTAAAGTCATTACTTCCTGGCACATAGCTAAGTGATGCCCACGTTTCTAAATGACTTTTTTTGAATGTGTTTTCTTTTATTAAACCTTTAATGTTAATAGTATAGGGTGCTTTATCTTCGATTGTGACAATTAATTTTGATACAGGCGTATTTTGTGCTCGCCCATGAAGCGTATACATCATGCCATCGGCTTGAACGGCATGTCCAGTCCATTCAAAACCACAACGAACCATCATTTCGTTAAAGCCATCTAACCAACCGATGCCGCCGCGACTTTCTAAATTGATATATTTGGGGTTAACAACTTCATTAACAGGCGAATCCCAGCCTAAACGAACCCCCTCCCCTTCTACCGATAAAATACCTAAGCCACGAGTAGGAATTAATTTAATAGTCAAAACATCACTTGTTATTGTTAGTAATTCAGTTCCTTCTTGTTTACCGCCTTTAAGCACCGTGTTTTGAATAGTAAATTTTTCATTTTTTACACCCAAATCTTTGCTTGAAATCGACCAGTTACCTTCTGCAATATCTTTTTCGTTATCGATTAAGACAAACTCTTTTGCACTGGCATTACAGCTAAGCAGACCAAGTAATAGAGCAGATGAAACAATTTTGATTTTCATAGTGATTCCTTATAATGAATAAAACGAAACTGAATCGGTTCAGTTAATATGACACAAAATTGAAGGAATCAATAAAACAATATCGTAAAAATGAGAAGTCATTCACACTTTTTTCAAATCAAATAACGTTAGACAAATTAAGTGATGCCCATAAAGTAACACTGTCTAAAATTAACTTTTTGGTCTAACTTGACCTGCTTTCCAATGTTTACGACAAACTGAGTGGAACTCACTATCACCAAGATGAATTGAATTACCAAATTTAACAATTTTACCATCTTGTCCTTCTAGCAAATTCATTGTTGCTTTTTTACCACACCAACAAACTGTTTTTAATTCGCGAAAATTATCGGCAATTTCAAGTAAGGTTTTTGAACCTTCGAATAAATGGCCCATATAATCGGTTTTTAAGCCAAAAAACATCATAGGAACACCATATTCATCACACACATCCGATAGTTTCCATATAGTACTTTTAGATAAAAACTGGCTTTCATCAATCAATATACAGGCATAATTATTTTTTTTGATAAGTGCAATGATCTCATCAACACTATTATCGTCAAGCAATAATGCTTTTTTACGCAACCCTAATCGCGATACAATTTCTACCGCGGAATCACGTGTATCAACGGACGACTTAAGCAATAAAGTCTGCATATTGTTACTTAAATAATTATGATCTATTTGTAATAGTTCGGTTGATTTTCCCGCATTCATTACGGCATAAATGTAATATATTTTCGACAAAATAAGACTCTCAAGAAGTAAAGTGAAATAGATAAAAAAGAGATTGTTAAGATAATAAAAAAGGTAAGTGCTATACCTACCTTTTTAAGCATAAATTAAATATTAATTATTTTGCTTTACCTTGGTTTGCTACCGCTGCTTGTTTTGCAGCAATTTCATCAGCATTACCTAAATAATAGTGTTTAATCACTTTCATGTTGTCATCAAATTCATACACTAAAGGCACACCTGTTGGGATGTTTAGTTCAATGATGTCATCATCACTGATGTTATCAAGGTGTTTGACTAATGCTCGTAAAGAGTTACCGTGTGCTGCAATAATCACACGCTCACCTTTAGCAACACGTGGCGCAATAGTTGATTCCCAATAAGGAAGCACACGTTTAATCGTTAATGCAAGGCTTTCTGTTAATGGTAATTCTGATTCAGGTAATTTGCTGTAACGTGAATCATGTCCAGGAAAACGTTCATCTGATTTTTCAAGTGCTGGAGGTGTAATTGCAAAACCACGACGCCACAATTTGACTTGTTCATCACCATATTTAGCCGCTGTTTCTGCTTTATTTAAACCTTGTAATGCACCATAGTGACGTTCATTAAGCTTCCAGTTTTTTTCAACCGGTAACCATGCTTGATCAACTGCATCTAAAACATGCCATAAAGTATGGATTGCACGTTTTAAAACAGAAGTATAAGCAAAATCAAAAGTAAACCCTTCTTTCTTTAAAAGTTGTCCAGCTTCAGCTGCTTCTTTTTTACCTTTTTCAGATAAATCAACATCTGTCCAACCACAAAAACGGTTTTCTTGATTCCAAACACTTTCTCCGTGTCGAATAAGCACTAATTTTTTTACTGCCATGAGTATAACTCCTTTGTTTCGTAGAATAAAACGGTTAAATTTGTATTCATAATAATGCACGGAAAACACCGTGCATTATGCGTTTTATGTATCAATAAAGCTTACATAAAACTTCAATTATTTTGATAAGTATTTCAATGGATCAACAGATTGTGCTTTATAACGGATTTCAAAATGCAGTCTTACCGATGAAGTCCCTGTTGCGCCCATTGTGGCAATTTGTTCGCCTGCCCTCACTGCTTGTTGCTCTTTTACTAAAATTGATTGGTTATGTGCATAGGCAGTTAAATAATCATCATTGTGTTTAATGATGATTAAATTACCATAACCGGGTAAAGCATTACCTGAGTAAACAACACGACCGTCAGCAGCAGCTACAACTTTGTCACCCAATGAACCTGCAATATCAATACCTTTGCTTGCATTTGAGAATTTTTCAATAATCTTACCTTTTGCCGGCCATTGCCACGCAATATTTGCCACATTTGATACCGGCGAGGATGTTACAGGTATATTAGCTGAACTATTCGCACTGATGCTAGGGCTAGATGTATTATTGAGTGGCTCAGTCACCGTTTCAGTTTTTTGAGTAGTTTTAGGGGGTTGATTATTACCAGATGTGGTAGTAGTCGTAGTAGTGGTTGTTGTCATTACCGGTTTAGTTTTGGCTTGTGCTGCTGCGGTAGTCTTATCATCATCCATGTAAACCATAGAAGGAGAAGAAGTATGATTAGATGTTGTCTTTTGTGTTTGCGTTACAACTGTTGTGCCGCCACTTACATCGAGTACTTGTCCAACATTGACACCATAAGGCTCTTTAATATTATTTTTAGCCGCTAAAGATCGAAAATCATTTCCCGTTACCCATGCAATATAAAATAGTGTATCACCGCGTTTAACTGTATAGGTATCGCCTTTGTAACCACCTTTAGGAATTTCGTCATAATTACGGTTATAAACGGTTCGTTCATTAGTCGTTAACACATTATTATGAACACTGGTTGTCGTTGTAGTAACAGGTCTTGATGAAGGCGTCGAATAAGTTGTTGGTGAACTCACCGGCGTTGACATTCTGCCACCGGTTGAAATATTAGCTGGTGGTTTTTTATAACCCTGTGTCACACCATTACTCGATGATGAATCAGAAATATCTTCAATTTCAGCAGGATTTGACTGTGTACAGGCCACAATCAATAAACTTAAACAACTTAATGTAAGAATCTTTTTCAAAGCAACACCCTTCATTCATATATTTTTATGTGCATATTTTATCGCTTTTATTGTAAAAAGCTATTATATAGATTATTTTTTATGCTGGTCGAATATAATAACCAAAGCAGTTTATATTGTTAGATTTAATTTCTGCTTTATTGCTATTAATTTAGCACAAAAATACCATTTGTTGATCAACAATATCGTTGATTGCTCTACAGATGATTAATATCTTACCAACATTGAATTAATCGATTATTCGATCCCAAATAGGATTTATTTTGAAAGTGGTGAGTATATACAATAAAATGCTAGTTCGTATAGTATATTTATCGTATTTTTCAACCAAAATTGAATGTGACTTAACATAATGACTTTATATATTGTTGCAACCCCTATCGGTAATCTAGATGATATTACGCTCAGAGCAATTGAAACACTTAAAAGTGTTGATCTTATCGCGGCCGAAGACACCCGCCATAGCGGTTTACTTTTACAGCATTTAGCCATAAAAGCTAAACTGTTTTCTTTACACGATCATAATGAACAGCAAAAAGCCCAAATTTTGATTGAAAAACTTAAATCAGGAATATCCATCGCATTAATATCCGATGCAGGTACGCCATTAATTAATGATCCGGGCTATCATTTAGTCAAAGCTTGTCGTGAAAATAATATCAACGTCGTGCCTATTCCTGGCGCTTGCGCAGCAATTGCCGCGCTCTCGGTTGCTGGTCTTCCTTCTGATAAATTTAGTTATGAAGGATTTTTACCGGCTAAAACGAAAGCACGACAAGACAGTTTGGTTAAGCTAGTTAATCAATCACGCACAATGATTTTTTACGAATCGACGCATCGTTTGTTAGATACATTACACGATATGCAAACGGTTTTTGGTCATGAAAGAATGATTGTACTTGCCAAAGAACTGACTAAAACTTGGGAAACCATAGTCAGTTACCCTGTTGCAGAGTTAATTAATTGGTTAAATGAAGATACTAATCGTCAAAAAGGTGAATTTGTTTTGATTGTTGAAGGTCACACTAAAAGCGATGAGGATATCGATGAAAACGTGATTAATACCTTAAAATTATTGCAAAAAGAGTTACCGCTCAAAAAAGCGGCTGCCATAACAGCTGAAATTTATGGGCTTAAAAAAAATCAACTTTATCAACTCGGTTTAACTGTCGAGAATTAACCATAAACAAATAGCGATATATGTCTTACTTGTTGCAATCAACTAAAGCGCGGTTATTGAATAAACCTGCGAATAATTTTGCTAACTTTGCATTCAACATGAAGAACATTGGCACAATCGGCACGATTTAGTATATAATTAGCCTCTATTTTCAAGCTATTTTAGAATAAAAGGTAATTAAAAGTATGGGATTTAAATGTGGTATTGTCGGACTACCAAATGTTGGCAAGTCAACTCTTTTTAACGCATTAACTAAAGCAGGTATTGAAGCAGCTAACTTTCCATTTTGTACAATTGAACCCAATACTGGTGTTGTACCTATGCCCGATCCACGTTTAGATGAATTGGCTAAAATTGTAAAACCACAGCGCACGTTACCCACAACAATGGAGTTTGTTGACATTGCCGGTTTAGTGAAAGGCGCATCAAAAGGTGAAGGTTTGGGTAATCAATTTTTGGCTAATATTCGTGAAACTGAAGCTATTGGTCATGTGGTTCGTTGTTTTGAAAACGACAATATTATCCATGTTGCTGGCAAGATTGATCCCGCAGAAGATATCGAAATTATCAATACTGAACTAGCACTTTCCGATCTTGAAGCCTGTGAACGTGCGATAACTCGTGTACAAAAACGAGCTAAAGGTGGAGATAAAGAGGCCAAATTTGAGTTAGAAATCCTTGAAAAATGTTTACCACATTTAGAGCAAGGAAAAAAATTATTACTTTTAGACTTAAGTAAAGAAGAACTCGAAGCGATTAAATACCTAAGTTTTTTAACGTTAAAACCAACCATGTACATTGCCAATGTAAATGAAGATGGTTTTGAAAATAACCCATATTTAGAAAAAGTGAAAGCTATAGCTGCTCAAGAAAAATCAGTAGTGGTACCGGTCTGTGCTGCTATTGAAGCAGAATTAGCCGAACTTGACGATGCCGATCGTGATGAATTTATGCAAGACCTTGGTTTAACTGAACCTGGGCTTAATCGAGTCATTCGCGCAGGCTACAGCTTACTTAATTTACAAACCTATTTTACAGCGGGTGTTAAAGAAGTTCGCGCATGGACGATTTCGGTCGGGGATACCGCCCCACAAGCAGCCGGTAAAATTCATACCGACTTTGAAAAAGGCTTTATTCGTGCACAAACTATCGCTTTTGATGATTTCATTAAATATGGTGGTGAACAAGGCGCAAAAGAAGCTGGTAAAATGCGCTCTGAAGGTAAAGATTATGTCGTACAAGACGGTGACATTATGAATTTCTTATTTAATGTCTAATCCTGCTTATATCGTCGCCATTAGGCGACGATTTGTTAAACGAATTTAACCATAACTTGATAACAAATCATGTTTTTATTAAAAGCTATTTACTAGTTAACTCTTCTTGTTAGTGAATAACAAAATGGATTTTTAAAATTAAACAAGGCTCATTTTTATGCTACTCACTTTTGAACAAGCCAAACAAAAAATTCTGCAAGCCGTATCGTCCATAAAATTACCCAATTGTGAGCAAGTGAGTTTGCTTGACTCCCTCGATCGGATAACGGCAAAACCAGTAATATCGCCGATGAATGTGCCAAGTTTTGATAATTCAGCCATGGATGGTTATGCGGTAAGATTATCGGATATTGAACACGCCAAAAATCTACCAGTAGCAGGCGTTATTTATGCAGGCGATGATGTTGACAATCTTCATTGGCCGAAAGGCACATGTTTACGAATTATGACAGGTGCGGCCTTACCTAATGAGGCCGATGCCGTTGTCATGCAAGAGCAAACCGAAAAATCGGATTTAGGGATTAGATTTTTAAATGAAGTAAAAAGCGGTGATAACATTCGTCGATGCGGGGAAGACATAAAGAAAGATGCCATTATCGTTGAGTGTGGCACTAAATTAACCATACCAACCCTATCAACCCTTGCAACCCTCGGAATTAATCAACTTACCGTATTTAAAAAATTAAACGTCGCTATTTTTTCTACTGGTAACGAATTAACCTCTATTGGTGAGCCTTTATCTAATAACGCTAGTATTTATGATAGTAACCGTTTCACCTTAAGATTATTATTACAAAAACTAAACTGCGAAATTATCGACTTTGGTATTATTCCTGACGATCCCATGCAAATCAAACAGGCGTTATCTAATGCCGCTAAACAAGCTAATTTAATCATCACAAGTGGTGGAGTCTCGGTTGGTGATGCCGATTATACCAAAATGGCTCTAGAACAATTGGGCGAAATTGATTTTTGGAAAATTGCCATCAAACCCGGAAAACCATTTGCACTGGGTAAAATTGGCGATGCATTATTTTGTGGATTACCGGGTAATCCGGTTTCAACATTAGTGACTTTTTATCAATTAGTTCAACCAATAATTTTAACCTTAAGTGGACAACAACGCTCATCGATCAATACATCTTTTACCGTCAAAACTGCCTGTGATTTGAAAAAAAGTATCGGCCGAATGGATTTTCAACGCGGCAAACTCTACCTTGATGATCAAGGTGAGCTAGCCGTTACCACAACTGGTCAACAAGGATCGCACATAACACAATCGTTCAATCGCGCTAACTGCTTTATTTTGCTTGAACAAGAACGAGGCAATGTTAAAAAAGGCGAACGTGTTACCGTTGAGCTATTTAATGCACTACTAAAATAGTGCAACTAAAATTGCACCAGCGGCAATCATTAAAACGCCAATACTGGCAAGAAAGGAAATTTTTTCACCAAATAAAATGACGGCAAAGATAACAGCAAAAACAACACTTAGCTTATCTATGGGGGCAACTTGAGATACTTTGCCCTCTTTAATTGCCATAAAATAAAACAACCAAGATAGAGCGCCAGCAATACCACTAAGTGCAATGATAAATAACGCTTTTTTGTCATTCAAAAAAGTACTTATCAAATTTAGTTTACCTTGTACTACCACAACGCCCACTAAGAAGATAGCCATTACAATTGCACGAATAGCCGTTGCCGTGTTGGCATCAAGATGTTGTAAACCAATTTTACCTAAAATAGCGACAAAAGCAGCCGAAATTGCCGATAATAATGCATAAATGAGCCAAGCACTCATGTTAATACCTATCTATTTGAAACAAATACTGCTGATTATTACCGTTAGTTTCACACTGTTGTGATTTATTCATCACACCACGGCAATCTTCTAAAACGCCATGTGCTTTTGACCAATGGTATTTTTTGCCTTCATCATTTTTGCCACCACAACCAACTAAAGTTAAACTCATGACTAAGCATGACAACGCAATAAGATTAGATTTCATATGTTTCCTCAATATTCTAGGCCAATGGCTTTTTTAATTTATTTATGTTATTGGTGATTAATATTATTTTAATTCATAATTCTCGGGATTAATAGCTAAACTACCGCCTATTTTCAATAAATAAAACTGACGCGAGTGCTTAAGTGAGCTTAATAGTTCAGGAGGTTCATCTAATGGATCATCGGCTAATTCAAATGTTCCCCAATGAATAGCTATGGCAGATTGACAATTAAGTTCATCATATAACTGCACTGCTTGCGCGGGATCGATATGCTGTGATTGCATAAACCACCTTGGCGCATAAGCACCGATTGGAATTAAGGCTAAATCAATTTTGCTAAAACGTTCATTAATTTTTTTTAAACTGGGTGAATATCCGGTATCGCCCATAAAATAAACTGTCTTAGTTAAGCCATCACAATTAGACTGCATCATCCAACCACACCATAATACTTTATTGGTATCAAATAGTCCTCGCTTACTCCAATGCTGAGCCGGCGTGGCAGTAAACGTAATATCATTTATGTTAATTGAATCCCACCAATCCAATTCTATAACATTTTGTGCGCCCCATTTGATTAATTTATTTTTCAATCCTAGCGGAACAAGCAGTGTAACATTAGCAAACCGCATAATAAGCTGTTTAATGCTAGTAAAGTCAAGATGATCATAATGATTATGCGAAATAACAATAAAATCAAGCTGAGAAAGCTTATCAATACTTATTGCTGCTGGGGTTAAACGTTTAGGCCCCATCGATTGTGAAGGTGATGCTCGCTGTGAAAAAATAGGATCGGTCAATATTATTTTGTTATTTAAACGGATTAATGTTGTTGAATGCCCTATCCACCAAACGCGGTCACCGATCAACGTTAAATCTATATTTTCACACCACGTTTGTCTAAATGCATCGTACCCCATTTTGGGTGGTAAAACTTTTCGTTGTCGATGCCAACGCCAAATATCCCGCAATTTTATTTTAAATGGTTGTTCATTTTGAAAACCTTTAGCGGTTCGATGGCATTGATTAGAAATGGCATCAGGTGAATTGTTCATAATAAAATCTATACTTGTGTTATTAAAAACGAGATGTCCGTTCAATCACAACCGCTACATTAGTTGCATTAGCAATTGCGCTTGGTTTGGAGACTTTAATTTTTATCCATTTCACGGCAAATTGTTGGATGATTAATTGTGCAACACGCTCAGCAACACTTTCAATTAATTCAAATGCGGTTGAAGTGATAAAATCTGTTACAGCTTGACTCACTTTAAAGTAATCCAAACAAAGTGCAACATCATCATGTTCGCCAGCAGGTTGATTATCCCATGCCATTTCTAGATCAAGTATTAGTTTTTGTTTGATGGTTTTTTCCCACTCATATACGCCAATTGTTGCTAATGTGGTTAATCCTTCAATTAATACCCTATCTTTGCTCTGTACACTCATTATCTCAAATTCCGAAAGCTTAATTGCGTGAAAATAGAGATTACCGAATATTGAGAATTTACGCTATAATTTATTGCAAATAATATTAAATAACGATCATTATGACCCGAATTTTTCAACCCTATACGCTTTCGCAAAATAGCCTAATAGAATTAAATAATGACGCTTTCAATCATCTTATTCGTGTATTAAGAATGAAAGTCGGTGAAGAGATTACCCTTTTTGATGGTTCAAACCACATCTTGCCCGCGACCATACACGAGATTAATAAAAAATCTGTAAAAGTAACAACAAAGGATTTGATTTTAGATGATCGTGAATCACCATTAAATATCCATTTAGGACAAGTCATATCTCGTGGCGAAAAAATGGAGTTTACTATCCAAAAATCAGTCGAGCTAGGTGTTGCAAGTATTACACCTTTACTTTCTGAACGTTGTGGAGTCAAACTCGATGAGGAACGGCTGGAAAAAAAAGTACAACAATGGCAAAAAATCGTGATTTCTGCTTGTGAACAATGTGGACGTAATATCATTCCTAAAATAAATCCAGTTGTAAAATTAGAAAATTGGTGTGCAAATTTAACTGACGGACTAAAACTTAATCTTCACCCTAAAGCTAAGCAAGGTATTAATCAATTAACGTGCGAACATAACACCCTTAATTTACTTATTGGTCCGGAAGGTGGGCTTTCAGATGACGAAATAAATTTGACTCATCAATATCATTTTACTGACCTATTACTAGGACCACGAGTTTTACGCACCGAAACAGCGGCGCTAACAGCCATAACTGCATTACAAGTTCGTTTTGGTGATTTGGGATAATCAATAAAAAAGCGTGATAATAAATGTTTATTTGCATCTCATTGAGTAACGAGTATGATAGTTGCCAGCATAATTAAATGCTATTTTATAACGCCATTTATCAACAATGTTTCAAACATACCTTATAAACGGTATAAAATCGCACAACGTAATATCGTGTTAGTAAAACCAATAAAAATCAGTAAGGAGTTACCATGATTAAGCTTGGTATTGTAATGGATCCAATTAGCCAAATAAAAATAAAAAAAGACACCAGTTTTGCCATGTTACATGAAGCACAAAAACGAGGCTACCAACTTTTTTATATGGAAATGAACGACCTGTTCTTACTAAACGGTGAAGCTTATGCAACCACTCGTACTTTAACCGTTCATAATGATAACTCTCACTGGTTTGATATGGGAGATGAACAAACGCTGCCATTAAGTGAACTCGACGTAATATTAATGCGAAAAGACCCACCATTTGATACTGAATTTATCTACGCAACTTATATTCTAGAACGGGCTGAAGCAAAAGGTGTACTGGTGGTGAATAAACCACAAAGTTTGCGAGATTGTAATGAGAAGTTATTCACTGCATGGTTTGCTGAATTTACGCCAGAAACACTCGTTACGCGTCAAACCAATCAACTAAAATCGTTTTATCAAAAATACGGCGATATTATTTTAAAACCCCTTGATGGTATGGGCGGCGCCTCGATTTTCAGAATAAAAGCGGGCGATCCTAATGTCTCGGTAATTATTGAAACACTTACAGAACATAATAGCCGTTACTGTATGGCTCAAACCTACATACCGGCTATTAAAGATGGTGATAAACGTGTTTTAGTTGTTGACGGTGAACCCGTTCCTTATTGTTTAGCCAGAATCCCTCAAAAAGGCGAAACCAGAGGTAATCTTGCTGCCGGTGGTCATGGGGAAGTTAGAGCATTAAGTGAAAGTGATTGGCAGATTGCTAAAAGCATAGCACCCGTATTAAAACAAAAAGGTTTACTGTTTGTTGGTTTAGATATTATTGGTGATAAACTAACTGAAATCAATGTAACAAGTCCAACCTGTGTACGTGAGATTGAATCTGAAAACCCCAAACTTTCTATTACCGGTATGTTAATGGATGCGATTGAACGTCGATTAAATAAGTAGAGAAAAAAATGATTAGAGAATTTCAAAGTAAAGATTTAGACACAGTGATGAATATATGGCTTGAAGGTAACCAACAAGCACATAGCTTTATTGATCCGCAATTTTTTAAACAAAATTATGACATTGTCAAAATGTTAATTCCGATGTCAACGGTGTATGTACAAGATCTTAACGGTGTTAAAGGTTTCATCGGCGTAACCGAAAATTACATCTCGGGTCTCTTTGTTGTACCTGAATATCGTGGGCAAGGCATTGGTAAAGCGCTAGTTGAAAAAGCTAAGCAGCGCCATAGTGAGTTACTAGTACATGTTTATAAGAAAAATAGTTCTGCAATTAACTTTTTTTTATCGCAACAATTTGAAATTATAAACGAATCAATCAATGAAGAGAGTAACGAACCTGAATTATTGATGCGTTGTAATATCCAACATCATGTAAAAATTGGCAAATGTGCATTATAAACTATAGAAATGTGAGCATATGAATTTAAAAAATCATTTTATCGTGGCAATGCCAACTATCACTGAGCCAACATTTAGTCGATCTGTTGTATATATTTGCGAACATAATCGTGATGGGGCAATGGGGATTGTTATCAATAAACCAATACAAGATCTTAATGTCGCCGCAGTCTTAGCTCGCCTTGAAATTACCGCAAGTAAAAACTGTGCTGAACTTGAGCATCCTGTTTTTGCTGGTGGACCAATAGCTGAAGAACAGGGATTTATTTTGCATACGCCGCAACAAGGGTTTGCATCCAGCATAAAAATTTCGGATGATATAATGATTACCACATCGCTTGATCTACTAAAATCAATCGGTTCGCCTGAGCAACCTAAAGATATGTTTTTAGCATTAGGTTATTCTGGGTGGCAGTCACTGCAATTAGAAGCTGAAGTAGCACGTAATGATTGGTTAGTGACAGATGTTGATCCAAAAATTATTTTTGAATCCGCAATTGAAGATCGTTGGCAAAAAGCAGCGCAATCACTCGGTATTAACATAAATACGATTTCGCACCAAATGGGAAATGCATAATAAATGGCAACAATAATTGCATTTGATTTTGGAACTGCGAGCATTGGCGCTGCGATTGGGCAAGATATTACCAAAACAGCGAATCCATTATGCGCTTTTAAAGCGCGTGATGGTATTCCGAATTGGCAAGCAATTGAAAAAATGTTAAATGAGTGGAAACCTGACTATTTGGTTGTAGGCTTACCACTTAACATGGATGGGACTGAACAACCGTTAACTGCTCGAGCACGTAAATTCGCTAATCGTTTGCATGGTATGTTTGGTTATCAAGTCCATCTGCAAGATGAACGGCTATCTACCGTTGAGGCAAAATCTCATATTTTTGCTTCTCGTGGTTATAAAGCGCTGGAAAAGGGGCATGTTGATGCAACATCAGCAATTATCATTCTAGAAAGTTGGTTTGAAGCCAATTAATTATGTTAATTAATTGGTTATTTCATATAATTATAGATCGCCATTCCATTGCTTCCTTGCTAAAATATCAGCAATTTTTCTATTGTAAGGATTACTCCTCGTGTCAAATAACAACTCTCTAAGTTATAAAGATGCTGGCGTTGATATTGATGCCGGTAACGAACTCGTTAATCGAATCAAATCAGTAGTAAAAGCGACTAAGCGCCCAGAAGTCATGGGGGGTTTAGGCGGATTTGGTGCACTATGTGCAATTCCGCAAAAATACAAAGAGCCTATTTTAGTATCTGGAACAGATGGCGTTGGTACTAAACTCCGTCTGGCTATGGATTTAAATCGACATGATGCAATTGGAATTGATTTAGTTGCGATGTGCGTTAATGATCTTATTGTGCAAGGTGCAGAACCGCTATTTTTCCTTGATTATTATGCCACAGGTAAACTTAACGTTGATGTAGCAACTACAGTCGTCACAGGGATTGCTGAAGGCTGTAAGCAAGCGGGGTGTGCATTAGTTGGCGGTGAAACAGCTGAAATGCCAGGCATGTATCATGGTAATGATTATGACTTAGCAGGATTTTGTGTGGGTGTTGTTGAAAAAACGGAAATGATTGATGGCAGCAAAGTACAAGATGGTGATGCGTTGATTGCTTTAGCATCGAGTGGGCCACACTCCAATGGCTATTCGCTAGTACGGAAGATTATCGAAGTGAGTGGGGTAAATCCAGCAAAAACACAATTAGAAGACAAAACGCTGGCCGATCACTTACTTGCACCAACAAAAATCTATGTAAAATCGATTCTAAACTTAATTACGCAAATTGATGTGCATGCCATAGCACATATCACTGGTGGTGGATTTTGGGAAAACATTCCGCGCGTTTTGCCCGACAATACTCAAGCGATAATTAATGAAAACAGTTGGCAATGGCCTGCAATCTTTAATTGGCTACAGCAGGCAGGTAATGTGGATCGTCACGAAATGTACCGAACATTTAACTGTGGAGTTGGATTGATTATTGCGCTACCTAAATCACTTGCAGCTAAAGCCATTACCATACTCAATAATCAAGGTGAAAAGGCTTGGTTACTCGGTGAAATTAAACACTCAACGTCAAACGAACGTGTAATAATAAAATAGCCAAGTGGTTAACACTATTATTATCCAACCATACAGGTTGGATAATAATATGCAATAGGTAAAACGTAGTAGAGAACCACCCTCATTATTAGAAGGTTTTATCGTTAAGTTGATAAATCACCAACAGGTATTTTTTATTGCCTATTGAATTGATTAATTATGCCCTTTTTTAAATTTTCAACTATATTAATATCGATTTCAGTCACTCAAAAATTCAAAGAGTTAAACAAAAAATTTAACATAAAAATAACGAAAAGCTATCTTACTTTCTGGTACAATAATATTAATTATTATAACTAAGTAATGTCATAATACTCTAGAATACAAGGTTTTTTAATGATCATATCAGATGCTAATAGTGCGGTATCTTCCGTTGCTTATCGTGCAAACGAAGTCATTGCTATTTATCCAATAACACCAAGTTCATCAATGGCAGAACAAGCTAGTACATGGGCTGAATTCAATAAACCTAACGTGTTTGGGGATATCCCTAAAGTGGTTGAAATGCAATCTGAAGCAGGCGCGATTTCAACTGTGCATGGTGCGTTAATGACAGGTGCATTAGCTACCTCATTTACCTCATCGCAGGGTTTGCTACTGATGATTCCATCCCTGTATAAAATCGCTGGGGAACTGACACCATTTGTTTTACACGTTGCTGCACGTACCGTTGCGACTCATGCTCTATCAATTTTTGGTGATCACTCCGATGTGATGTCAATCAGACAAACTGGTTTTGCGATGCTCTGCTCAAGCTCGGTACAAGAAGCACAAGATTTAGCATTAATCGCGCAAATGGCAACCTTTAATAGTCGTGTGCCTTTTGTCCACTTTTTTGATGGGTTTAGAACCTCACATGAAGTCAATAAAATCTATCCACTGACTGACGAAGATATCCATCAACTTTTACCTCATGAAGCCATTAAAGCTTACCGTTCTCGAGCTTTAACACCGGATAAACCGGTTATACGAGGTACATCAGCTAACCCAGATACCTTTTTCCAATGCCGTGAAGCAGTCAATCCTTATTACAATAACACTTATCAGCATGTTGTCGATGCGATGGACGCTTTTGAACAACAAACAGGTCGAAAGTATCAGCCATTCGAATATTATGGTGCTAATGATGCCGAGCGAGTAATAGTTATCATGGGTTCGGGTGCAAGTACTAGTAAAGAGGTCGTTGATTATTTGAATAAAAATGATGAAAAAGTGGGTGTGGTAATTGTTAGGTTATATCGCCCTTTTTCCGCCAAACATTTTCTGGAAGTTATTCCGACTAGTGTTAAAAAAGTGGCGGTATTAGATAGAACTAAAGAACCCGGTGCTCAAGCTGAGCCACTTTATTTAGATATAATGACAGCTTTTGCAGAAAGCTTTAGTCAAGGCGAACGAAGCAATATACCCAAAATAATTGGTGGACGTTATGGTTTATCATCAAAAGAGTTTGATCCTTGCTGTGTTCTGGCTATTTTTACAGAACTACAATTAGAAAATCCTCGCCCTCGTTTTACTGTGGGTATTTATGATGATATCACCGGTTTATCGTTACCCTTACCTGAAAAGTCTATTCCTCAAAAATCTGCACTTGAAGCACTATTTTATGGGCTTGGCAGTGATGGCACAGTGTCGGCAACAAAAAATAATATCAAAATTATTGGGGATAGTTCGCCCTTTTATGTTCAGGGATTTTTTGTTTATGACTCTAAAAAAGCAGGTGGCTTAACGACTTCTCATTTACGTGTTAATTTAGAACCGATAGACTCGCCTTATTTAATTACGAGTGCACACTTTATCGGTTGTCATCAAGATCAATTTATTGATAAATATCAGATTGTTGAAAAACTTAAAGATGATGGCATTTTTTTACTCAATACCCCTTATAGTAAAGATGAAATTTGGCATCGCTTACCGAAAGAAGTTCAAATACAATTAATTAAAAAAAGAGCACACTTTTATATCATCAATGCAGCTAAAATAGCACGTGAATGTAATTTAGGTGCAAGAATTAATACCGTAATGCAGGCGGCTTTTTTTCATCTTTCAGAAATATTTAAAAATGACTTCAGTATTGCTCAATTAAAAGAAGTCATTGCCAAAAGTTACAGTAGCAAAGGGCAAGAATTAGTTGAAAATAACTGGAAAGCGCTTGATTTAGCTATCGCGTCACTCGAACAAATCCCATTAAGTTGTGTCGATGAAAGTAGCACATCACGCCCAGCTATTGTGCCATATAACGCACCTGATTTTGTTAAAATGGTTACAGCAACAATGCTAGCAGGACTTGGTGATAGCTTGCCTGTATCGGCTTTTCCCCCTGATGGCACTTGGCCAACCGGAACAACAAAATGGGAAAAACGTAATATTGCTGAAGAGATACCTATTTGGCAACCCGAGCTTTGCACGCAATGTAACCACTGTGCGGTTGCTTGCCCACATGCAGCCATTCGAGCCAAGGTTGTAGCGCCAGATGATATGATTAATGCACCTGAGTCGCTTAGCTCGCTCGAAGTGAAAGCACGTGACATGAAAGGTCAACGCTATGTATTGCAAGTTGCGCCTGAAGATTGTACAGGTTGTAATTTATGTGTTGAAGTTTGTCCAGCCCGAGATCGAAATAACTTCGATATTAAAGCAATTAATATGCGTCCGCGTATTGAAAACCTCGATACCCAGCGAATTAATTATGACTATTTCTCGGCGTTACCCGATCGTGATATAAAAACGCTTGAACGTATTGATATCCGTACATCACAATTGTTAACACCGCTATTTGAATACTCGGGAGCATGCGCAGGCTGTGGTGAAACACCTTATATTAAATTGTTAACCCAGCTCTATGGTGATCATTTAGCCATTGCCAATGCAACCGGCTGCTCATCGATTTATGGTGGAAATTTACCTTCTACGCCTTATACTACCGATCGTAGTGGTCGTGGACCCGCTTGGGCTAACTCATTATTTGAAGATAATGCTGAATTTGCTTTGGGTTACCGTATTACTTATGATCAACATAAAAAACGCGTTTTACGATTATTAGAGCATGTTGCCGGTGAAATCTCACCCGAAATTACCCTAGCCTTACAATCAGCAGATGTTTCGATTGCAGATAAACGCGCACAAATTGCTATATTACGTGAACAATTAGCACACTTGGATTCGATCGAAGCTAAAGAATTAATGCAAGATGCAGACTATTTAATTGATAAGTCAGTATGGGCTATTGGTGGCGATGGTTGGGCTTATGACATTGGCTTTGGTGGGCTTGATCATGTGATGAGTTTAACTGATAACGTCAATATTTTAGTATTAGATACACAATGCTACTCAAATACAGGTGGTCAGCAATCGAAGGCAACACCAATGGGTGCAGTATCTAAATTTGCCGATCTAGGGAAACACAAAGCACGTAAAGATTTAGGCATAAGTGTAATGATGTATGGTCATGTATATGTTGCGCAAATAGCATTAGGTTCTCAGCTCAATCAGACACTTAAAGCGCTGCAAGAGGCCGAAGCCTATGATGGACCTTCACTTGTTATCGCGTATAGTCCTTGTGAAGAACATGGCTATGATCTGGCTAAATCACATGAACAGATGAAAGATTTAGTCAAATCTGGATTCTGGCCTCTTTATCGGTATGATCCACGCCGCGTAGCAGAAGGAAAACCAGGTTTAGTATTAGACTCTAAATCACCAAATAGTGAATCATTGTCAGATATCCTACTGAAAGAACAACGATTCCGACGATTAGAGACATTAGAGCCGGCTGTTGCGAATACTTTACATGAACGATCAACAAAAATGGTTAACTCGAAGTATAAGTTTTTGCAGATGTTATCAACCTACTCAGATATTGAAACGCCTGCTGATAGTTAACTAACCTTATCAAGGTTAACCAAATTAACTGCGCTTATTTATCATTGTTAAATAAGCGCAGTATTTAAAAAAAAGATTTAATTGTGCAAAAAAGCACCAATAGAGTGCATTTCAACATTTCCCCTACTCACACTTACCAATACAATAAATACAAATGTTCTTGACTTAGATAACAAAATTAAGCATTACATAATCGGCAATTGAAACTGGTATAAATATTGCATCAAACTATTACCGACAGAAGATCAACTAATGGTGAGGTGAATAATGGATGCAAATTTAAATATCAGCCGTCGAAGTTTATTAACATTCTCTGGTGCGGCAATTGCTGGTTTATCAATAAATCAATTACTGTCCAAAGCCCATGCTCAAGAAGTGCAAAAATCGATCGCTTTTTCATTGCCCATGCTTGATACAGTTGTAACACCTGATGCAAATAATCCAGTAAGGCTTAACTTTAATGAGAATGCTTTAGGTATGTCACCTTCAGCCAAACAAGCAGCAATTGATGCAGTTCCTAAAGCTAACCGTTATGCTAAAGCGGAGATGCCGATTTTAAGTCAGTCATTAGCAGAACATCATAATGTCAGTGAAAAACAAATACTCTTGACTGCCGGTTCATCAGAAGGTATTAGAAGCACCATCGCTGCTTTTGTAAAACCCAATACTCAGCTAGTTATACCTGAACTTACCTACAGTGATGGAGAACAATTTGCTAAAATTTTTAATTTAAAAATAACCAAAGTACCTTGTTTAAATGACTGGAAAATTGATATCAACGGGTTAAGAAAAGCCGTTGAAGCTCATCAAGGATTCTCAATAGTTTATTTAGTTAACCCTAATAATCCAACTTCTACTGTGTTTGGTTTACCTGAAATTGAATCATGGGTAGCGAGCAAACCTAACAATACTATTTTTATTTTTGATGAAGCATATGCCGAATTTGTCAATGATCCAACCTTTAAGTCTGCCGATAAATTTATTACACAAGGTTACGAAAATATTGTATTACTTAAAACATTTTCAAAAATACACGCAATGGCGGGATTACGTGTTGGTTATGTTGTTAGTACCGAAGTTCACATACAAAATATTTCACAATATGTCGCAGGTGAAAAACTTAATTATTGTGGTGTTTGTGCTGCTTTGGCTTCGATGAAAGATAAACAATATCTGACTTATTCCAAAAAAGCTGTTGATGTATCGAGGGAAATTATGGAAAAAACATTATCAGACCTTGGGCTACATTATCTTAAATCAGAAACAAACTTCATATTTCACCAAACGCCAATTGATTTGAAGAAATATCGTGAATTGATGAAACAAAAATTTATATTAATTGGTAGAGATTTTGCACCAGCTACAAACTGGTGTCGAATATCACTTGGAACACCAGGTGAAATGCTTTATGTGGCTAATGTAATGCGTGAATTGAAAGAACAGGGGAAAATTTAATTTAGCAATGCTCAAAAATAATAAAGCTCTCGAAATCAGTTAACTTAGAGAGCTTTTTAATTTATTAATTTGTAATCAATTGAGTTGACTAACCATCTGTTAAGCGACGCGTCATCCAATAATGTTTTTTCCAATAATCTTCATTTAAACTGGAATAAATTACGCCTTTAGAAGTTGATGCATGTAAAAATTTACCATCAGCATAATAAATACCAACATGTAGACCACTTTGGCTACGACCAGTTTTAAAGAATACTAAATCACCTGCTTTAGGTTGAGAGACTTTATAACCTAATTGAGCTTGAGCTGATGCACTTCGCGGTAATGTCTTAGACAGTTTATTTTTGAAAAAATTAACAACTAAACCAGAACAATCGCTACCCGATAATGTCGTTCCACCGAACCGGTACGGGGTTTTTTGCCATTTTTTATAGTGAGATTCAATCTTTGCTAACATTTGCGGGTCAGGTTTAGTGGTTTTCGTTGATACCTGCCCTTGACTTGTACTACATCCAAATAACATAAAAAGAGAAAAAAGCAAAGTCGTTATTAAAAATCGCTTCTTCACACTAAAAAAGTTGTTCGGCAACATGCTTGATCGTCGATTGTCTTTTTTTGTCATTTCTTTTTGTTCCTTTATTTAAAGTCGACCATTGCGAATAGCGTCTTGCTATTTTTAACTCTTTTGGCAACACACCTTTTTCCCACTCTTGTTGTTCTAATTTTGACAACTTGATCGGATTAGTGTTCGCATGGCTGCGATGATTTAAACTTTCTTTCAGACTAAGCAGCCGTAAAGAAAGAAAACAAATAATAACATCATCAACACTTAGTTTACTATAACCAGAAAGCTGATACCGCATTCTAGAACCATAATGTTTGGCAGTTTGCATTATACTGCCTACTGCTGCTCCAATTAAAGCAGCTGAGCCAAGCGTAATTCCGCCTGTAGCTAAATCTATGCTTGCCCCAATAGTTGCACCTGACACAAAACCTTTCGTCAAATGCACACCCATTCGTTTTAATGCATCAATATTAAATAGATCTGCATTATAGCGCCCTTTTATTAAAGGTAAAGTCTCAAAACTCTCTAAATCAGAATTAAATTGATAAAGTTTCAACAATTCATTTATTGCCAATTGTTCGCGCTTTCTAACTTGATCTTGCATTTGAGCAATTGCCTGTTGATCATCAATTTTTGCCATCTTGTAAAAGGCAGTCACATCAACCAGTGCTTCCGCAATAATCAAGTTAGCACTTTGATGACGAGATTGCCGCATTTGTGCAATTTGATCTAACCATTGATCTAAGATCTTTTTGGCAGGTTCGAGCAATAAAGCAAGACTTTTATATAATCGTTCCTCGCCATCTAGGGGCGGAACTATAGCGTCAAACCGTATGATAGCATGTATCCCCACGCGTGAGAGTAATCTTTTCCATTCCTTTTCATTTTCTTTTTCGCTTGCGGTAAAATTTAATACGGCAAGCATTGGTTTATCACTACTCGCAAGTATTGCAAGCTCATCATGATATTTATCTAAAATCGGCTCACGCACGTCTATAACATAGATTGCCGCATCACTTTTGAGCAATTGTCGGATGACTTTTGCTTCTTGATCAAAACTATTTTCGGCTTCTGGACTTTGTAAAAAAATCGTTAATTTATCGATCCCATCTAGTTTACCGCTATCGATAGTTAATTGATGAATATAATCGTACAACGCTAAGCTGTCTTCCAATCCAGGTGTATCATAATAAATGATAGATTGATGATGTGCTAAAGGTAATGTAATGGACTGGACATTCCTTGTGGTCCCAGGTTTATCTGAAACTTCACCAAATTGGCTATTGTGTATTAAAGTTCGCAATAAAGACGTTTTACCGACATTGGCATGCCCGACTACAGCTAATTTTAATGTTGTTAACATGTCAAAACTCCTCACTTAACCAAGTGGGTGTTGCTAATTGTAGCGATAAAGCTTGCCAGTTTTTCATTTGCTTACCGTTATTGATAAACCAAAGGCGATTTTGCTGTGATTTATTCATAAGCTGATTAATTAAATTTAACATACCTCTATCTGGTGCTCTATCGGTATCAATAGCGATCAATAACTTTTTAGCTGGCGTTAATTGCAAATAATCTAGAATGTTACGCCGCTGTTCTCGCGTATTTAAAAAGCCTAAAAACGTAACCGAATTTGGTGGGGTCCAGCTTTCAGTGATATCAATTGCGACTAAAAAAGCGCCCTTTGCATTTTCAACATAGTGATAAGGTGAATAATTTATGGAATGCTCCCCATGCTTATCTTCATCTTCTATATTCACTGAAATAGGTTGTAACTCGTTAGTTAAAACCTGAAAATGTGGATGTTTGGTGTCCAATTTCACTTTTCGACTGCAAATCAACCAATTTATAGCACAAACTATCATGCATAAAAATCGAATAGCTACACCATAAACAATAAATACACCCAATAACCAAACAGCCCAAGCAAAACGGGCATCGCCAGAATTTAATGCGTGCTCACTCGCTCGAATAACATCATCATTAGGGATGGTAAAACCAATTAAAGCAGGTATCGAACCTAAATAATGCGTTAAATCAATAATAGTACCAGAGCTTAATAAAGTTGTTTTCCATTCAAAGCGATAATGTTCAGTTGAAAACAGTACAACTAATACCACCAGTGCACTCGTTAATATAAAAGTCCAAAAAAGATTGAGTATAAAACCAATTAGCCAGCGAATTTGACTACCAAATAGTTCAACAAAAGCGGGAATAAGTTGTTGGACAGTCTTTTTTTGTGAAAATTTTTTAGTTAACCATAACCAACAGTAAACCAATATACTGCCACCCCAATTTGAAAAAAAGAAAAAAGACATTAACCAAACGATTAAAGTGACTAAATGTACCCCTAATAGACTAAACAAAGCCCAATATAAATTAATCGGATCTTGGCTTAAGGCACTTAACGCTAATGAAGCGCCAAGCATAATAGAAAGAAAAATTAATATAATGAAAGAGAGATTTGCTGCCCGTAATAACGTCTGTTGGGCTGAAAATAATCCATTTTTTTTAGACAGCATTAAGGCACGCATCACAATGCGATTAATAGATGAAGTTTGAGCGGCTCTTACTTGTCGATTAATGTCTTGATCCGCAAAACGCCCAGATTCTTGTTCAATTAAATGAATAGTTTGAGCAATCCATAATGATTTTAACTCTTCACGCATTGTGTATAATTTTCGCCATCACTTTAATGAATAACAAAAACAAACGCGACATATGCCGCGTTAACAAACAGATATAACAACTTATTGTGTAATTTCACCAATTTTACTTAATAAAGTTTGAATACGTTGTTGCCATATTTGTTGATCTTGTTTAAGTTTTTCGTTTTCGTCTCGCAATGCTTTCATTTCGTCAGAACTATCATTAATTAATTGTTCTAGCTCTTGATTACCTTGTTTTAACGTTGCAATTTCTTGTTGCAAAGTAGTGATTGTATTAACAGTGTGTTGAATTCTATTTTCTAATTGGTTCAAAATTTCTAATGACATATTTTTCCTCAAGCTCAAAATATTTGGTGTATAATGCAAACCATTATAGCGAATTCATTCTAAAATCAACACTATTTTAAACTTTAAGTTGGAGAAAATTATGCGTAAACCACTAGTCATGGGGAATTGGAAACTCAATGGTAGCATTGATATGGCTAAAAACTTAGTAGAAGGACTTCGAAATGAGCTATCTACTGATATTGAATGCAGTATCGCTATAGCACCACCTGTTGTCTATCTTGATTTTGTTAAACATCAGTTAGGCGGTTCAAATATCATTTTAGGTGCACAAGACGTAGATGTGAATCTTTCAGGGGCATTTACGGGCGAAGTATCAGCTAACATGTTAAAAGAAATTGGTGTAACACATGTTATTATTGGGCACTCTGAACGACGCACTTATCATAAAGAATCAGATGAATATATTGCTAAAAAATTCGGCGTGTTAAAAGATGCAGGACTTGTGCCGGTACTTTGTATTGGTGAAACAGAATCTGAAAACGAAGCAGGACAAACACAAGCGGTTTGTGCTCGTCAAATTGACGCGGTTATCAAAGCATTAGGAGTACAAGCATTCAATGGTGCAGTTATTGCCTACGAACCGGTTTGGGCAATTGGTACAGGTAAATCAGCTACCCCTGCGCAAGCCCAAGCTGTACATAAATTTATTCGTGAACATATCGCTAAGCAAGATGTTAATGTTGCTGAGCAAGTTATCATCCAATACGGTGGTTCAGTAAATGATAAAAATGCAGCAGAGCTATTTACTCAGCCAGATATTGATGGTGCATTAGTCGGTGGTGCATCACTAAAAGCCGATGCTTTTGCAGCGATTGTTAAAGCAGCAGAACAAGCTAAAAAATAATTTAATGACGCCTGTAAGGGCGTCTTTTTTTATAGAATTTTATTTAAACTATTTTTTTCCAGTTGGGGCATAGCGAGAAGGCCAAATAGTTTCAACCGGAACCTGCAAATATTCAGAAATAATTCTTTCGTATTTAGGACAATGACGATATAGCGCATTTCTTAAAGTATCAGCTTGTAATCCGCTCGCTCTTGATAAAGCTCTTAAATTTCCACCTCTAATTTTAATTTCGCCCACGACTCTTGATGGTGACCAGTCTTGATCTTGTTCTCTCATTATGAGATCCTCTATTGGTTAATTTTTTTGCTATTGTAATGATTATCGGTATTACAACGCTGAATAGATATGAATTTACCGGCAGAGAATAACATATAAAAAAACGAAACAAAACTACAAAAACAAAAAAAACACATGAAATGGAATAGAAAATGAACAAAAAGAACTTTAAAACACTTAATGAGCAAGAAAAAACGTCGATTTTAATAAACACAGGGGTGATAAATTTCAAAAATCGATTAACATTAGTCTTAGAAGGACTATCGGGTAATGCTTTTGCTAAAAAAGTAGGTATGTCTGAAGCTGTAATTCGAGATTATCTATCTGGTAAAACTTATCCTTCACTTAATCGCTTGGCCATCATTGCACATAAGTGTGAAGTTCCAATAGAATGGTTAGCAACAGGAAAAGGCGAATGTAGATTGTTAAGTGAATCACAAAATCGAGGATCAATACATATACCTTTCCACAATCTAAATAAAACGAGTAATTCTTTAGCCGACATTCAATCTATTCCCTTCGAAACGAGCTTACTTAAACATCAAGATTGTCATAATGATGATTTAACTGCGGTATGGGCTAAAGGCGATAGTATGGAACCTACAATCGCAAACCACGACATTCTTATCATTAATAAAGCATATTGCAAACCTATTGATGGTTATTTGTATGCAGTACAGTATGATGATCAAATCAGTATAAAACGAATTCAAAATCAAGGTTCTAATTTAGCCTTATTATGTGACAATTCGAAATATCCAACTATTATGGTTAATAAAAATTCACCACTCGATTTTGAAATTATTGGTCATGTTGTTTATCTTCTGAAAAAACTAAATTAACTATCATAAATAAAGTCACTTGTTCATGCATGAATAAGTGACTAAAAAAAAGACAAATTCGTTTTTTTCCGTGCAAATATCGAGCAAAAATCGCGTTTAAAAATGTTCAAAATATTGCGTAGGCCCAATTATTGCAAAAAGCTTTGCAGAATTAACCAAATTGATACAGGTATAGCTTTATGCTTTTTTATCCAAATATGATAGAATTGTCCTAAATTTTTAGTCTAATTATTTTGTTATTATGCCAAATTTAAATACATCCAAAAAAGTTGTTGTCGGCATGTCTGGCGGCGTTGACTCTTCTGTTTCAGCATATTTATTACAGCAACAAGGTTATCAAGTTGTTGGATTATTTATGAAGAACTGGGAAGAAGACGACACCGAAGAATATTGTTCTGCATCCGTTGATTTAGCTGATGCTCAGGCCGTATGTGATAAATTGAATATTAAATTGCACACAATCAATTTTGCGGCTGAATATTGGGACAATGTATTTGAACATTTTTTATCCGAATATAAAGCAGGTCGAACACCTAATCCGGATATTTTATGTAATAAAGAAATCAAATTTAAAGCATTTTTGGAATATGCAGCCGAAGATCTTGGTGCAGATTTTATTGCAACAGGGCATTATGTACGCAAACGTGAGCACAACGGCAAGGTCGAATTATTACGGGGCATCGACAACAACAAAGACCAGAGTTATTTTCTTTACACACTAAGCGAAGCACAAATTCGTCAAAGCCTTTTCCCTGTTGGTGAACTTGAAAAACCTAAAGTTCGTGAAATAGCGAAACAATTAGGTTTAGCCACTGCTGCCAAAAAAGACTCAACAGGAATCTGTTTTATTGGCGAACGTAAATTTACTGAATTTCTTGCACGCTATTTACCGGCTAAATCCGGTCCTATAAGAACCGTGGATGGCAAAGTCATTGGTCAACATCAAGGGTTGATGTATCACACATTAGGACAACGTAAAGGACTGGGCATTGGTGGTTTAAAACAAGCCGATGATACGCCTTGGTATGTTGTTGATAAAGATCTTATCAATAATGAATTAATTGTAGCGCAAGGACACGATCATCCTGCCCTATTTTCAAATGGATTAATTGCCAGTCAATTGCATTGGGTAGATAGGCAAGTCGTCACTGAGCCATTTAATTGCACGGTAAAAACTCGCTACCGTCAAGAAGATATTATTTGCCGTGTAAATCCTTTATCTGAGGATAAAATTGAAGTGATCTTTGCTCATCCTGTTGCCGCCGTAACGCCAGGACAATCCGCTGTTTTTTATCAAGGTGAAGTTTGCCTTGGGGGTGGTATTATAGAAGAGAGAATTATGGGCAATAAGGAGTTTTAAAATGAATAATAAATATCATCATATTGCTATAGCCCTTGCCGGTGTTGCACAAAGTGCGATATTAATTCCTCAACTGGCCAATACAGGGGTATGCAGTAACGCGCTTTATGAACGATCAATAAAAAGCGTGTTTGAAACTTCGCCCAGAACAACAGCAGATGTTTATGATGGACTTGAAAACATAAAAACGGGATTACAAACACTTATCCAATTGCTCTCTTCAGGGCAAAAAGAGCAGATCGAAATTATTCGTTATCTTTTTGGCACATTAAATATTACCAGCAAATTAATAAAAAATAATGATGCTTTAGATAAGATCGATCAGCGACTTAAACGAATTGCGAGTCTTTACCCCGATACAAATATTGATACCATTAATAACAATATTGAAGATTTATCATACTCATTAGCGGGGATCTACTCCGATATTATTAGTCCTTTAGCGACCAAAATAAAAGTTATAGGCAAACCAGAATTTTTACAAAACTCACTAGTGCAAGCTAAAGTAAGAACATCGCTACTGGGTTGTGTTCGTTCTGCAATGTTATGGTATCAAGTTGGAGGTGGTCGATTACAGTTTTTATTTTGTCGAAAACGAATCAATAATGCGGCACAACAATTATTACAAGATATCAATACAACAATTTAATTTATATTTTCAATATGATACTTAAATAGAGTCACGGAGTTGAACCGATGGAATTATCTGCACTTACAGCCCTTTCACCTATTGATGGTCGTTATGGTGATAAAACAATAGAATTACGTACCATTTTTAGCGAATTTGGTTTATTAAAATACCGCGTTGAAGTTGAAGTTCGTTGGTTACAAAAATTAGCTTCACAAGAAAATATTCCTGAAATTCCAGCACTAAGTCAGTCAGCCACTCATCATTTAAACCAAATTGTTGAACAATTTAATCAAGACGACGCATTACGCATTAAAGCGATCGAAAAAACAACCAATCACGATGTAAAAGCCGTTGAATATTTTCTAAAAGAGAAAGTCAGTACGAATGAAGAACTCCATGCTATTAATGAGTTTATTCACTTTGCTTGCACTTCTGAAGATATTAATAATTTATCTTATGCTTTGATGCTAAAAACAGCAAAAGAGACTGTTTTACTACCTTATTGGCAACAAGTAATTGATAAAATTACGTTGCAAGCAAAAGAGTATTGCAACTTACCTTTACTAGCTAGAACCCATGGACAACCCGCTACACCCACAACTATTGGCAAAGAGTTTGCCAATGTTGCCTATCGATTAAAACGCCAATTTAATCAGCTTCAATCCGTTGAAATATTAGGAAAAATAAATGGGGCTACCGGTAACTATAATGCGCATATGGTTGCTTACCCGCATGTTGATTGGCACAATTTAAGCGAAGCGTTTGTTAGTTCATTAGGCCTAAAATGGAATCCTTACACAACTCAAATTGAACCACACGACTATATCGCTGAATTTTTTGATTGTGTTGCGCGTTTTAATACTATCCTGATCGATTTCGATCGCGATGTTTGGGGCTATATTGCTTTAAATCACTTCAAACAAAAAACGGTAACAGGCGAAATCGGATCGTCAACCATGCCACATAAAGTCAATCCTATTGATTTTGAAAATTCAGAAGGTAATTTAGGTCTTGCCAATGCCATTATGAATCATCTAGGCAGTAAATTGCCGGTTTCTCGTTGGCAACGCGATCTAACCGATTCGACTGTATTACGAAACTTAGGCGTTGGGATTGGCTACGCGATTATTGCTTACCAATCAACCTTAAAAGGCCTAAATAAGTTAGAAGTAAACCAAGCATACTTGCTTGACGAACTTGACCGTAATTGGGAAGTATTAGCTGAACCAATCCAAACAGTGATGCGCCGTTATGGTATAGAAAAGCCATACGAAAAATTGAAAGAATTAACACGTGGCAAACGAGTTGATGCAGAGGGCATGAAACAGTTTATTGAATCCTTAGATTTACCTGAAGAGGAAAAAACTCGATTAAAACAGCTAACACCAGCTAATTATATTGGTTATGCGGTGAATTTTGTAGATAAGCTCTAATCATTGAAAAACGGTCTGAATAGTAACAGTATTTTGCTATTCAGACTAAACTATGAGCTCATTTAAACTAAAAAAACAACTACACTTAGCTATACAATAGGAAAATCAATTGAAGATTCGCATTGCAACTCGAAGAAGCCCTTTAGCATTATGGCAAGCTAATTTTGTTAAACAAAATCTACTCTTGGCACATAAGAATTTAACTGTCGAGCTTATACCGATGATGACTCAAGGTGATATCATACTTGATAGTCCACTTGCCAAAATTGGCGGTAAAGGTCTTTTTGTTAAACAGCTTGAACAAGCTATATTAACTAACCAAGCTGATATTGCGGTTCATTCAATAAAAGATATTCCTGCACAATTTCCTGAAGGTTTAACCCTTGCGACAATTTGTCAACGAGACGATGTGCGCGATGCCTTTATTTCTAATCACTATTCCAATTTAGATGAACTACCTAATGGTGCAATTGTCGGTACATCAAGCTTACGCCGCCAATGCCAGCTACGAGCTAACTACCCCCATTTACAGATCAAAGATCTACGTGGAAATGTTGGAACCCGATTAGCAAAACTTGATAATCAGGAGTATGATGCAATCATCTTAGCTTCAGTAGGATTAAAGCGATTAGATTTACAAGATAGAATCAAGCAATATATCGGTATCAGCTCAATTTTACCCGCCGTTGGTCAAGGTGCCATTGGTATTGAAACTCGAGCAAATGATAAACCATTATTAGACATTCTATCTGTACTTGATGATAAAAATAGCCGGATTTGCATTCAAGCTGAAAGAGCGATGAATAAAGCTTTACAAGGGGGATGCCAAGTCCCTATCGCCTGCTATAGTCAATTAAATAATGATATATTATCCTTACAAGGTCTAGTTGGAAGTATTGATGGTTCGAAAATTATCAAAGCAACAGTAGAAGGTAGCATTAACGATCCTGAAAAATTAGGGCAAACACTAGCTGAACATTTACTAGAACAAGGTGCCAAATCTATATTACAGGAATTAAATGACGGATGATTTTTGTCACTAGACCCTCACCTGAGGGTGAACAACTAACCCAATTATTAAACCAAGCAAATCTACCTGCGAAGCATTTGCCATTTTTTAAAATTTTACCGGGTCGTGATCTGTTAAATTTACAAGAACAACTCACTAAACTCCGTCCTCATGATATGGTTATTGTAGTTTCACCACAAGTAAGCTATGCAATAAAGACTTATCTTTGCCGTTTAAACCTCCCCACTAACGTCCGTTATTTTGCAATTGGTAAAAAGTCAGCTGACCTTTTTAATCAAATGACAACAGTAAACGTTAATTACCCAGCCCAAGAAAACAGCGAAGGACTTTTAATCAGACTGCAGTCAGAAGTAATAGAAAATCATACTGTATTACTATTATGCGGTAATGTCGGCAGGCAACTATTAGCACAAGAACTCATTGGTCGAAACGCAAAAGTAATCCCAATTGAATGTTATTGCCGAGAACCAATAATCTATCCAACCGATATCTTATCTCACAACATTGCCGAACAAACTATCATTATTACCAGTTTGGAACACTTAAACCAACTTGAACTGTACAGCAATTTAGAGCATAAACAGCTGACCCATCTAATTGTAACAAGTCATAGAATTTTCACTGTTGCCAAGCAGCATCTATGGCAAAACGTATTATTAGTAAATGGCGCAAATAATCAAAATATACTCAATGCTGCCATGCAAAACTTTCCCAATTCAAACAAAAATGGTTCTAGTCACATAAGTTATCAACATGATGAAAAATAATAGGAAAAATGAGATAAAAACACCTATAAATTCTTTTAGCAGTACCACTCCTATTAACAAGTTGTGCCAATCGTTTTAAGCCGATTGTAAAAATGGCCTTGAGTAACAATAAAACCTTATGCACACAGATAGAAACAATTAAATGTAATTATAAAAATCTTACTTCTGACCGAAATGGTAGTGGTGGTGCCCTTAACACGCCAGAAATTGATGACGAAGATGTGGGCAAAAAAAGGGGCGGCGGCTCAACTTGTGGCGCTGCTGTATTAAGAGCTAACTGGATCCCAGTATGACGATCAAGATTTATTGAGTCGTCTTGCCATATCTAAGATGAGGACCTGCGCGTTAAACTTACCTGCCATGAATTTGGATTATGATGAAATAAATATCATTCAACAATATGATAAAAGTGACTCGACCGAAATTTCATTGCCTCAACCACCGCCATCAGCCCGCGATGATTTTGGTAAAGTCGCAAATATCACGGTACATTTTTTACCTTGTAACCAGATATTTATCACATATGTCACAACAGAATAAGGACGTAATCCGGTTCTTTGAAAACGGTTTGCCGAAAGCTGTGTTCGCCGCACCCAAGTATTAAATCAACAGCGGATTACCGTAAAATAAGGCTAAAATGGATGCAATTAAGGCTCAGCAGTTGAAGATACCACAATAAATTTTGCCACGTTATATCAAATAACAAGAGGCAAGGATCAAATTACCGATTAATACCGAAAAGAATTCATCGCTAATAAAATAAAAAATATATCAAGCTAACTAACTAGAAGTTTATGAAAATATAATTACTCACTAATCAATTGTTTTTGATATTATAAAAGCGATAAAACTTACCAATTGATTAGCTACATTTTTTAAATTATAAAATTTTAATGATTAAGAGAATACGATGGCATTAACATTTAATGACGGCGTTAAAGCATGTATACCAACATTACTTGGCTATGTTGGTATTGGCATTGCAGCTGGAGCTGTAGGTAAAGCAGCAAATTTATCCATTTTAGAAGTCACCTTATTGGCAGTAATGGTTTATGCGGGCGCTGCACAATTTATTATTACCGGTTTAATGATTGTTGCAACACCAATTTCAGCTATTATTTTTACTGTTTTTTTAGTTAATTCTCGCCATTTTTTAATGAGCATGGCAACTGCACCAACATTTAAAAAGTATTCTTTATTGAATAATATTGCAATAGGCAGCTTATTAACCGATGAAAGTTTTGCGGTCGCGATGAATGCAATTGCGAATAAAAATCCAATCAATTGTGCATGGATGCATGGCCTAAATTTAACCGCTTACTTAGCTTGGATTTTATCTTGTTTGATTGGAGCATTAATTGGCAAATGGTTACCCGATCCTGCCCAGTTTGGCTTAGATTATGCTTTAGTTGCTATGTTTATTGGTCTTTTATATTTACAACTTATAAGTGATAAAAATAAACGCATGAAAAATCGACTATTGGCAATGTTGACTGTAACTATCGTATTAATTTTTTTATTACGATTTTTATCCGCTGAATTGGCAATACTGGCCAGTACGTTTGCAGGATGTTTTATCGGCGTTGCCATGGAGCGTAAAGCATGAGTATTTATAGTTTACTGATTATATTAGGATCAGGGTTAGTGACTTGGTTACCTAGAATTATTCCATTCATATTAGTACGAAAATTACAATTACCTGACATTGTGACTCGTTTTTTATCCTATGTTCCTATATGTATATTAACTGCCTTATTTGTAGAAAATCTGTTTATTGTAAAACCTGGCGCGTTTCCTGAGTTTAATCTTGAATATTGCTTAGCGGCGATTCCAACGATTATTGTGGCACTATTGACTAAAAATCTAATGTTAATTGTGGTAACAGGCATGTGTGCGATGTCAGCGATACGGTTCTTTTTAACCTAATAAATTGAAAAAAGCAGGACAACTGTCCTGCTTATTATGTTCTCTCTTTATTTTCAAGCTTATTGATAGCATTTATAATCTTATTAGCTTCAGCTGTTTGTCCTACTTGATTAAGATAATTCGCCATTGCTTTTTGGTACGCCATATTATTTAGAATTGCTTTAGGTTGTGATTTCCACCATTTTATTAATGCTAATGGATCGCTATCAGCTGACAATTGCTTAATGCGACCAATATAAGCGGCTTGTTTAAATTGATCTAATTGAGATTCACTATAAGCCTTAACTTTGTACATAGCAGGCATTAAATCAATCACAGCTTGATAATCACCCATATCATAAAAGAGTTGATCGGCAAGTCTTAATACTTCTGGATGACGTGGTTTTTCATTCAATAGCTGCTCTATTGTTGTTCGCGCTGAAGCATATTCACGGTTTTTAATTTGTAAACGTATCTGTACCAGTTTGAAAGCAAATATCTCATTAGGTTGACAGTTTTGTGCAGCTTGTTCCAAAGATTGATTGGCTGAAACCAATTCATCATTATCGATTTGCGCTTGTGCAGCAAGCAAATAAGATAATGCCGAATTGTTCGATACTTTAGCTGATTTCATAAAAAACTTACTGGCTTGTTGATAATCGCCTTCAAGTAGTGAAATTTGTGCCATCTCAAGCCGTTTAACAACTTTTTTAGGTGATTTTGAACGTAACCATTCCCCTAAAATTGTTTTGGAATTAAAAATTTTCTTTAAAAACCAATAAACAATATATAAACAAAATAAAGCTAATAACTCAAGTATGACAAATGAATTAAATGACATACTGACTTTATAATTTGCAACTTCAAAAACAGCTGAACCTTGATGACCTTGTAATAGCGGTCCTAACAAAAAACCCGCCACCAACACTAAAAAAATAATCAATATTTTTAGCATTATTATTCTCCTATTTAGCCATCATTGAACGCACACGCGATTGCATTAATTTTTCTAATTCCGTCGCGCTTGCCAACTTATCTGGAACAGATTGATTACTGATTGATTGACTTTGTAAATTCTCAAGATCATCTAAGAAAGCTTTAACATCAGGCGCATTACCATCAAAATAAGCATTAACCCACAATGCAGCATCACTTAAAGCGCGTTGGTAAACAAGATCTTGATGTCTTGGTACAGCCTGAGCTGCAATCAATAAACGAAAACGAATATTTTCGCGTAAATAAAGTGATTGTTCTAAATTTAGTGGTGTTTTCAATATTTGACATCTCACAATCTGTTTTTCATCTTTTTGAGCTTTGGATAAACAAGTGGCAAAATTTTTCTCATTTTCATCAATTTTTTCAATGGTGATGAATTTATCCAAAAATGACTGAGCATTAGTCAATAAATTATTCGACCAATCAAAAACAGACGACGTTATTTCGCGATGATTATTTTTCTCTGTTGGCTCTTCGGTTAGCTCTTTTGAATTAGTCGGCGTATTAACTGATTGTGCTGATGATATGTCATCATTATATTGTGTCATCCCTAAATCTATTTCTTTGTAATTTCCAACCAAAGGTAATTCCGTTAGGGATTCAGAAAGTCCGATTAAATTCATCACAATACCATCATAGTCAACAAAACTGACTTTTGACAGTGAAGTAATATCTTGATTAATCGCTTGCCTTGCCGGTATCAAACTAGGATCATCAGCTTGCGCTAAACTTTCATCGGCACTTTTAAGCAATAATCGAGCGGTTGTATAATCTTGATCATTCCAAATTTTTCTACCCGCTAGATGCACCAGATAATTTGCTTGTGAAATCAACCACACACTGTTATCTGTTGTTGACATGGCCGAAAGACGCTCGTTTAAATTATGCAAATTTTGTTCAGTTAATTTTGAGGCGTCATTGATTTGATTGGTTAACTGTTGTTGATTTTTTTGTTGTTCATTGAGTTGGCGATCAACGCGCTGTTCCAGCGATGAAAATTGTTGATTTTGCTTGTTTACCGCATCGGTGATGCTATTTTGCAAATCATGAACAATACTATCTTTGGTACTTTGTTTCAAATTGGCAAGTTCAACTTGTAGGCTTGCAATTGTCTTTTTTTGATTTTCGACTTGCAAGTGTCCATGATAAAAAACAAAGCCGCCTAAACCGATTGTTAAAGCAATCGCTAAGATGGCTAACTTTGAAGTGGGCACTTTATTTGAATTATTTTTAGTAGCTGATAAATTGGATTTTTTTTCTACTTCAGGACTAGATTGGGCATTTATTGGCATTTTTTTATTTTCAGTCATAGTCTTATTCGCTTTATATTCAGTTTTTATGATAGGTGAAGGGCTAAATGAGGTCGTATTTATTGTTGAAAGCGTTGCATTGGCACCATAATATTTTAATGGCATAATTTACTCCACTTAGCTCTGGTTTAAATGACAATATTATGACATAGAGTCATCACAGTTTTAACTAAAATTTAATTAGTAACAAATCAAATCATTTTAAATAGTTATTTTTAAATTGATTTTGTTGATTAACTTACTCTCTTTATTTTGGTATTTGTCATATTACTAGTTATCCTTTTTTGATCAATATTATGTTTTTCATCATTGAGCAGTAATTTTATCTTTAGCCTTTCGCTGCTTGATATAACGTGGTTAAACGAAGAAAAATACTGTTATAGGGGTATATGGGCTATATTATTCACCCTAGATTCAATGATAGTTAAAAATTTTATTGCTAAATAAAGATAAACCAGACATGAATATGACACAAAATTTTTGCAATTATTATTTTTGTGTACTATTTTATTGATACCTTCATCAAAACTATATTGTTATATTTTTTATATCTATACCTTAAAAAATTACTGCTAAAATTAGCGGTTGATCAAATTTATCTTTCTGATTAACAAAATTCAATTCAATTATTTTTATAGTCGTTTTGATGTATTGTCAGTATATTGTTAACTTATTAAATTGCAAAAACTTTAACAACCTATCATTGCATCCAGTATAAACATATGTAATTTGATGTTTGCTATACCACAATCTAGCAAATTATTTTGTTATAATATTTGCATTTCGTTTTAGTTATCTTATTTTAGTTATCTAATCAACCTTTTCATACTAAGTGATAAAATTTTATGTATACAGGAACCTTGTTTATTATTTCAGCACCAAGTGGTGCGGGTAAATCAAGTTTAATTCAAGCTTATTTAGCGCAAAAAGATCATCATCCAGCTAGAGTTTCTATTTCTCATACAACTCGCACACCAAGGCCTGGTGAACAACATGGTGAACATTATTATTTTGTTGATCATCAACAGTTTGAATCGTTGATCAATCAACAAGCTTTTGTTGAGTATGCGCATGTATTTGAAAACTATTACGGCACCTCAAAAGATGAGATCGAAAAAAGTTTAATTGATGGAGTAAATGTTTTTTTAGATATTGATTGGCAAGGTGCAAGGCAAGTACGAGCGCAAATGCCCGAGTCAAAAAGCATTTTTATTTTGCCACCATCAATTGAAGAGCTAAAAAATCGACTCAAGAAGCGTGGACAAGATGATGATCAGGTAATTGATAAAAGAATGCAAAAAGCTCAAGCCGAAATTTCACATTATGATGAATATGATTATATTATTATTAATGATGATTTTGATTGTTCATTAAATTCATTAAATTCAATTATCACAGCTACACGTTTAGAACAGCAGAAACAAGCAATGATTAATCAAAACCTACTTAGAAGTTTACTAGCAAAATAGTAACTCATAGGTTAGCGCTATATAATTTTGCTAGCTTTGACATAAAAGCCTTAACGTAAATTAGTTAATTCATTTTTTACAACAATATCGCCGAATTTGATCGGCGATATGATTTACCTTAATTTTAATGACCTAATGCTTTATTAGCCTGATCATTTTGAATCAACTCTATTTTATAACCATCGGGATCTTCAATAAATGCAATAATTGTGTTGCCCCCTTTTACTGGACCGGCTTCACGCGTTACTTTGCCACCTGCTTGTTTGACATTACTACACATTTGCGCAACATCATCAACACCAATAGCAATATGCCCAAAAGCATTACCATGATCATAACTTTGTGTTCCCCAATTATAGGTCAGTTCAATAACTGAACCGGCTGATTCATCATGATAACCAACAAAAGCAAGTGAATATTTATATTCTGTATTTTCACTCGTTCTTAATAATCGCATGCCCATTATACGAGTATAAAAATCAATTGATCGTTGTAAATCACCAACACGAATCATAGTATGTAATATACGCATCGCTTTATTGTTCCTTTTATAGTAATAATGATTTCAATAATTTTATATATTCACAACGAGCCAATCAAATTTTTTATGCCTGAATTTGCATATTGATAATATTTGATATGGATTGAAGAGAAAGCCTTGAAGATTTTATTGGTGCACGACTTACTGAAGATAGTTAAATGAATAATTTTGCGAAAATAGACTTCGCTTAGAACGCTAACAAGCAAAGTCTATTTTATTTAGAAAAAAGGGAAAATTACTTCTTAATTTCGCTATTATAACGAGGTGATGCGCTAATTTGTTTACCATTACTGACTAAACGTACTTTTTGCCCTGCAAAAAAATCATTAGCAGATCCTTTTTGTACAATAACGATATTGCCGCCGTTTTCTCGTTGAATTTCTAACTCAACAGCACTGGTTTGGCTAGCTTGATTTTCAATTGCACTACCTAACACTGCACCACCGATTGCACCAGTTGCAATCGCCACAGCTTGCCCGGTACCATTACCGACTGTATTACCTAAAACGCCACCAAGTACTGCACCACCTAATGAACCTAAAATATTTTCACTGCTACCATCAGAGGCATTAGTTTGGATTTTCACTGGGCGAACAGACACAACTGTACCATAACTAACTTGTTGAACCTGTTTTGCTTGATCTGTTGTATAAACATCGCCAGAATATATATCACTATTACCACAACCCGTTAAAATTGCTGCTAAAATAGCTAAAGTGACGATTTTTTTCATAATTTATTCCTCATATAATTTGAGTATGAGCATGCTCATACTATTTTTTAGCATAATATTCTTTTATAAAAACGACAATATCATTTTCACTATTTTATCACTAGATAATATTATTTCTTAGCAAGTTGAGTTATACTCAGGTTAATAGTTTATCTACCATACAATAAGTATATGAAACGGTTATTTTTTCAATTAATATTATCAGTTATGATATGTGCCTGCCATGATACCAATCAACAACAAAAATTAGATAATGAAGCAATTGTTGAGAGTAAAAATAAAGATTGTTTATCAGAGAATGCAGGCAGTAATTTGCATCAACTCGACAATATTGCAATTGCAGCGCAAGGGTGTCCCGTAAAATAACTTAATAGGCATAATTAACATAATGAAAACCATCGAAATAGACGAAGAATTATATCAATTTATTGCAGCACAAACTAAACATATTGGTGAAGATGCATCAAGTATTTTGCGTCGTTTGTTAAAGATCAATCAACCTGTAAAAACAACAATTAGTACTACCAGTCAAGCAGACAATCAATATACCTTATTTAATGACTTACTAACGAGTGATACTTTTGTTAATGAAAAATCAATTATAAATCGGTTTATATTGTTACTTGGTGCGCTTTACAATTATAACCCAGCTTTATTTTCAATTGCGGCTACATCACTGCATGGCAGTAAACGGCAATATTTGGCGAAAGATAAAGAGTCATTAGAAACATCCGGTAAAAATACAAAGCCGCGTGAAGTAATTGGCACGCCGTATTGGGTGATCAGCAATACCAATACAGCCCGAAAAATCTATATTATTGAATCAATTATGAGTGATATGGGTATATCAGAAAATATGATTAATCGAGTGATTGAAATTTTTTCATCGCAGAATAAATAAAATCACATGCTTTTATTAAAGAATAAACAACTATAGCTTGTAGCATAGATATAAATAGATAATTTATGAAAGAGGAGTATAAAATGGCAAACCCTAGCCGGGCAGGATTATTAGCTGAACCGTCTGATCTCATTGACGTTGAAGCATTAAGAAATAATTACTATAGCATTAGCCCTGATATAGAAAACGCAAGTCAATTAGTGATTTTTGGTACCTCAGGTCACCGCGGTAGTTCCAACAAAGGTACCTTTAATGAGGATCATATTTTAGCCGTTGCTCAAGCTATAGCAGAATACCGTCAGGCAAATAATATTACGGGTCCATGTTTTATTGGTCAAGACACCCATGCTTTGTCAGAGTTGGCATTAAAATCAGTATTAGAAGTGTTTGTCGCTAATGAACAAACCGTTGTTATCGCTCGAGATTGGGGATTTACCCCAACGCCAGTTATTTCACATGCTATTTTAACGTATAACCTTGGCAAACAATCACAATTGGCTGATGGTATTGTAATTACGCCTTCGCATAATCCGCCTGAAGATGGTGGTATTAAATATAATCCGACTAATGGTGGTCCGGCCGATACGCATATCACTAAGCAAATCGAAAATCGCGCTAACGAATTACTAAAAAATAAACTTAATGGCGTGAAGCGTGTTTCTTTAGACAAAGCGATTAACTCCTCTTACATACATACTAAAGAGTACGAAACTGATTATGTAAATGATCTTGAAAACATTTTAGATTTAGCATTAATTAAATCTTCTGATCTTAATATTGGCGTTGATCCATTAGGGGGAGCCGGTATCACCTATTGGCCAAGAATTGCTGACAAATATGGTATTAAACTTAATATTGTCAACAATAAAATCGATCCGACCTTTAGCTTTATGCACCTTGATCATGATGAAGTGATTAGAATGGATTGTTCTAGTCGCTGGGCAATGGCGGGATTATTGCAATTAAAAGATAAGTTTGACTTAGCGTTTGGTAACGATACCGATTTTGACCGTCATGGTATTGTAACGCCAAAAGGATTGATGAATCCAAATGCTTACCTTTCTGTTTGTGTGAATTATTTATTCCAAAATCGTCCACAATGGCATAAAGACATAGCTATTGGTAAAACATTAGTAACGAGTTCAATGATCGACCGCGTCGCCAATAGCCTTAATAAAAAATATTTAGAATATCCAGTTGGCTTTAAATGGTATGCTGATGGTCTTTACAATGGAACATTAGGTTTTGCCGGCGAAGAAAGTGCTGGCGCCTCTTTTTTAAGAACGAATGGAAAAGTTTGGGCAACCGATAAAGATGGTATTATTTTATGTTTGCTAGCAGCTGAAATGACGGCAAAAACAGGAAAAAATCCACAAGAACAATACCAAGAACTTGAAGCAAAATTTGGTGTTTCATATTATGGACGGCTCCAAGCACCGGCCTCTTTTACTGAGAAACAAAAATTAGCTAAACTTGATGCCAGCCAGTTAACGACAGACCAGCTTGCTGGTGAAAAAATTACCCAATGTTTAACTACGGCGCCGGCAAATAATGCACCAATTGGTGGATTGAAAGTGATAACTGAAAACGGTTGGTTTGCAGCTCGACCTTCAGGCACAGAAGACGCTTACAAAATTTATGCTGAAAGTTTTATCAGTAACGATCATTTAGCAACATTACAAAAAGAAGCGCAAGAAATTGTTGCCAAAGCTATCAAATAACTGCCATGTATTTTGCTGATTTAACTTAAAATCAGCAAAGGTTATTGAGTTGTTTGTCGTGTTCATAACAATTTGTACAGCAATAAAAATTCTGCCCAGATCACTATTTGTGTCTGGGCAAATTTTTTACTTCACTCATTTATAAATAATAGATTCTAAGTTTGTTGGCAATCTTGCCCTCATCAGGGCTCAATTATCAAGTTTTTTAGAGTATAAAACACACAACAACATGATCTGAACAGTGGTAAATCGTTTATTAAGCCAATATGTGTTTTTTATTTTTGTAATACCCCCACCTCAACTCAGTATATAAAACAACTAATAACAAAATTGAGGCTATAATATCATCACAGTTATGGACTAACACAAGCAATATGATATGAACTAAAGCTTGGTTCGTTATACCACATGTCCCCATCACCAGCATCAATTCTTATTGGATTACCTTGATAAGTCTCCATCGCCCAATACCAATCTCCAGGATGATCAGAAGCCCAGTTTGTGCCAGGATAATGAATAGGTTGATTAAACATGGTTCCCCATTCGTTAAATAATCCGCCTATCCATTTGCCGTTCGTTCCTCTATAACTTAATTGACGACGGTAACCATTTATATTACGCCCAGGTATTCCGCCAGACCAAATCGAAGTATTAGCATTAGTATAATCAGCCACACTTGGCAGTCGATAACCAATGCCTCGACAATAAGATATTGCGCTACTCTGATTTGAAACAAGATCAACTGATGGGGTGAGATACCAACGTTGTATAGTAAAACTGTAGAGTATATTCTGCTTAGCTTTGTCAGAATATAACTGAAAGGTAACCGGAGAAAAACTTTTATTGGCAGTTGAAGTTGTTGGCCCTTTTAGTACTATTTTTACCGCACTTACACTACTACTATTACCCCAACCCGGCGTATTTTCCGCTGATAGCAATAACGTAACATTACCTGAACTTGATTTAATTGTGCTACCATTGATATTGACGACTTCTTGCGGTGTTATTCCGCTTAATAACAAATAAAATCTTAAATTATCTGAACCGGTACTTGGAAAATTTTTAGCAGCTGTATTAATATCTTGTGGAATAAATCCTTTTCCTTTGCCCCAATCGGGACCATCTAAATCTTGATATTGCGTATTATTACTTGAATCGTTTGCTAGATTAGGTTGTGCGTAACAAACTGTCGGTTTATGAGAAATTTGATAACGTTTAGTCACTGGCACATAATCACTTTCTTTAGGAATGCCATATTTAGAATAAGTTTTTAATTGTGCGGTAATCTCTAACGTTAATGGCAGTGTATACGCATTATCACAAGCCAATCTTTGACTAATATTGGTTAACGCTTTACCATTTGCATCATACCAATTAGAACTCGTGAAACTGAGTAGAAAAGGTTTATAAGTATCTATCTGATCGCCATCTTTATCGGCATAGTTTAATTTATTATCTAACGAATCATAGTAAAAGTTTTTAACTGCAAAACTTGATGGTTTTAAATTACCGTCAAAAAGATTAACTTCATTCCCTTTCATATTACTGCTTGCTTCACTATAAAATACACCACCTACGGTAAATCCATGTTTACTAGCGGCCAAATCTATATTGGCTACTTGCGGTGCATTCCCTTCTATTGCTTTCGCTGTCGCGGCGATCAATGCGTTGGCACAAGTAAAAGGGAGTAACAGTAAGCCAACAATTATTAGGGTTGTCTTTTTAAAAAAGAGATGAAGATAAAGCGTATTAAGCATTAAACCTATAGGTTTGTTAACAAGCTTAAAATAAATAAAAAAATGTTCTAATAACGACGCTTTAAAGTAAGTCAATAATTGTTTTTTTGTTAAACCCTTAGATATGGGGATCACACCCGATCGAAGACAAAATAATATAAAACGATATCCCTTTTCAATCATATTTTTACCGCTCCTTGTAACGCTATACCTGTTTTTTGGCAGAAATCTATATGGTTATTTTCGTTTAATTAAAAATTATTTTTTTCATATATTTCAATACCATAAAAGTAAAAATGATTTGGGTATCATAAAGTAATTAATATCACCTGTAACGGTTATTTATGTTAAAAATTGTCATTGATTGTTAATTATTTCAAATTTACGATTTTTTGTTCCTATTAATTTCAAACAGTGAGATTTATTGAATGACTGATAGCAATTTTGACAAACGTTGTTAGTTTTAAAAGAATCTAGCAGAGAGATTGATATTTAAATTTTATCTAGAGTAGTCAAACGCAGAAAATATAACTATGCAATAACTGAAACAATTTATTTAAAAATAACAAATTGTTTTATAGAGAATTAATTATGTTAGATTGGGATCATTTAATCAATGATCCCTGTTTTTTTTTGGATTTTAAACACCTGCACGATAGTTAGGTGGTTCTTTAGTAATAAGTACATCATGTACATGACTTTCTTTCATGCCTGCACCAGTAATACGATAGAATTTAGCTTTTGTGCGTAATTCATCAATTGTGGCACAACCAGTTAATCCCATACAAGAGCGTAATCCGCCCATTTGTTGATGGACGATTTCTTTCAATAAGCCTTTATAAGCGATACGACCTTCAATCCCTTCAGGTACTAATTTATCAGCGGCATTATCAGTTTGGAAATATCGATCTGAAGAACCTTTCGCCATTGCACCTAATGACCCCATTCCACGATAAGATTTATAAGCTCGGCCTTGGAATAATTCAATTTCACCGGGTGCTTCTTCGGTTCCAGCAAACATCGATCCAACCATAACACACGAAGCACCTGCTGCAATCGCTTTAGCAATATCACCCGAAAAACGTATGCCACCATCGGCAATAACTGGGATATTGTATTTTTGTGCCATCTCTACAGCGTCCATAATCGCTGTAATTTGTGGTACGCCCACACCAGTGACAATACGCGTTGTACAAATTGAACCTGGACCAATCCCAACTTTAACTGCACTCACACCCGCCTCGATCAAGGCTTTTGCACCTTCGGCCGTTGCAACATTACCACCTATTATTTGTAAATCAGGATACGCTTTTCGAGCTTGACGAATACGTTCAAGAACGCCTTCGGAGTGACCATGTGAAGAGTCAATTAACAGCACATCGACACCCGCTTCGACTAAGGCAGCAATGCGCTCCTCATTTCCAGCACCAGCACCTACCGCAGCACCGACACGCAAGCGTCCTTTTTCATCTTTACAAGCATTCGGTTTTTGCTCCGCTTTATTGTAATCTTTAACGGTGATCATGCCTTTTAAGTGGAATTTATCATCAACGACTAATACTTTTTCAACGCGGTGTTCATGCATTTTTTGCAGAACACTTTCACGTTTTTCACCTTCATTGACCGTTACTAAACGTTCTTTAGGGGTCATCACTGCAGTAACCGGTAACGACAAATCGGTGGCAAATCTTACATCCCGTGCAGTAATAATCCCCACTAATTCTTGCGATTTGGTGACAACAGGAAAACCGGCAAAGCCATACTCTTTAGCAAGATCAATAACATGCTGTATTGTTGCTGTTGGTAACACTGAAACTGGATCTTGTACAATACCACTTTCATGCTTTTTAACACGCTTAACATGATTTGCTTGAACGTCTATTGGCATATTTTTATGAATAAAACCAATTCCACCTTCTTGAGCAAGGGCTATAGCCAGATCGGATTCGGTAACCGTATCCATTGCAGCTGAAAGCATTGGAATATTAAGTTTTATTGTTTTCGTTAATTGAGTACTAATATCAGCAGTGTTAGGTAATACAGATGAGTGAGCGGGAACTAATAACACATCATCAAATGTGAGGGCTTCTTTTACGATACGAGACATGACAATATTCACCATTGAGTTGAATTGTTGATAAAATATTGCCGACGTATTCTACCTTTCTTTTTTATGAAAAACTAGTTAAATTTAATATTTTATTAAGTGTTTGTTCACTTACATATCAAAAAATTTAACTTACTCATAATCATTATTAATCTCTTTTTGCGCCATCATAATATAATTCACATCGACATTCGATCCTAATGTAAATTGATTTTTGAGTAAATGATATTCCATTCCGATAATATCTTTAACCACTAAACCTGATTGTTCAACCCATAGCATTAACTCTGACGGACGAATAAATTTATTGGCGTCATGTGTGCCTTTTGGTACTAGTCTTGCAATATATTCAGCACCATAAATCAACATTAATTTAGCTTTATAATTGCGATTAATGGTTGATAAAAATAGTTTTCCGCCAGGTTTAAGTAATTTTGCACAAGCGTTAATGATAGAAAAGGGATCGGGAACATGTTCTAATAATTCCATACACGTAATCATATCATAATAATCACTTTTTTGGTCAGCATGCTCTTCAACGGTCTGTTTTAAATATGTGATAGAAAGACCACTTTGTTGTGCATGGCATTTTGCCACTTGTAATGATTCATCAGCTAGATCGATTGCCGTAACATTAGCACCGAGTTTGGCTAAACTTTCAGATAAAATTCCCCCACCACATCCTACATCTAATACATTTTTTTGCTCTAATGAGCCACACTTTTGCTTAACATAGTCTACTCGTAATGGATTAATAATATGTAGTGGCTTACATTTACCATTGGGATCCCACCATTGGGCAGCCATCTGTGAAAATTTATTGATTTCATTAATATCGATATTTTGTGACATGATTATGTATTATAAGATTATCAAAACTGAAATTAACTATATTCTAACTATCAGTAATTATCAACAAATTGCCCAAACTATTCTTAGTTCATTAATTATGATGATCATAATAAAAACCTAATAGAAATTACAGCTGGCTGGGTACGTTCATTCAATCGTTTATTTTTATTATCAAAATAAGTTTTTTCTACTCTACTTGTAGGCTAATTTTTATTGACATTAATTTAATGAACAAAGTCAATCTAATAGAATAATTAATATAAAAATTATTCAGTAATAGATGCTAATTTACTAATAACGTCAAGCTAAAATTTTAGACAGATATAGTAAATAAAGTAATGTTTTCTTGTTTATAGCTTGGTTTCATGGCATGATCTAACACTTAATTTTTTTAATAAAAAAGCTTTTTGAGCATTTGTTTACACTAAAATTAAACGTTTAATTAAGAGTAAAGGAAAAGATATTCATGAGTACAGGTACTATGAAGAAAAGTCACTCGCAGTGGAGCTCTCGCATGGGATTTATGCTTGCAGCGGCGGGTTCTGCAGTGGGTTTAGGTAATATTTGGAAATTTCCATATATGGCAGGTGAAATGGGTGGTTCAGCATTTGTACTCACCTATTTACTGTTCATGTTCATGATTGGACTACCAATTTTAGTTTTAGAATGGTTAATTGGTCGCCGCGGGCAAAAAAATCCGATTCATACAATGGAAGATGTCGCCGCTTCTGAGGGACGTTCTAAATCATGGCGTTGGGTTGGTATTATTGGTGTACTTGGCTCATTTTTAATTTTATCTTTTTATAGTGTAATCGGTGGATGGGCTACAGATTATATTGTGCTGGCAGCAGAAGGGACCTTTGAAAACGCAACAGGCGAAATTACCGGACAAATTTTTACTGACTTCCTTGGTAATGTGACTAGTTTACTCACTTGGCATACCGTATTTATGTTTGCAACTGCATTTATTGTTGCCTTAGGTGTCGGAGCAGGTTTAGAGCGTGGCTGTAAAGTGATGATGCCAGGTTTAGGCATTTTACTATTAGTATTAGTAGGTTACGCGGCTTATGCAAGTGGACCGTCTTTTGGTGTAGCTTGTGAATTCTTATTCTCACCTAACTGGTCAGCATTAAACGGCACAGCTATTTTAGCTGCGTTGGGACATGCATTTTTCAGTCTATCATTAGGTATGGGTATTATGATGGCATATGGCTCTTACTTAGGACAGGATGTTAACTTGTTATCAACCGCCCGTACAGTCGTGATATTAGATGTTATTGTGGCTGTTTTATCTGGCTTAGCGATTTTCCCATTAGTTTTTGCCAACAATCTAACACCAGGTTCTGGTCCAGGCTTAATATTTGTTACGTTACCAATTGCATTTGGTAATATGGGTGGTGGTTTAATTTTAGGTATTTTATTCTTTATCTTTTTAACTTTTGCTGCATTAACCTCTTCTATCTCTTTACTTGAGCCAACAGTTGAATTGCTAGAAGAAAAAACACATATGGGCCGTAAAACAGCAACCGCTGTAAGTAGTATTATTATTTGGGCATTAGGTATTGCCTGTATTTTATCGTTCAACAAATGGGCCGATGTAACGCTATTTGGCAAAAATATTTTTGATATTCTTGACTACATAACCAGTAAAATTATGTTGCCGGTCACAGGACTAGGTACGGTTATTTTTGGTGCATGGATGATGAATCAAAAACGCATCCGTCAAGAGCTCAACTTAAATTCATTCTGGACTATTGTTTGGACTTTATTGACACGATTTGTTATTCCAGTAGCAATTATCGCGATTCTTATTTTTGGATTTACACCAGAATAATCATTAGAAAGTTGTTAATCAGCCCTGAATTAATGTCAGGGCTTTTTTGGCAACTTTACAAAAAACCAGCAAACTACCCACTAAATTTGCAAACGTCTATTGAAAACGATTTTTTTATTCCCATATACCAATACAATAATAAATCATATGGTTAAAACAATGTTATTCGATTAACGTTAATACCCTTTTGTATTGATATTTTTTTAAAATAATCGTTAAAGTATATCAATGAGTTAACAATCATTATGGTCGCAATCGTTAATTGAATTTACTTAATAGAGTAAGAGGTACTAGTCAATGAGTAAGCAAGGAACCGAAACACGAGGATTTCAATCCGAAGTTAAACAGATTCTTCATTTAATGATCCACTCTTTATATTCTAATAAAGAGATATTTTTACGTGAACTAATCTCTAATGCATCTGATGCTGCCGATAAACTCCGTTTTAAAGCATTAGAAAACCCAAATCTATACGCCGGTGATGGTGAACTAGGCGTACGTATTTCAACCGATAAAGATGCTGGTACGCTAACAATCTCGGATAACGGTATTGGTATGACTCGTGACGAAGTCATTGAAAATCTTGGCACTATTGCTAAGTCAGGCACCAAAGCATTTTTAGAATCAATTGGTAGCGATCAAGCTAAAGATAGTCAGTTAATTGGCCAATTTGGTGTCGGTTTTTACTCCGCATTTATCGTTGCTGATAAAGTGACCGTTAGAACGCGCGCCGCTACTGCAAATGCAGATGAAGCCGTCATGTGGGAATCAGCCGGAGAAGGTGAATACACTATTTCTGATGATCATAAAGAAACCCGAGGAACTGAAATCACATTACATTTAAAAGACGATGAAAAAGAGTTTTTAGATGACTGGCGTTTACGATCAATTATCAGCAAATATTCTGATCATATTTCTCTTCCGGTTGAAGTACAAACCACAGACGAAGAAAGTAAAGAAGTTAAATGGGAAAAAGTTAATAAAGCTCAAGCGCTTTGGACAAGAAGCAAATCTGAAATAACTGATGAAGAATATAAAGAGTTTTATAAACATATTTCTCACGATTTTGCCGATCCTTTAAGCTGGAGTCATAATCGCGTTGAAGGTAAACAAGAGTATACTAGTTTACTTTATATCCCATCTAAAGCACCTTGGGATATGTGGAATCGTGATAACAAACACGGCTTAAAACTCTATGTTCAACGCGTATTTATTATGGATGATGCGGAACAATTTATGCCTAACTATTTACGTTTTGTGAAGGGATTAATTGATTCAAATGATCTACCACTAAATGTATCGCGTGAAATTCTGCAAGACAATAAAATTACCCAAAGTTTACGTAATGCGTGTACTAAACGTGTATTACAGATGCTTGAAAAATTAGACAAAGACGACAAACAACAGTATCAACAATTCTGGAGTGAGTTTGGTTTAGTATTAAAAGAAGGTACAGGTGAAGACTTTGCTAACCGTGAAGCGATAGCTAAATTATTGCGTTTTGCTACAACCCATAGTGATAGTGATGCACAAACTGTCTCATTAGAAGACTACATTAGCCGCATGCAAGATGGTCAGGAAAAAATTTACTATATTACTGCTGATAGTTATGGCGCAGCAAAAAATAGTCCTCATCTTGAGTTATTCCGTAAAAAAGGTATTGAAGTTTTATTACTTTCTGATCGTATTGATGAATGGATGATGAGCAATTTAACTGAATTTGATGGTAAACAATTCCAATCAATCAGCAAATCAGACGAATCAATCGAAAAATTAGCCGATCAAGATAGTGAAGCACAAAAACAAGTTGAAAAAGAACTTGAACCATTTATTGAGAGAGTCAAAAAAGTATTAGGTGATAAAGTTAAAGAAGTCAAATTAACCCATCGCTTAACGGATACGCCAGCAATTGTGACTACGGCTGCTGATGAAATGACAACACAAATGGCTAAACTCTTTGCCGCAGCAGGACAAAAAGCGCCAGATATAAAATATACTTTTGAGATTAATCCTGATCACAGCTTGGTTAAACGCATTGCCGATACCCAAGATGAAGCTGCATTCAAGGATTGGATTGAATTATTATTAGATCAGTCGCTGCTTGCCGAAAAAGGTTCGCTTAGTGATCCGAGTAAATTTATTCAGACAATGAATAAGTTACTGGCTCAATAATTTTTTTAATCTAATGTTAAAGTGCAAACCCGATATTGACCAATGTATCGGGTTTTTTGTTATTTTTTCCTCAAAAAGCAATAAAATTTTGTTGGAATTATGATAAATATCACACTTTTTGATATTTTAACTTTCCATTTTCGATTAGCTATTCATAATATTTTAACCGATAAATTAAATCCTAAGCTATGAAAGTTCATAAAATACTTAATAATAATGTAGTTATTACGCTTGATGCTAAAGGCAATGAATTAATTGTAACGGGTAGAGGCGTTGGCTTTAAAAAACGTGAAGGTGATTTAATTGATCCAACCCTAATTGAAAAGCAGTTTTCATTAACCAATAAAGAAACTTTGCCCAAATTTGCTGAGTTACTTTCTGAAATTCCAATTGAAGTACTCACCACTTCAGAAATTATTATTCAACATGCCAAGCAATTTATAGAAGGAAAACTACAAGATAGTATTTATATTTCACTCACTGATCATATTCATTTTGCCATAGAGCGTCATAAGCAAGGATTTGACATTCCAAATAGTTTCTTGTGGGAAATAAAAAAACTCTACCCCAAAGAGTTCCAAATGGGGTTATACGCTTTATCGGTAATAAAAGATCGTTTGAATATTGAATTACCCGAAGACGAAGCCGGCTTTATCACTTTTCATATTATTAATGCACAGCTAAATGATACCATGCCAAATATCGTCAAAATGACAAAGATTATGCGGGAAATCCTTAATATTGTAAAATATCATTTCAACTTCGAATATGATGAAGATTGTTTATCTTATCAGCGGTTTGTAACACATTTGAAATTTTTTGCTCATCGAATTTTAAACCAAAGCAAACAAGTACAACAAGATGCTTCACTGTATCAGATAATTCGGCAAAAATATGAGCACGCTTACCTTTGTACCAAACAAATAGACTTACATCTAATTCAACAATATCAGCACCCTCTTACCGATGACGAAAGTTTATATTTAACCATCCACATTGAACGTTTACGTAATGAGCTTAAAACGCAATAATGTGAAATAGATCACATTTTTGTAATGACTTTCAAAAAGTGATATTTACTTTTCACAATTTATGTTAGCCTAACTTCATAATTTTTGGATTGTTATTGCATAATAGAACAATAAATTATGCAAGCAAAACCTAATCACCTTGAACAAAGGTGGTTAGGTTTTTTTTTGCTTTTAATAAGGATAAGGTATGAAAAACAGAGGGCTTGCCGAATCAATTATTCAACACGTTGGTGGAAAAGAGAACATTACCAGTTTAGTTCATTGTGCAACTCGATTACGCTTTGTATTGAAAGATGACAATAAAGCTGATGCCGATATTTTAAAAAAACAAAAAGGTGTAATTACTGTTGTACAAAGCGGTGGGCAATTTCAGGTCGTTATTGGTAACAATGTTGCTGATGTGTTTAACGATATTATGGAATTAACCAAATTAAATGAAATTTCTCAACCAAACAGTTCATCAGGTAAAAAATCGGGCATTTTATCTAAATTAATTGATTTAGTTTCTGGTATATTTATTCCTGCATTAGCTATCATCGTTGCGGGCGGTATTTTAAAAGGCCTCATATCATTATTGCAAGTATTGAATCTTGTTCAGCCTGCGACACCAACCTATAATTTTTTATTTGCGATTGCCGATGCGCCTTTTTACTACTTACCACTAATTTTAGGTTTTTCTGCCGTGAAAAAATTTGGTGGTAATCCTTACGTTGGTATGGCAATTGGCGGCGCTTTAGTCCACCCCAATATAGTCAATATGATGGGGAGTGCTTTAGCCCTTAAAACGGAATTCTTCTCTATTCCGATAAACCTTATTCCCTATGCATCTTCTGTCTTTCCAATCATCTTAGCGAGTTGGTTTTATTGCTTATTAGAAAGAAGCTTTAATAAAATATTACATGACTCGTTTAAAAAGTTTATTTCGCCCCTGCTTGGGTTACTAATTACTGTGCCATTAACTTTTGCAGTTATTGGTCCTGTGGTCTCATTTTTAAGCGATATTGTAGCTGCTGGTATTATTTATGTATATCAACTCAACTCAATTATTGCCTCAATGATTTTAGCTGCAGTTTGGCAAGTGATGGTTATTTTTGGTATTCATTGGGGATTAGTCCCGTTTGCCATGAATAACTTATCTATCAGTGGCGAAGATTTTATGCTACCAATTTTATTCCCAGCGGTTTTTGCACAAGTGGGGGCTGTTTTAGCGGTGATGCTAAGAGCAAAAGATCCACAATTTAAAGCATTGGCCAGTTCATCCGTTTTATCGGGCATTTTTGGGGTAACAGAACCGGCTATTTATGGTGTTAATTTACCGTTAAAAAGACCCTTTGTGATTGGCTGTCTAGCCGCTACAGTTGGTGGCGGTATTGTGGGTTACTTCCATACGGTAATTTACTCATTTAGTTTTATTAGTATCTTTTCATTTTTACAATTAATTCCTGCTGAAGGTATCGATGAAAGATTTTATGCGGTCGTTGTGGGTTGTTTAATCTCATTTATGCTTGCCTTGATTGCTACTTATCTTTTTGGAATTGCGAAAGATAAACGCGATGTAATCGGACAAAACGAACAACAAACTGAAAAACAACATGATAAAGTTAATGACAGCAGCGTTACCTTATTTAGCCCAATGACAGGTGAGTTAATTGCTTTAAATAAAGTTAATGACCCTACTTTTGCCAATGAACTAATGGGAAAAGGTGTAGCGATAATACCAACAATTGGTCAAGCTGTTGCACCCGATGATGGTGAAGTGGTCTCACTATTTAGAACTAAACACGCGATTGGATTACAAACTGATTCAGGTGCTGAAATTTTAATTCATATTGGTATTGATACTGTTAAATTAGAGGGTCAATACTTTGAAGCTCACGTACAAGCTGGCAGTAAAGTCAAGAAAGGTGATCTACTTGTTAGCTTTGATATAGATGCTATTAAACAAGCTGGATTTGAAGTCACTACACCAATTATCGTAACAAATACAGATAATTATCAAGATATTCAATGTATTTTTAAACAAGATAATATTCAAATTGGTGATGCATTATTGGCATTATCGACAAATAAGGAGTAAAACATGTCAACAAAATTTCCTGAAGATTTTTTATGGGGCGGTGCGATTGCCGCCAATCAAGTAGAAGGGGCATTTCGTGAAGATGGCAAAGGGCTATCGACCTCGGACTGTACACCTAATGGACTATTTGGTGATATTGTTGATCGTAATGAACATAACATTACTAGTATTAAAGATCGAGCAATCGATTTTTATCACCGCTATCCGGAAGATGTTGCACTATTTGCACAAATGGGCTTTACCTGTTTACGCACTTCTATTGCATGGACTAGGATCTTTCCAAATGGCGATGAAACTCAGCCTAATGAGGCAGGGCTTGCTTTTTACGATAAGCTATTTGATGAAATGATAAAACACAATATTAAACCATTAGTTACTTTATCTCATTACGAAATGCCTTACCACTTAGTTACACAATATGGTGGCTGGGCAAACCGTAAAGTGATCGACTTTTTTACCCTTTATGCTAAAACAGTTTTTGAACGCTATAAAAATAAAGTAAAACTTTGGTTAACCTTTAATGAAATCAATATGTCATTACACGAACCGTTTACCGGTGTTGGGCTTGCCCGCAATAGCAGCAAAGCACAAATTTACCAAGCGATTCATCATCAACTTGTCGCGAGTAGCCGAGCAGTAAAACTATGCCACAACATGATTCCTGATGCAAAAATCGGTAATATGTTATTGGGTGCTGTTGCCTACCCACTTACACCAAAACCAGAAGATGTATGGGCTACTCATCAAGAAAATCATGGTTGGTTATTTTTTGGTGATGTACAAGTGCGTGGATACTATCCAACCTATATGCACCGATTTTTTAAAGAGAACAATATTAAACTAACAATAACAGAGCAAGATCATGAAGATCTTAAAGAAACGATCGATTTTGTTTCATTTAGTTATTATATGAGTTGCTGCGCAACAGCGGATGAATCACAAAAAACGAAAGGTAACATTTTAGATATGGTGCCAAATCCTTATCTAAAAGCTTCTGAATGGGGATGGCAAATCGATCCTATTGGTATTCGTTATTTACTTAATATGCTTTATGAACGTTATCAAAAACCGCTATTTATTGTCGAAAATGGTTTAGGTGCTAAAGATAAACTTGAGGATAACGGCACTGTCAACGACGACTATCGAATTAATTATATGAATGATCACCTTGTGCAAATTCGAGAAGCAATCAATGATGGTGTACAAGTCATGGGATACACGAGTTGGGGACCCATTGATCTTATCAGTGCCTCAAAAGCAGAAGTAACCAAACGTTATGGTTTTATTTATGTCGATCTTAATCAAGATGGTTCAGGTAGCTTAACGCGTTATAAAAAGAAAAGTTTTTATTGGTATCAATCTGTCATCGCCTCAAATGGTGAAACATTAAAATAAACGATAAAGTGATTAGTCTATCATTGACTAATTGCGAGTTAAAAAGTAGTTAATTATTGTGTCAAGGCAGAATGGTTAGCTACTTTACTAAAAAGTTAGAACTAGAATATGAAAAAAATAATCATAAAAACACTCGTTACCGTAAATTTGATTGCATCTAGCCTATTAATCACGAGTTGTGCTCAATTATCATCAAATTCATCACAAGACACGATCACCATCTATTTTGCTCGTCATGGAAAAACACTTTTCAATAGTTATGATTTGGTTCAAGGATGGGCTGACTCGCCTTTAACTGAACAAGGTATTGAAGTTGCTCGCTATTTAGGTGAAGGCCTTAAAGATATTAAATTTGATGCTTACTATACCAGTGATGCAGGTCGCCAGCGCGAAACAATGCAAGTATTGCTAGCACAAAAAGGGGTAAAAGATTATAAAATCCAAGAACTGAAAGGTTTACGTGAAGTATTTTATGGTGGTTTTGAAGGTGGGCCGAATGCCAAAATGGTTAACGCCAGTATGGATTCTTTGGGTTATAAATCTGTCGACAGTTTTTATAAAAGCTATAAAGAAGGTAAGATTTCTGTCGCTGCATTGACGAATGCTATTGCCAAAGCTGATCCTAAACATCAAGCCGAAGATTATCAACAAGTTAAACAGCGTACACAAGCAGCGCTAAAGACTATCGTTAATAATGCAATCAAACATCACCAAAAAAATGTGTTAGCGATTTCATCTGGAATGTCAATGCAAGTAATGATTTCTGATCTTACTGACAACAGCAATAAAAATAAACCATTATCGAATGCAACAGTCGTTAAAATTGTTTACAAAAACGGCCAATACAACGTGGTTGAAATAGGCAACATGCATTATGTTGAAAAAGGTAAATCTACCTTAAAAAATTAGACCGACAAAAAATTGAGCAGATTGGATTGTTACTGCCATGGCAGGCAAAACCTAAATGTTTAGTAAAAAATAAAAACTTATAAATATTAATTATTTTAAATTTTGAATATAAACACTTTAGGAATTTAGGAATGAAATTAAAATCCCTCACTGTTATACTTTTTAGCTTGACGAGTAGTCTTGTGGTAGCTAATGAATCGACATCAAAATATGAACCTAAATCAATAGCTGATAATGAATTTTTTAAAGATACCAAAATCGTGCTAACAACCAAAAACTATTGGAAGTATTTAAAAGAAGAAGCCGAAAATCCAAAAACAGTTCACAATGCATGGGGGCATGGCGTTGCAGTAAGTTATCAATCCGGTTATTTGGCTGATTTTATTAGTTTACATGCTGATTTTTATCGAGCATTTCGTTTAGCTGCCAGTGATCACTTTGCAAGTCGAGGCGTACTTTACAATAAAGGCAATAAAGCCAAAAGTAGCAATGCCGGTGGCTACACTAAAATAGGCCAACGTTATGTAAAATTAAAAGCGAAAGTAGCTGATGTTAATCTTAATGGTAATATTGGCTGGCATACAATGAAAAACTTTGGGGTTATTTCTAATACTACTCGCCTATCGCCAACAACTTATCAAGGCTATAGCGCAACATTAAATTACGGTGAAGTGACATTAAAAGGGGCTTATATAACGCATTCAATTTCTCGCGACTCTCCCGATAAAAAACAGTTTAAAAGTCGTGATGGCAAACACACCATTGATTATATTGCCACAGGCGATATTTCACTAAAAAATAAATTTTACAGCGTTGAATATGCCATTGGTGAAAGCAAAGACTATTTACGCCGTCAAATCTTTTTAGGTAGCATTAAACCAATCGATAAGTTAACAATTGGCACCCAACTATATTTTACCAAATCGCTAAATAATTATAAAAAAATGGCACTAAGCAAACGTTATTTTGATAAACATGCCAATCACTATGCCGCTGATGTCAAATGGCAAGATGATAAGTGGGGAGCTAAAATTGGCATTGCCTATACTGATGCTAAAAAAGGTCAAGGACAGTTAGGCTATTATCATCGCCATATGTCTAGCCACTCACGCGGTACATTTATGTCTATGACGCAAGCAGGCGAAGATTATTTACGACATGGCGAACGAGCATTATCAACAATCATTGATTATAAGCTATATCCCGATTTAACGCTTGGTTTAACTGCAAATTATGGGGAGTTTAAATTCAGGCACACAACCGTACGCTCAAGCGAATTTAACCTGTTCACCAGCTGGATCCCGACCAATAATAGTTTAAAAGGGTTAACCCTTTGGGGAATGGTTGGGCCCGGATGGTCTTATAAACATAAAAATCGCACACCCATTTTACGAAATGGTAAATCACAAACTGCACAGTTCTTAGGTGCTGAATTTATTGCAGAATACCGTTTTAACTTATTATAAATCAGAACACTATGAGGTACTTTTTATGAAAACATTAATAAAATCTTCAAGTTTGTTATTGGTATTTCTTTTTACGATAACAAATGCTTTCGCTCAAGATGTCTATCTTTATGTTACTCGACATGGTAAAACCATGTTCAATAATGTACATCGTGTTCAGGGGTGGTCTGATACCCCATTAACCAAACCTGGTATTGACGTTGCTCAGCAACTTGGTCGAGGGTTAAAAGATGTTGATTTTATTTCGGTCTATTCTAGTGATTTAGGACGAGCAAGGCAAACTGCACGTATTATTCTCGAAACAAAAGGTGTGCCAGTGCAAATAAACGAAATGGAAGGATTACGGGAAAATTGCTTTGGCGAATATGAAGGTGATCTTGACCCTAATATGTGGAATCCGGCAGCCAAACATTTAGGTTACGCATCTGATAAAGATCTTATGGACGATTTAGCAAAAGGTAAAGTAACACTTAAAAAAATGATCGACGCGATTGCTGCTGTTGAAAAATCAGGAGAAGCAGAAGACTATAATAAAGTAAAAACTCGCATGCAAGAATCATTAAAAATGATTGCAGAATCAGCCAAAGCACAAGGTGGCGGTAACGTTTTAGTCGTATCGCATGGTTTGGCAATTATGGCAATGGTTGAAGAGCTGTTAGATAAACCGATAACCGCAGGTTTAGGTAATGCAAGTGTAACTAAAATTCGTTATACCGATGATGGCAAATTTATTGTTGAAAGTTTAGGTGATATGAGTTATGTCGAAAAAGGCAAACAATAATATCTAACAGTTAAAAGATGCCCCCTCAACATTGGGGCATCTTTAACTCAACATACTTTTTGCAATTAAAAAAATGATAGAATTTGTTACAATAAACCTGCACAATTAATCAATTATTTCAAGTGATAACATTAAAAAGGTCAGCATGTTTTATCTATCTCAATACCAATCACCTATGGGCTCAATCAGTCTAGCAAGTCAACAAAATAAATTAGTTGGCGTTTGGATTGAAGGACAAAAATATTTCGGTACCATTCTCAAAGCAGAAAAACAATATCATGCAAACCTACCCATCTTTAATCAGACAAAAAAATGGCTCGATGATTATTTTGCAGGGAAAAAACCTAACATTAAGCAACTTGAACTCGCGCCACAAGGTACCCCTTTTCAACACTTAGTCTGGCAAATTTTGTGTCAGATCCCTTACGGGCATGTAATCACCTATGGCAATATAGCCAAACAAATTGCACTACAAACAAATAAGGCTAGCATGTCAAGCCAAGCCGTTGGCGGTGCGGTTGGTCATAATCCTATATCCATTATTATCCCCTGTCATCGAGTTGTTGGTGCCAATGGTAATTTAACCGGTTATGCTGGTGGCATAGATAAAAAAATTAAACTACTTGAAATAGAAGGCTTAGATATGACACAATTTTTTACACCCCGTAAAGGTACAGCACTTTAAAAGTTAAAATAATAATCGACTAAAAGTAAATCAGATGACTACACTGATCCATTTTTAATGGTTGAAAAATAACCGTTATCTAGCAAATTATCATTCATTTATCGTGGTGATTGCTTAAAGATTATGGTGTTTTTTAAGCGCTTTGCTGTTAGACATTGCCTTGATTTATTTTGGTAAACGCTGAACTAAAAATCCCACTTACAGATTAAAAAATCAGCATAAATATTTTATTATTTATCAATACGCTACTTTTATCATACATAACTTAATGAACAACATGACTATATAACCTACAGAGTAAATTTACCTAGTCGTTTAACTGGTTAAATATGTAAGATTTATTGGTAAATAGATGGCTGTAATTCACTTAACTCAAGTCGTTTTTATGAAAATGATAAAAAGTTAGCGATTAATTCCAATATAAATTTAAGTGAATTAAGTTAAAAAATTTATCTGTTTAGCACAGTTATCTATAATTATTATTTACGCTCAACTGAAGTATCTTTTAACTGTTGCTAAGTTATCAATAAAGCACCGTTATCTGTTTATTTTTTATGCATTCATTTTAAAAAATTTTGCTTGTCGCTTAGCGACAAGACAAAATTTTGTTTTCTCTCTAATAATATAATCATCACAATGCGTTTTTTCTTACCCTTGTAAGTTGCATAGCCCATTAGTAGATGGCACTAACCATCATAATGAGATCAAATATACCATTGTAAAAATTATTTAGCCTTTACAGGCAACTAAATGTTGATAAGTAACAGAATAAGTATTTACATTACCTGCTCTTGCATCAGCAACAAACATATAACTACCAGTAAGATGAACACTAGATGTCCAATAGAATGCTTTTCCATCCAAAGCTTGTACAAAGTTACCCCATTGCGAATCCGGATAAGCAGCAAAATTTGTAAATCCCCATTCTGGGAACACGCCTTGTCCTATCGCCCGTGTAAAGGTGTTCATACTGGTATCCCAATCAACATTAGGCGCTATATTATTTTGTGGTGAATTAGTAAACACTGAAATAGCCGGTATATTTTGGATGCCACCACATCGATTTTTTGCACTCTCAAAATCCATATAATTACTACCTTGTGGAATTATCCAAATACTTGTTGGATTAAAGGTATAAGTAAAAACTTTGGAGTTATCTCTTTTGGTGACAATACTTACTGTTACATTACCAGTCGGTTTATCTTTGATTTTAACAAATCCTTGCGGATCAACCGAAACCTGCCCACCAGGGTTAGCTATGATACTATAACTATAATCAGTTTGTGCACCTGACATAACTAACTGAAACTTAGCGCCAGGAAAACCAGTTGTTGGAAACGTCGCTTTCGATACAGTAGGATTGACCTTAAATCCCATATCTGGAACATAATCTGCCGTAAAACCACCACCGTGAATCGGATGACGACTGGTACGATTAACATCATTCCAAGCTTCACCACTGCCATCGGCATTATAACTAATCCATTGATTAGATTTGTTAACAATTGTTGCATTAGGTTTAGCATAACAAAGTAGAGGTTTAGAAGAAATTTGATAACGTTTTACTATTGGCACATAATCACTTTCCCGAGGGATACCATATTTAGAATAGGTCTTTACTTGTGTTGTTATTTCAAGCGTTAATGGCATCGGATAACCACTTCCGCACCCCATTGTTTTACTAATATCTGTAATTAATTTTCCATTACCGTCATACCACTGTTTACTGGTAAATGAAAGTAAAAATGGCTTTGATGCATCTATCCCATCACCATCTTTATCCGCATAATTTAATGTGTTATCCAATGAATTATAGTAAAAATTCTTAACGATAAAATCAGCAGGGCTTAACTCACCACTAAATTCCTTAATTACATCACCTTTGATATTGTTACTTGCTTCACTGTAAAAAATACCATTAACCGTAAATCCTTGCTTATTCGCTGCCAAATCGATATTTATCACTTCCGGCGCACTACCTTCTATCGCTTTCGCTGTCGTTGTACTTAATGCTTGAGCGGTATGAGTCGTCAATAAAATAAAAAATATCAATAAAGAACATTGCGCTAATGTCGATTGAATTAATTTAAAATAATCTTTTACATATAAATTATTTAACGAAATAATGCTCGAAAAGTGTTTAAGGAAATATAAAAATTTTAAAAATGTGAAAAAAGAGATAAAAGTCGATAAGTGCGAGGATAATCCACTGACGCGATGACTTGTTGTAACTAGACTATCTAATAATGCCCGATGCCCGATGCCCGATGCC